>NZ_VFVX01000030.1:0-69258 GCF_006442395.1 Mesorhizobium sp. B2-3-5 | reverse complement strand
GTCGAGGACCATCGGCGCAGTCATGCCCGTCAGGCGCAATGCGCCTGTAAAAGTGGTCGTTTTCCAGTGCCCATGCGTCGAAGTCCAGGGACAGCGGCGCTGTTGTCTTCAGCCACGCGGAGAATTAGCAGAAGATCCTTCAGGTTGCTGAAAAGCAAGCCCGCCCTCGTGTGTCCGACGCGCCCGCATCTCTCTCGGCCTATCCACCAAGTTCGCGAGAAACGGGAACAATTAATGAAAAACGCACGGAATTTTAGCCGGAACGCACACGGTTCTTCCTCGTTTTGGCTCTGAGGGAACCATGAAAACGGAGAGAGAACGATGAAAAGGCTTTTGTTACCCGTTATAACAGGCGCGCTTGTTGCCCTGTCTGGCGCAGCTTTCGCCGACACTCCCGTGTCCGCCGCTACCAACCTTAACGTTCGAGCCGGGCCGGGCTCGCAGTATCCGGTCATCGGCGTGCTGCGGGCGGGCCAGACGGCCACACTGAACGGCTGTCTGCAAAACTCGAAATGGTGCACCATCGCCGAGGCCGGTGGTCAAGGCTGGGTCTATTCCGACTACGTCACCGCAGAATTCGGCGGCAATCGGGTGGTCTTAACCGAGCGGCCGGCCGATTCCGGCATCGCGGTTGTGAGACCTCCTCGCGATCAAGGCGGTAATGCCGGAGCCATCACCGGCGGCGCTACCGGAGCAATCGCCGGCGCTATCATTGGAGGACCAGTTGGCGCTGCTGTGGGCGGCGCGGCTGGGGTCGTCGGCGGCGGTGCAGCCGGCACCGTGATCAATCCGCCGGAACAGGTACGCACTTACATCAGCGCGCATCGGGTCAAGCCTGTTTACCTTCAAGGCAAGGTTGTGACCGGCGCGACCCTGCCTGACACGGTGGCCCTACAGAAGATCCCGAACTACCGGTACCGATATGTCTATGTGAACAACCGCCCGGTGCTGGTTGAGCCATCGACGCGCCGCATCGTCTATGTGGTACGCTGAAGCGCCGATCGGTAATGGATACCGACCGTCGGGCGAGCTGCCCGGCGGTCAAGCCGAGGCGGGCTGTTGACCACAACACAATTGGCTCGGCTGTAGATAGCAATCGCCCGTTCACCGTAATAAACCAATCTGATTGACGGCACTGGAGGCAGCGCTCAGCGAGGAGCTGCGCTCCGAGGCCTTGCTGGTGGCCACAGCCTGCTCCAGCCCGCCGCCGGGCCGCAGTCGCTGGACGGTGGACGACGACAGTTCGCCGAAGCGATGACGGCCTCGCGCGACTCACGCGAGGCCGTCATCGCTTAGATTTCAGTTCCCTCGGCCAGCTGGCGAATCACCGCGCTCGGCCTCGGCCAATCCCGCCTCTATCTCCGCGAGCTGCCATTCCTGGCGAGCTACAAAGTCCTCAATGGCTTGGGCTGCCATATAAGAGCGCGAGCGGTCGAGCTTTTCGGCAAGCTGGTCGAGCCTGTTTGTCGTGTCGTCGGAAAGCCGTACTGTAAAAGCGGTCATAACTGCGATTCACCTTCGCAGTGATTATTTATGAAGTGAGTCGTCAAGGTTGCCCTGTTCCAGGGGCGCGGTCGCATACCGGTTCGCGTTGCCCGCACTTCGGGAAGCACGCGGACAGGGCCGTTATTGAACGGCAAAAGGCAGGCGCGAATGCCTGCCTTTCGACTTCAGATTCGAGGTGCCTTAGGCAGCCGCGGCCACCTGCTGGCTGGCAGCCACCACCGCGTCGACCTTGGCGGTCGCCTTGGCGAGAGCAGCGGTCACCGCGTCAGGGCCCATGCCGACGCCTTCGATGCGGATGACGTCGACATCGGTCATGCCGATGAAGCCGAGCACGGAGCGCAGGTAGGGGATCGCGTGGTCCATCTGCACGGCCGCACCTTCGGAATAGATGCCGCCGGAAGCCAGCACGATATAGACCTTCTTGCCGGTGACGAGGCCCTTGGGGCCATTCTCGCCATAGGCAAAGCTCTTGCCGGAACGGGCGACGTGGTCGACCCAGGACTTCAGCGTCGAGGAGATGTTAAAGTTGATGAAGCCGGTGGCCAGGATCACCGTGTCGGCGGCGAACAGTTCGTCCAGCACCGCGTCGGAAACACCGACCACTTCAGCCTGGCGCGGTGTGCGGGCCTCGGCCGGCGTGTAGATGCCGGTCGAATAGTCGGAATCGATGTGCGGCAGCGGGTTGGCGACGAGGTCGCGCACGACGAGCGTGTTCGACGGATCGGCGGCAAGCAGCTTTTCCGCGAATTCGGTGGCAATGCGGGTTGAGTGCGAGGCGGCGCCGCGCGGGCTCGAGGTAACAAGAAGAATGGACATAGCGGGTTTCTCCAGTGGGATGAATTGTCCCGCCAGATATGGGGCTATCAACCAATCAAATAAACTGGTATATTTCCTATACGATCCATCCATAAAATAGATACGATGATGCAGCCCAACCCGACCCTCGACCAGCTTCAGATCCTTGTCGCCGTTGCCGAGACCGGGAGTTTCTCGGCTGCCGGCCGCAAGCTCAACCGGGCGCAATCCGTCATCAGCTACGGTATCGCCAATCTCGAAGCGCAGCTTGGGCTGAAGCTGTTCGAACGCGAGGGCACGCGCGAGCCGCAACTGACCGAGATCGGCCGGGCGACGCTGGAGGATGCAAGGCGCATGATCGGCATGCTGCAGCGCATTCGCTCCCGGGTAGACGGGCACCATCACGGGCTGGAGGCCGAGGTGGCGTTGTCGGTCGACGTGGCGTTGCCGTCTCCGGTGCTGGTCAGGGTGCTCAAGGCATTCGAGGCGCAGTTTCCCGCGGTGATGCTGCGTCTGCATATCGGCTCGCTCGGTCTTATTCCCGACTACGTCGTCAGTGGACAGGCCGATCTCGGCATCGGCGGTCTTCTGGGCGACGTCGACGTGCATCTCGTGCGCATCGGCTTCATGTCCATGGTGCCGGCCGCGGCACCCAGCCATCCGCTGGCGCTGCTGCCGAAGCCGGTCGCGCTTGAGGATGTGCGCGAACACACGCAACTCGTCGTCATCGACCAGTCCGAGCGCACCAAGGGGCGCGACTACGGCGTCTTCGCCTACCGCACCTGGCGCCTGACCGACATGCGTACCAAGCACACACTGATGCGCGCGGGGCTGGGCTGGGGCGGTCTGCCGCGATGGCTCATCGCCGAGGATCTGGCCAATGGCCGGCTGGTTGAGCTCGATCTCGAACCCTACAAGGAGGTGAGTTCGCCGCTTTATGCCATGCATCGCGTCGACCGCAGCCCGAAGCCGGCGGCGGCCTGGCTGATCGACCAGTTCAAGCGTCAGCTTGGCTGCTTCAACGAATTCGAGCCGGGCGAGGTGCCGGAGGATGAGCCCGAGATCGGCAACGCGCAGAGTTGAGGGACGGAAGCGCCACATCTCGCCGTGTCGGCGCCAGCACCCACCCGGACCCGCGACTCCCACGGGAAGGTTGTTTCCCGTCAGGCCCGGGACAGACCGTCGATCAGCGCCAAAAGGACGACCCGGTAGTCTTTGTCGGATCCTCCCGCCTCGATGGCGAGAGCCGCCCGGTCAAAGGCCGAGGCGAGCAGGGCGGTAAGCGCCTCCACCGGCAGCGTCTTCATGGATCGCTCGCGCATTGCCGCGACCAGGCCTTCGCGCAGCGAACGGCTGCCGTGTCGGTTGTCGATCGCATCCATCTCGGCACGGCCGAGCACGGCCGGCCCGTCAAGCAGCAAGAGCCGTGTGCGGCCGGACACGCGCATGGCGGCGAGATAGGCATCCGAACCCGCGAGCAACGCATCGCGGGCGCTGAGCGAGGACGGTGACGCCCAGTCGATCTCCTCGGCCACCGCCTGCGCCTCCTGCTCGACCACGGCGGCAAACAGCGCCTGTTTATCGGCGAAGTGATGATAGAGCGCGCCGCGCGTCACGCCGGCGGCGGCGACGATCTCCGGCGTGCCGGTCTCGGCATAGGATTTTTCCGTAAACAGCTTTCGCGCCGCCGCGATGAGATCGCCGCGTGTCGCTTCGGTGCGGTCGCGGTTGGAGCGGCGTCCGGATTCCTGTTGCATACATACAGCCTGTATGTTATTTGCGTTTACCTGCAGACTGTATGTTAATCGACAGGAGAGCGAAAGATGAAGATATCAAGCTATTACCCTGTGCTGATGACCGGCGATGTCGCCGGTACAGCCGCCTTCTATGTCGAGCACTTTGATTTCCAGCCGCTGTTTACGAGCGACTGGTACGTGCATCTGCAATCGGTCGACAGCAAGCGCGTCAACCTCGGCATCGTCCAGGGCGACCATGAAACGATCCCGCAGGAGGGACGGGGCCGCACCTCGGGCCTGCTGATCAATTTCGAGGTCGCGGATCCCGACGCCGCCTATGCGCGCGCCACCGCCGCCGGACTGCCGATCCTGCGTTCCCTGCGCGACGAGCCCTTCGGCCAACGCCATTTCATCACCAGGGACCCCAATGGGGTGCTGATCGATGTCATCAGGCCCATCCCGCCCAGCGAGGAATTTCTGGCGCGGTATGCGCAGGGAGCGGCCGGGGGTTGAGCGACAGCCTCAGCTTGCCCGCGCCACCGGCGTCACCATCACCTGACTGACGCCGGTGCGGCGCACCACCGTGCACAGCGTCTCGCGGCCGATGCGCTCGGCGTCGAGCATGCGCACGAGATCGTCGACGCCGGTGACCGGGCGCCCGTCAATGGCGGCGATGATGTCGCCTTCCTTGAGACCCGCTTCGGCCGCCGGGCCGTTCTTCTCGACGGTGCGAAGCCGTACCGCCGTGCTGGTCGAGACTTGCGACAGAAGGGCCGCCCGGCGCGGCAAATTGGTGGTGTCGGCCGAGATTCCGATGAAGGCGCGCCGCACCCGGCCGAAGCGGATGATCTCCGAGATGACGAAATTGGCGGTGTTGGAGGCGACCGCGAAGGCGATGCCTTGCGCGCCATGGATCATGGCGGTGTTGACGCCGATGACCTCGCCGGCCGACGACACCAGCGGCCCGCCGGAATTGCCGGGATTGAGCGCGGCATCGGTCTGGATCACGTCGTCAATCAGCCGGCCGGTCGAAGTGCGCATCGAGCGGCCGAGCGCCGAGACGACGCCCGAGGTGACGGTCCATTCGAAACCCAGCGGATTGCCGATGGCAATGGCGATCTGGCCGCGCCGCAGCCGCTTGGAATCGCCAAGCGGCGCCACATCGGCGAAGCTGCCGTCGGCACGCACCAGTGCGATGTCTGTGTCGGGATCGCGGCCAAGCACGCGGCCCTCCCTTGAGGCGCCGTCGGGCATCGAGACGCGCACCGTTCTGGCATCGCCGACGACATGGAAATTGGTGACGACCAGCCCGTCCGGCGCAATGACGAAGCCCGATCCATGGCCACCCTGGCCGCCGATGCGCTCGATGCGGCAGACGGCCGGGCCGATGCGGTCGACAGCGTCGGCCACCGTCATCGAATAGGCATCGAGCAGTGTTTCATCGGATTCGAATTTCCGGGCGGCGAGGGCCATAGGGGGCTCCGTGTTTTCAGGCTTTTTCGTAACTATATGTGCGGAGCAGCCCGACCGGCCGCGACCTGACCAGATGGCCAGTCGAACCGGCAACTAGCCGTCAGGCGAGTATCTCCGGACGCACCGCCGAGCGATATCTGGGCATGAGAAAACCCAGGAGATCATTATGAGCGACTTCAATCTGAATGCATTTTCCGAGGCCATCGCCGATCTCGCCGCCAAGGCGGCGCCCGCTACGGCAAGCTTCGCCACGCATCATCACCGCACGGCAAGCGCCTTCCACTGGGGCGACGGTTATTTCGTCACCGCCGAGGAGGCCGTCGAGGCCGGTGAGGAGATCGAACTGACATTGGCCTCGGGCGAGGCGGTGAAGGCCGAACTCGTCGGCCGCGATCCCTCCACAGGGGTTGCCTTGCTGAAGCCCGCGGATGCGGTCAGCGCGCCTGTCCTTGCCAAGGCGGATCTCGTCCGGCCGGGCAACGTCGCCCTTGCCATCGGCAGCAGCCGGGGCTCGGCGCTGGCCGTTTCCGGCTCGGTCGGCGAAGTCGGCCCTGCCTGGCGCTCGATGCGCGGCGGCACCATCGACCGGCGCATCCACCTGGCCGTCGGCGCCGGCGGCCGCTTCGAGGGTGGCCCGGTGCTGGACGCCAAGGGGGCGCTCATCGGCATGCTTCTGTTCGGGCCACGCGGCCGTGCGTTGGTCATGCCTTACGAGACGATCGAACGAGCAGTGGCGACGCTGCGCGAGAAGGGCCATGTCGCGCGCGGCTATCTCGGGGCCGGCCTGCATCCGGTGCGCGACCGCGACGCGCGCGGTGCGATGGTGATGAGCCTCGACGACGATGGCCCGGCCAAGGCCGCCGGCCTGTCGCTGGGCGACATTATCGTGGCCTGGAACGGCGAGGCCGTGCATGGCCCGCGCGAGCTGATCCGCAGGCTCGGGCCCGACAGCGCCGGCGCATCGGTGACGCTCGGCGTGGTGCGTGGCGGCGAACAGCGCGATGTCCAGCTCACCATCGGCGAAAAGCCACTTTCCTGAGAGGCCAGATGGATATGCTCGCCAGCGAACGGATCATGACCGACAGCGCCGCCTCGCGGCGGCTGGTGGTGCTGATTGCGCTTGGCGACGCGGCCCGTGCCGAGCGCCTGGCGGCCTCGCTTGCCGCCAGCGATGACCTGCTGCCGGTCGTGGCTGGCGGCGGCAGGGCCGACGTTGCCATCGTCGATGACAGGAGCGGTGATACCGTGCCGGCTTCAATTCCACGGGTGCTGCTGTCGGGACGTGCCGGCAGCGAGCGGCCGGCCGGCGAGGTGTTTGCCGTCATGCCCGCGGGCGCGGACGATCTGCTGATTGCCGCGGCGGCGCGGCTGGCGACAGCCGGGTATCGCGTCTCGGGCGATGGCGGCGGCGGGCGCCATGAGGATTTCCATACCAGCGAGGGCGAGTCTTTCGAGGACGAAACCTCCGACGAGCATGCCGTACGCCCAACGCTGTCGCCGCGCGAGGCGGAAGTGCTGGCGCTGCTGGCCGAAGGCGCGCCCAACAAGGTGATTGCTCGGCGGCTCAACATTTCCGTGCACACGGCGAAGTTCCATGTCGCCGCGATCCTGATCAAGCTCGGCGCCGCCAACCGCACCGACGCCATCGCCATCGCCATGCGGCAGGGCCTGGTGCTGGTTTAGCGCCTCAGTCAGATGGCGGGTTCGATATCGGTTAGTCGAAAATCATTGCCCTTGAATAATAACGGCATGACCTCGAGCCGAGCCGCGGCATAGGCGATGCAGTCGCCGAAATTAAGCGCGGCCGGATGTCTGCCCTTGCCATAGCGCAGGAAGGCTTGACGGGCTACCGCCGCATGGTCGGCCGTGAACGGGATCGTATCGATCGAAGCCGCGCTCAGGAAGGCGTCAAGACGATCGGCTATCTCGTCCTGCCAGCCGCCGACCAGCACCATCGTCGTCTCAAGCAGCGTTGGCGCCGCGATCAGCCGTCTCCCGGCGTTGGTGATGGCGCGCACAAATTGATCATGCCCAGGTTCGGCGCGCAGAACCGCGACGAGAGCCGATGAATCGACGATCATCGCGTCGGGATTCCAAGTTCATCGTAACCGAGGATCTCATCTTCGGTCATCGCATTCTCGCGTCTTGGAATCTTGCCGGCATTGTCGGCGATCGCCATCAGGCGCTGGAAGAGACTATCGGGTTCGTCACGCGGCACCAGCCGCTCGCGGGCAATCTCGCGCTCGAGACTCTGGCGGATCGCCTCAGTGACGGACACCCGACGCCGGCGCGCCAACTCGCGCGCCAGTTGTTCGACTTCCACATTCTTGATCGACATTGCCATTCTATAATCTACCTCATTGTATAGAATATATACCATAAAGCCACGGCATCCAACAGGCGTTGGGCGATACCGGCCTCCGTTGCGTCATCGTCCTTGGGACGCCAAGCCCTTGTATCCGGAGCCGCCGCGGGCAAGGATCGTGCAAAGAGGCAACGGAAGCGGAGGAAAAATGTCGCTCAAGGGAAAGACGCTGTTCATCTCCGGCGGGTCGCGCGGCATCGGGCTGGCGATCGCGCTGCGCGCCGCGCGCGACGGCGCCAATGTGACGATCGCCGCCAAGACCGCCGAGCCGCACCCGAAGCTGCCGGGCACCATCTATACCGCCGCTGAAGAAATCGAGCAGGCCGGCGGCAGGGCGCTGCCGGTGCTGTGCGACATCCGCGAGGAGGCGCAGGTGGCCGAGGCGGTTGCCAGGACAGTGGAGAAATTCGGCGGCATCGATATCTGCGTCAACAATGCCAGCGCCATCCAGCTTACGGGCACGCTGGAAACCGACATGAAGCGCTATGACCTGATGCATCAGATCAACACGCGCGGCACGTTCCTGGTCTCCAAAATGTGCATTCCGCACCTGAAGTTGGCTGAAAACCCTCACATCCTGAATCTGGCGCCGCCGCTCGACATGAAGGCCAAGTGGTTCAGGAACCATGTCGCCTACACCATGGCCAAGTTCGGCATGTCGATGTGCACGCTGGGCATGAGCGCCGAGTTCGCCAGGGACGGCATCGCGGTGAATTCGCTGTGGCCGATCTCGACCATCGACACGGCGGCGGTGCGCAATCTCCTGGGTGGCGCCACGGTAGCGGCGATGAGCCGTTCGCCCGACATCATGGCCGATGCCGCGCATGCGATCTTCCTGCGGCCGTCACGCGAGACATCAGGCAATTTCTACATCGATGAAGAGGTGCTGCGCGCCGAAGGCGTGACGGATTTTTCGGCCTACGCGCCAGGCGCGACCGGACCGCTGGCCGGCGACTTCTTCGTGCCGGACGAGGTATTCGCCAATTCGGCTACGAAGGTGAAAAGCATTTATTGAGGGAAATCGCGCGCCGGCAGCGCCGCCTCATCCAACTCCGTCACCTTCTCCCGTATAGGAGCGGTGAGAACGGCTAGGCTCACTCCGTCAAAGCAAAAACCCCGCCGGAGAGGGCCGGCGGGGCGCAATGCGTCCCGCTGGAGTCGGGACGGGGCAGGGAACGCCCAGCCCAGAATCTGGGGTCTGCACGGCGCCGATTCAATGAGCCGGCTCTAATGCCGCTAGAATTCTTCCGTGCCGGAATAAGTCCGAACTCGGGCCCACCCCGGTTTTGCCGGGGTGGGATATTTCTTGCCAGTCTGATTCCAGATGCTGTCTCAAGCCCTGGAAACAGCTCGACTATTGATTGTTGCTCGCCACCGGCGCCACCAGCGAGGTGATGCGGCGGATGGCGACGCGTCGGTTCTCGCGGTTCGGCGCCGAAGTGTTGACCTTGAGATACTCCTCACCATAGCCCTGTGTCGTCAGGTTCTCCGGCGGGATGCCGAAGGCATTGGTCAGCGCTTCGGCCACCGCCTCCGCGCGGCGGTCCGACAGTGCAAGGTTCGCTTCCGGCGTGCCGACGGCGTCGGTGTGGCCTTCGATCAGGAAAGTCTCGGCCGGGTTCTTCTTCAACAGCTTCTCCATGGCGTCGGCGACGCCCTGGAGCTTCTGCACCTCGGTGTCGGAGATCGAGGACGAGCCGAATTCGAAGTTCAGCGTGTCGAGGTCGATGCGCCGGGCAATATCACGCACGCGGGCCGACCGCTTGACCTCGTTGATCGAATAGAGGCGCTGCACCTTCTCCACCGGCGGCTGTTCGAGGAAGGTGTAGTAGTCGTCCGGGCTCTGGACATCCTCGGAATCGAGGATGTAGTCCCGGCGCGGGATGGTCAGCCGCATCGGCGGCAGGTCGTCGCCTGGATCGCGCCAGTCGTTTTCGTCCTGATAGCTCCTCTCGTCGACATAGCTCAGCACATATTCGTGGCCGTCGGGCGCGATGCGCGACCGCTGCAGGATGTCGCCGTAGCGGTTGCGGATGGTGACGATCCGGATGCCATTGTCGCGCTCGACGGTTTCGCGGGTGCGGCCCTGCGGCAGGTCCTCGTAATAGACATCCCTGGCGCCGCGGGTCAGGCGCGGGCGGTCATTGCTCTGGACGAACGTCTGGTCGTTGAGCTGGATGATGACCCGGTCGCCGATCTCCTTGAGCACATCGACGCCCTTGGGACGGCGGCGGTCGCGGATGTTCTCGTCGGGTGCGCGATCGAGGCGCTTGCCCTTCTCTTGCGTCACCGGGACGATCTTTTCGGTCCTGATCTCCTGCTGGGCGGCCTTGTCGTCGGTTGGAGGCGGTCCCTGGTCGACCGGAGCGACCGCAGGCTTCTGCTCTTGCTCGGTGCCTTGCTGGGCGTTCCGGCCACCATTCTGCTGCCCGCCATTCTGGTTGGCGGGCTTTCTGCCGCCCCTGCGCTCGGCATCCTTCTGGCTGTCGAGAATGGGAGCGGCGTTCTTGTCGGCGGGCGCCTCGCCCTGCACTGGGTTCTCGCCCTGTGCGGGCACGGCCTTGCCGTTCGTGGCCGGCTGTTCGCCCGTGGCGGGCTGCTTGCCGGTCTGCGGCTGCTCGCCGGTCGCGGGCTGCTCACCCGTCGCCGGTTGCTCGCCTGCCGGTTTCCTGACGGTCCTCTTCGTCTTGTCCTGCGGCTGTTCGCCTTGGGCGGGAGCCTGTCCGCCGGCAGGAGCCTGCTCGGTCTTCGGCGCCGGCTGTTCGGCCGGGGCTTCCTTCTTGGTCGGCAAAGGTGTGGCCTCCGGCGCCGGTTGGTTCGTCCCAGCCGGCTTCTTGTGCTTTTCCGGCTTCTGTCCGGGCTCGGCGGCGGGCGCCTGCTCGGTAGGTGCTGTCTCGATCTGCTGGTCCTGCTTGCGCTTCTTGCGCGGGTTCTCGACCGGCTGGTTGTCATTGGCGGGTGCTGTCTGGCCGGCCGGCGCCTGCTCGGTCTGTTGTTGCTGCTGTTGGTCGCGCTTCTTCCTGCGCGGCTGCTGCTCATCGGTCGCGGGAGCGGCCTCGCCGGCGGGTGCCTGCTCGGTCTGTTGCTGCTGGTCGCGCTTCTTCCTGCGCGGCTGCTGCTCGTCGGTTGCGGGAGCGGTTTCAGCGGCGGGCGCCTGCTCGGTCTGCTGCTGCTGTTGGTCGCGCTTCTTCTTGCGCGGTTGCTGCTCCTCGGTCGCGGGAGCGGCCTCAGCGGCGGGAGCTTGCTGGGTCTGTTGCTGTTGCTGGTCGCGCTTCCTGCGCGGCTGTTGTTCCCCGGCGGCGGGAGCGGCCTCGCCGGCTGGCGCCTGTTCGGTCTGTTGCTGCTCGCGCTTCTTACGCTCGGGCTTCTGCTCTCCCTGCTGCTTCTGGGCGCAGGCTTCGGCTGATTCGCCCTCGGCGCAAGCCGCCTGGGCGAGGATGATTGGTACGGGGCCGCGTTGCAGGGAGCCGAACGCGGCGCTTCCCTGAAGCGGGGATGCGCCTAACGGCGCGGATGCCATCAACAGGCCAAGTGCGGTGCCTGCCAGAATCCGTGGTTGGCGTTTCATTGAAAATTCTCCTTGTGGGGTCCCATCCTTGCCGAAAACCGATTTTAACGAAATTGGTTCCAGCTGCCCATGGGTAGGGGCCGTACAGGGCGATTGGCCGGCCTTTTGAAGGCAACTTCGTGTCATTCGGCTGGGGTGTAGCCCCATTGCGGCCATTGCGATGCTTGACCTTGGCGATTGCTGGGGCCACATCCCCGGGATGGAAACACCGTTCTGGAAAACAAAGACGCTGGAGGCGATGAGCCCAGCCGAGTGGGAATCGCTCTGCGATGGTTGCGGCAAATGCTGCCTGTCGAAGCTCGAGGACGAGGATACGGGCGAAATCTACTGGACCAGCGTCGGCTGCCGGCTGTTCGATGCGCGGACTTGCCGTTGCGCCGACTACGCCAACCGGCTGGCGCGCGTTCCCGATTGCGTCGGCCTGACGCCGCAGAACGTGCGTACCATCAGCTGGCTGCCCAGCACATGCGCCTACAGGCTGGTTGCCGAGGGCCGCGATCTCTACTGGTGGCACCGTCTGGTGTCGGGCAGTGCCGAGACCGTGCATGAGGCCGGCATCTCGATGCGCGGCCGGGTCAAGGCGAGCGAAACCGACCTCGCCGAGCCGGAGGATTATTTTGACTATATGCTCGACGACGAGCCCTGAGGCGGTGTCGGCAAGGCGCGCCGGAACCACGCAGGGCAGGGCGTTTGAGGCGCATCGTTCGAAAAACCGGCTGAGATTTCCTTTTCCCGCCACATGAACCGCAGATGAACGGCGGGTTCGTAAATAGTTCAGACAGGCGAGTGCATTCTCCCACCATCGGTTTCACGAGGACGGGCACAAGCCCGCAACAAGGAGAGAAAACCATGTACACCATGATCAAGACGGCGGCCCTTTCGGCGCTGGTCGGCCTCGGCACGCTGGCCGCCATCCCCGCCCATGCCGACAGCCTCTATCTGGGCTTCGGCAACAACCAGGATCCGCGCTTCGGCGTCTATGCCGGTGATGATGGCTATCGCTACCGTCGCGACGAGCGCCGCGACGACTGGCGCCGGGGCTGTTCGCCAGAGCGTGCCCTCGACAAGGCCGACCGCATGGGGCTGCGCCGTGCCCGCATCGTCGACGTCAGCCGCCGCACGGTCAAGGTCATGGGCCGCCAGTATGGCGACCGCGTCGTCATCGTGTTCGCCAATGAGCGCGGCTGCCCGATCATCAACCGCTGAAACCTTTTGATAGCAGAGCCCCCGTCCCATCCGACGGGTGCGGCTCGAAAAAACCCCGCGGAAGCGATTCCGCGGGGTTTTCCGTTCGCGATGGGGGTGTCTCCGTCGCCGGCAGCGCCGGCGACGGACACTGCCCTCGTTCGCGCGTTACTTCAGTTCAAACGTGACGGTGACCTGGACGTTGTAGGAATTCTCGCCGGCCTGCACCGGAGCCGCGCCGGCCGCGGCGTCGAAAGCCTTGGCGTTGATCGGCATCGGCATCGGCCTGATGTTCTGATCGGTGATTTCGAGCACCCGGCCGAGGCTGACGCCGGCGGCCTCGGCAAGCGTCTTGGCCTTGGCCATGGCATCGGTGACCGCTTTCTTGCGGGCTTCGCTGACGGTGGCCGACGGATTGTCGTTGGTGAAGGCGATGCCGCCGCCCTGGTTGACGCCGAGCGAAACCGCCTTGTCGAGGATCTCGCCTGTCTTGTCGACGTCGCGCACGCGCACCGAGAGCGTGTTGGTGACCTGATACGCGACGAGCTCGGCCTCCTGGCTGCCGTCCGGCTTGTTGGTGTAATTGTAGCGTGGATTGGTCTGGATGCCGGCGGTCTGCAGGTCGCGGTCCTTGATACCGGCCGCCTTCATCGCGGCGATCACCGCGGCCATGGCGTCGTTGTTGGCGTCGAGCGCCGCACGTGCGGTCTTGGCTTCGCGCATCACGCTGAGCGTCAGCACCGCCAGATCGGGAGCGACGGTTGCCTCGCCTTCGCCGGACACGATGATGCGGGGCGGCGTCGGCAAATCGGTGGCTCCAGCCATCGCCGGAAAAGCGATTGCAGCGGCGAGCGCGAGAGGCAAAAGGTGTCTGGTCATGAAAATCTCCTTGGTCCGCGATCCTGTCGCGGATGCTCAACTAGGGCGCGAATATGGGCTGATTTGGGCGATCTGTGAAAGCCCGCAGGGAAAGCCTTGTGCCGTCGAAGGAAAAACATTAATCCAGCCCGCGTGGGGCCTGTAGCTCAATGGTTAGAGCCGGCGGCTCATAACCGCTTGGTTGGGGGTTCGAGTCCCTCCGGGCCCACCATTATCGTTATTTATCAATGGCTTACCGGTAGGTTCGCCAACAGGTTCGCCAAGCAGCGGCCTGCGGGTCACGAGCCGCACCACGCGATCCATGCCCTGAACCGCCAGGCGGACCTGCGATGCCTCGCGTGAATAGAGTTCAGCGTGATCGATGTCGTCGTGCCCCAGCACATCCATGATTTGCCTGGTCGAGACCTCTGCCTCGGCGAGATAGACGCCAAGTGACTTTCTCAGCCCGTGCAGCGTCAGCCCTTTCGCAAGCCCTGCAAGCTTGCACCAGTGCGCCATGGTCCCGGTCAGGGATTTGGCGGAGAAGGGCTGGCCATAAGCGGTCACCAAGACGGTTTGGCCGCGCTTGTCCGTGGCATCAAGGATCTCGGCAAGCATGGGGGTAATCGGTACGAAAAGCCGCTTGCCACCGGTCCTGCTCCTGTTTTTTGCCTGGACGATGTCGAAGCCGTCGAAATGACGCTCCTGGCCATCGATCATGACCTTGCGCGTCACCCTCTGGTCCCACCGCAAATCGGCAACATCGCCGCGACGATTGCCTAGCCAAGGCGCCAACCCATAACAGGTGCGCGCAGCCGTCCCCAGCGGCCAGCGCTGCTCAAACTTCTGCATCGCTTCGTGAGGCCAAGCCTTCCAGCCGTATAGGCAGGCCGCCACTCGACCGCTGCGGTAGGTGTTTAGTCTCAGGCGCACAGGCCGTTCGCCACTCGACGGGCAAGGCAAGCCTTATCCGCTCATCCACTTGGAATATGGTCGCTAACCATCAATCCTGATAACTCATAACGCCGAATTTTATGGGTTCACGCCCTAAAACGCTGCCCTTCAATTCTCGTCCCAGGTCGGGTGGCAGTTTTTATGGGATAGTTGTCATTGCGGCGAACCTCCGTGAAGCCGGATATTCCATCATGAGATGACAGAGCGGCGCTTTCGCACCCAATCCGATCGCCGGCTCAGTTTTCCGCCTGCCATTCAATACGGGAGGGAGCCATGAACGATATTTCCAATGCGTCGAACTCTGTCCGGCTTGCTCTGCTGGAAGGCCAACTGGTCACGGGACAAATCGATCGTCGGGTTTTCCTGGACGGCGCGACGCAACTGGGCCTGTCGGGCCCGGACGCCGACGAGGCGGCGCAGAAGTTCATGGCCATCGGAGCCAACCAGACCGCGCTCCGATCGCGATTAAGGAAGAGTTACGAATACATCGTGGTTGGGGCCGGCGCGGCGGGCGCTGCGGTGGCTCGCCGCTTGGCCGAGGATACTCTCAACAACGTGCTGCTTCTCGAGGCAGGCGGCGATGACCTCAGGCCAGGAATTCTCATGACCGAATCCTGGTATCTCAACCAGGGCACCGACGTTGATTGGGCGTACGAAGCCGCGCCGAGCGCTGGCGTCAACCAGCGCTCGATCAAGCACGCCTCCGGCAAGGCGCTCGGCGGCGGAACAAGCATCAATGGCATGGTGTGGGCACGCGGCCACAAACACGATTTCGACTCCTGGGCCAAGGCAGCAGGCGATGAGGACTGGGGCTATCGACATGTGCTGGAAATCTACAAGCGCATCGAGGACTGGCATGGTGCCCCGGACCCGGAGCGCCGTGGCCGGGGTGGAGAAGTATTCGTCCAACCGGCACCGGACCCCAACCCGCTCGCGCCGGCCTTCCTCAAGGCGGCCGAATCTTTGGGGATACCTGTCTTTGAGGATCAGAACGGCATCATGCAGGAAGGTTCCGGAGGCGCCGCCATCTCGAACGTCCGCATCCGTGACGGCCGCCGTCTGAATGCCGCTGCTTCCTATCTTTACCCGGTGATGGACCGACCGAACCTTACAGTGTTGACGAACGCGTTCGTCAATCGCTTGTTGGTCGACGGCAACGTGGTCACCGGGACCGAATTCGAATGGCAGGGTGAAATTCACCGAATAGCGACTTCACGGGAAGTGGTTCTTTCGGCGGGCGCCATTCAAACACCGAAGATCCTGTTGCTTTCCGGTATCGGCGATCGTGCCGAACTTGACCGGTTTGGAATTCCATTGGTTTCGCACTTGCCTGGCGTTGGACGGAACCTTCAAGACCATCCCATCATCGGGTCAGCGCTATGGGAACCGCACGAGCCTATGGTGGTCCGTAACAATGCCGCCGAAGCCAATCTGTTCGTCAAAAGCAGCGCCGACTTGGCCACTCCCGATCTTCATATATTCCAGATCGAAGTTCCCTATGTCTCCGAAGTCACTGCGAAATATGCCGTAAACGGCGCCTGGACGATTGCACCTGGCCTGGTTCGCCCAGCGAGCCGTGGCTTTATTGAACTTAAATCGACCGATCCACGCGTGCCGCCGAAAATACACTCTAACTTCCTGTCGGACCCGCGTGATCTTGCGGCCTTGCGACGTGGCATGCAACTGGCCCGCGATCTCGGGAATTCCGAAGCGATGAAGCCATTTGCCAAGCGCGAGCTTCTGCCCGGCGATCGTGCTGGGGAGGAATTGGACAATCTCATTCGCGACGGCGCGACCTCCATGCATCACCCCACGAGCACCGCCAAGATGGGGCAAGACGATGCTTCTGTCGTTGACTCAAAGCTGAAGGTTTATGGCGTCGACAATCTTCGCATCGCCGACGCGTCGATCATGCCCGACATCATTACCGGCAATACCCAGGCGCCCAGCATAATGATTGGTGAACGCTTGGCCGAAATCCTTATCAGGTGACGCCGCAGTGATTTCGGAAGGATCGAAGAAGATGAGCACAGTCACAAATCTCGCATTCTTCCGCGCTCGCCCAGGGCGGACGCATGAGCTGGGGATGGCGCTGATGGCCCTTGTCGAGCCTACACGGAGTGAAGCGGAGTGTCTGACCTACAACCTGCACCAGTCCGTCGAGGATCCCGACGTTTGGTTCGTTTACGAAAACTGGAAGACAGCCAGCGGATTGGAGGCCCACATGCATGCGAAACATATCCGAAAGTTTCTGGCAGCGGCACCGACACTGATCACCGGCGACATCGAGTTGCGCAGATTTTCCATGATTTCGGCGTCCACGACGCGAGCTTAGGGCGCATGACGGACAGAGATCGACAACCAATCACAGGGGACAAGATGCGCTTCACGGGAAAGAACATCGTCATTACAGGGGCCAGTGGCGACCTTGGTCTAGCAATCGCCGAGCGGCTGATATCGGAGGGAGCAAACGTGCTCGCCGTGGTGGAGCGCGAGGAAGAACGCACCAAGCTGGACAAGATTTCGCCGCAGGGCGTATTGGAGTCCTTTGTCGCCGACGTCACAAACACCGAGCAGGTAAAAGCGTACGCCGAAAAGGCTTTCTCGCTGTGGGGTGCGATCGACGGGTTCGTCAACAATGCCGGCATCCAGACCCGTGTTCGTCCGATTGTCGGGTTTCCGGAAGCGGATTTTGACCGGGTCATGGCTGTCAACGTTCGCGGCGTCTTTCTCGGGATGAAGTACGTTTTCCCGCGAATGCGCGACGGAGGCTCAGTGGTGAACATGTCGAGCGCACTTGGCGTCGTCGGGGGAGCCGGCATCGTCGCCTATGTCGGTTCAAAACACGCAATTGTTGGCATGACGAAGACCGCTGCCCTCGAAGTTGGAAACCGCGGCATTCGGGTCAATGCGTGCGCTCCGGGTCCAATAGCAGGATCCATGACATTCAAGCTTGCCGAGGAAGTGTTCGCTGGATCCGACAAGACGTTCGCCGAGACCGTGCCGCTCGGTCGCCACGGCACACCGGAAGACGTGGCCGGGCTGGTGGCTTTCTTGCTGTCCGATGATTCCCGCTACGCGACAGGCACTGTTCATGCCGTGGATGGAGGTTTCACTACCCCATAATCAACACCTGTTGAGCACGCCCCATCAGCTTTCGGAACACGCCACAGGCGGCGCAGGAAAATAGGCGACAAAGTCGCTTGGCCGGTGTCGCG
Organism: Mesorhizobium sp. B2-3-5; assembly: GCF_006442395.1. Taxonomy (NCBI): domain Bacteria; kingdom Pseudomonadati; phylum Pseudomonadota; class Alphaproteobacteria; order Hyphomicrobiales; family Phyllobacteriaceae; genus Mesorhizobium; species Mesorhizobium sp. B2-3-5. The sequence continues at coordinate 51,600 of NZ_VFVX01000030.1, read as the reverse complement.
GCGACGGCTTGAACCGGCCAACTACGCAAAAGACAGCCGGATCATTGCGAATTGAGTTGGCAGCCGTCGCCGGCTTTGTTTGATCTCGCCAACGAACTGTTTCTGGTGGCAAAACGGCGGCGATACTCACGAGGCGGAATGTTAAGGACGCGCACAAACGCGGCCCGCATTTGCTCTTCGCCCCGATATCCGCAAGTCTCGGCGATCCCTTCGATCCGATCGTCGCTTTCTTCAAGAAGGCGTCGCGCTGCGTCAAGGCGTATTGCCTCCACCGCCTTGGCGGGAGTCCGCCCGCGTTTTTGGGTGTAAACACGGGTAAAATTCCTCAAGCTCATGTGCATACGCTCCGCAAGCGCCTCGACATTCAGCGAGGTGGTGAGGTTCTCGGCGATCCAACGGTCGAGTTCGATGAACGCATCAGAATCCGCTTCTCCTTGAGTCGCGAGAAGCGCGCTGTACTGCGATTGACCGCCGGCGCGTTTGAGATAGACAACAAGCATACGCGCCACGCTCATTGCCGCCTCACGACCGCAATCGTCCTCGATCAAAGCCAAGGCCAGATCAATCCCGGTAGTTACTCCGGCGGACGACCAAACACGTCCGTCGCGGACAAAAATGGCGTCGGGTTCCACGGTTATTTCGGGATACCGTTGGGCAAGCAATTTCGCGTGCATCCAATGAGTGGCGGCGCGTCTACCCTTCAACAGGCCTGCCGCGGCGAGCAAGAAACTGCCGACGCAGACGGAACATACGCGGCGGCATCGCGGGCCCGTTCTTGCCACCCACTTGATGAGATCGACATCACGCGTGACGTCATCGACCAGAAACGCCCCGGGCACAATCAGCGTATCGATCTTCACACGATAGAGGGATTTGATGGATTGCGCGACAAGCGGCACTCCGTCGGCCGTGGCTACCTGGCCGCCTTGCGAAGAAACAACGGTGCATTTGTAGCGGATGCGGTGGTCGCCTCCGAACTCCGAGAATACACGGAACGCCTCCAGCGGTCCGCCCAGATCCAACAGCGATACACCCGGATAAACAGCAAGGACGACGTGCCTTTCCTCAGTCAAGCGTGTGGCCACGTTTTGTTTCCTTGCATCTGGGGCATCGTATCGGCGTAGTTGATCGGGGCGGACACTACGGGTCGTGTCCGCTCGATGTGAGCTTCACCTAGGTTTCCAGCCATACCTCTTCGAAGATCGTTTCCTGCATGGGATGGGTGCTATAGTTTTTCACCGCCTGTGCAGAGTGATTGAAGATCTTGCGCCAGTAAGCCTGAACGAGGACACCGGAGTCCTGAAGGATCTTCTCGACATCCTTCATAATCGCGCGCCGCTTCTCTACGTCGGGGGTAGCCATCGCCTGAGATAGTTTCTCGTCAAATTCCTTGTTCGAGAAACCGGACTCGTTCCAAGCTTCGCCAGAGCGGTAGGCAACCGCCAGCACCTGTACGCCGAGCGGCCGCATCGACCAGACGGTGAGCGAGAAGGGATATTTCGTCCAATCGTTCCAGAAGGTCGAGCCTGGCAGAACAGTCCGCTTCACTTTGAAGCCGGCCTCGCGCATCTGCGCCGCGATCGCATCGCCGGTGTTCTTCTGCCAATCCTCGTCGACCGTGATGATCTCGTGCTCGAAGTTCGCCTGACCGGCCTCGGCCATCAGCGCTTTCGCCTTCTCGATGTTCCTCTCCATCTTGGGAAGCGGCGCGTATTCAGGATGGATGCCGCACACATGGTGGTTTTCCGCCACCTCGCCAAGATTGTTGTAGCCCAGGCTAAGCACCGCTCCATTGTCGACCGCGAGTTGGACGGCATTGCGCACCCTCTGGTCGTCATATGGCTTGTTGTTGACGTTCATGCGGGCCGTCAGAGTGCCGGCGGTCAAAATCTCGCTGCGCACCAGCCCCATCTTGTCCAGGATCGCCACATAGTCGCCGGTGGTCTCATAGTTGGTATGGATTTCACCCGCCTCGAAGGCGCTGATCATGGCGTTGGGGTCGTTGCCGTAGTCGATGAATTCGATGCCATCGAGATGAACCTCGCCGCCCCACCAGGGCCCGCCGTTCTCGCGCCGCTTGTAGACCGCGTGCACCGCGGTTTCGTAGGAGACGAGTTCGAACGGTCCGGTGCCGATCGGGTTCTTCACGAAATCCGAACCCATCTTCTCGAAGTCGCGATGCACGATGAGGGCCGGATAGTCCGAAAAGGCGGGGATGATGGAAATGTCCGGCACCGACGGTTTCAGCTTCACCGTATGGTCGTCGACCCTGGCGATGGCGCTGTTCCGGGCCTTGCCTGTCGCCGGGTCGATCAGGCTGGCCATGCGCGCGGCCATGGAATTGCCTTGCGCAGATTTTTCGCACCAGCGTTCGAGGTTGAAGATGACGTCGTCGGCGTTGAAATCGTCGCCGTTGTTCCATTTCACACCCTTGCGCAGATGCAGCACGTACTCGGTCGCATCGTCGTTCACGTCCCATTTTTCGAGAAGCATGGGCTTGAAGGTGAAATCCTTCGTGTATCTGACCAGCGGCTCCAGGACCTGGCGGGCGAGGTTGCCCATTTCGCCCCAGTCGAAGCTGCGTATATCCTTCATCTCCTTGACCAGCATGGCCACCTTGATGACGCCGCCTTTCTTCGGCTGTGCCGCCGCCGCCGCAGGGGCCGCGAGACCGATCATGCCGTAGGCGACGGCTGTCGAAAGCCCGAAGACGCTGGCGAGCGCCAGGAATTCGCGGCGATCCATGCGTCCCTCAGCGGCCTCCACCGCCATCCGCTGGACAGTTTCGGGAACAGGTTTGTCGTTGCGTCTCAGAAAGCCCATCTCTTCCTCCCATTGGCCGTCAGGCCCGTTTCATCAGCCATTGCCCGTCAGGAGACGGGCGTCGCGCCACCCTCTTCGGTGCGGCGCGCGATAAATTCGTCGAGGATTTCGGCCGAGGCCGCAGCCGCAGGAAACGCTCGAGCGTCCGCTCCAGATGCCGTTGGCGCGTACGGTTGCCGGGCGCGAACTGGTCTCCGGCGAAGTGCCGAAATTCGAAATGTCGAGAACTGGCGGCTCGTCGAAAGCGGCGGGGTTCGGATCGGCATTTCAAAACGCGGAAGCCTGCGGCCGCATGGCAATGTTGAGCCGGCGGCGAATTCATCCCGACCGATCCGGACCACATCCGTCCAACCGGGGTCGGCGGGGTGATACGACACCAAAGCGCCGGCGACCCTGCCTCCGATAGCGACTGCTCGATAATGTGACGTCAATCCTGCCTCCCAAGATCAGGACGATCGCTATTGGACATATATGTACAATGATTGGACAGATATGTCTAGCCCTGCTTGCGTCGTGTTTTGGGCTGTGTCATTCGTCAGTCATGATCAAGCTGATGCCGCAGAAAGAGACCGCCCCCGGCAATGTCAAGGTGACGCGCTGGGAGTGGATCAATCTGGCTCTGGAGGTGCTGGTCACCGAGGGCGTGGAAAGCGTACGCGTCCTGCAGATGAGCGAGCGGCTCGGCGTGTCGCGATCGAGTTTCTACAATTATTTCGAGAACCGCCAGGATCTGCTGAATCGCCTGCTGGAGCACTGGCGTGACACGAACACCAGGGCGATAGTCGAACGGGCGGCAAGGCCTGCCCAGACCATCATACGTGGTGTGATGAACGTCTTTGAGTGCTGGGCGGACGAGAGTCTGTTCGACCCGCGCTTCGATTTCGCTGTGCGCGAGTGGGCACGCCGCTCCGCCGAAGTGCGCAGGATCATTGACACGGCGGATGATGAGAGACTGGGCGCCATACGCGACCTTTACCTGCGTCATGGCTACAGTGAAGAAGACGCTCTCATTCGGGCGCGGGTGCTCTATTACATGCAAATAGGCTACTATGTGCTCGACGTGAAAGAGCTGGCGGAGACTCGCCTTGGCCACCTTGCGGCCTATCTGCGCAGCTTCACGGGTCAGGAACCAAGCGACGCCGACGTGGCCCATTTTTCGGCCTTTGTCATGCAGGCGCGCAATCACAATCGGATGTGAGACCCGCCACGGAGTCAAGGCGGCGTCGCACCACTGCAAGCGCCAGTTCCGATCACCGAGATTGCGGGCCGCAAACTCGGTCTCGAGCCAGGCTCTGCGATCAAAAGCGCGACCCGGACGGCGTTCTGACCAAAAAGAAACTTGGCGAGGGTCATCGTCCTCCTTGGTGCACTTTTCGCGCGGGGCGTCCGGTAGTCCAAGACAATGCGGCGAACATCTGAGAGGTGATGGCGGCTCGCAGTCATCAGAACGCAATCGAGCACATCAGGCAAAAATGGCGGAATCTCTGGGATTTACGGCATTTCAGAGGTCTTACCGCCCGAGGTAGAAGTAGACCTTGAGAGATCGCTGCAAGGGCTCGGTGCTGACGCCGAGTCCGTCGCAAACGGCCAGGCGGAGGAAGTGTGATTGACTTGGCAGATAAGCTTTTGATCGGTCATTCGGCGAAATAGGCCCGCTATCTTCACGGCGCAAGCATCGCAGGCCGTTGCTCGCGAGACTACAGCCGAAGATATTCCCAAGACGAAGACCACGTAAGCAACGCAAAAGTCGCTCTGCCGCCAACCAATTAAAACGTGGTGTCGCGTTGTGTGCGTCAAGTTCTGCAAAAAGGGGGCGGCCATGAGGCTGGTCATGCGGCTTGGCGCAGAGCGAGCTTCTTGTGCTCGCGCAGGTCGTCCATGTTGATGTAGCGGTTGGCCTCCATCCAGTTTTCGTTGGTCTCGACGGCCAGCGCCCTGACCAGGCGCAGGCAGCTTTCGGTGTTCGGGAAGATGCGCACGACATAGGTGCGGTGCCTGACCTCTTCGTTGAGGCGTTCGAGCATGTTGGTCGACTTCAGGTGCTTGTGGTGCTGGCGCGGCAGGCGGAAGAAGGTCAGCGTATGCTCGATGGTCTCCTCCACCCACGTCGTCAGCCGCGGATAGCGGCCCGACCATTTGGCAAGCCACGCGGTGAGATCGGCCTTGGCTTCGGCGAGATCGCGCCGGTCATAGAGCCAGCGCAGCTCCTGCAAGCAGTCGTCGCCATGTTTCCTCGGCAGATGATCGAGTGCGTTCCTGAGGAAGTGCACGTAGCAGCGCTGCCAGGCCGCTTCCGGGATCACCTCGCCGATCGCCGCGACCAGGCCGGCATGATCGTCGGACACGACCAGTTCGACGCCCCTGAGACCGCGCGCCTTTGAGCGCGACGAGGAAGTCCTTCCAGGCCGAGCTCGCGATTGGCCATCTCCACCGCCAGGATCTGGCGCCGGCCGTCCCAGTCGATGCCGACCGCGATCAGCACCGCCTGGCTCATGACGATGCCGGCCTCGCGCACCTTCTCGTAGCGGGCGTCGAGGATGAGGTAGGCAAAGGGCTCTTGAAGCGGCCGCTCGGCGAAGGCCTTCAGGCTCTCGTCCAGCCGCTTGTTGATGGCCGAGATCGACGAGGCGGAGAAGGCGTGACCGCACAGCTCTTCGGTGATCGCCTTGACCTTGCGGGTCGACACGCCCTGCACATACATCTCCGCCAGCGTCGCCACCAAGGCGCGCTCCTAACGCTGGTAGCGCTCGAACAGCTCGGTGGAGAAGCGGCCGGCCCGGTCCTGAGGAACCCGCAGCTCAAGCTTGCCGACACGGGTGACAAGCGTGCGGCCGTAATAGCCCGAGCGATAGCCCAGACGCTCCGGCGTGCGCTCCCCTTTCGAAGCCCCCAGCGCCTCCTCCATCTCGGCCTCGAGCACCTCCTGCATCACCGCACGGATCACTTCGTGCAAACCCTCTGGGTTCGAAAGCAGAATGTCTTTGACGGCGGCGCTGGCAGTCTTATTTTCAGTCTTGGTCATGGGGGCGTTCCTTCGCGGGAATCAGGTGACGTTGAACATCACCAGCCTGCCATGACCGCCCTCTCTCAGCGAATTTGCAGAACTCTCAGCACACTACCCATATTCCGCAAATGACAGGCACGATCCTGGCAATGGTGGCACGGTGTCTTTGCGGCACCCGGGCAGCTCTGCGGCAATCGGCGAAGACATTCAGGATCCAGGTCCGTCACTGATCGCAACGCGCGCTAATCTTGCTTCCGGGCAGGTCTTTAGGAGCCTCTTTAGATGAGAGTGTTATGAAAGATCGCCGGCTGCTACTGGTCACGTGAAATCTGCCTAAGCCCTGCATCTAAACGAGGATGAAGAAGACCTTCCTGACTGGGGTGAGGTTTTCCCATATTCCTTTGAAGCCAGCCGCTACAACGAAGCTATCCCCTGGGCCGAAGGTTCGAGAATCGCCCGCGACGTTGGTCAGCCGCACGCTGCCCTCGAGGATATGGCATAGCTCGTCGTAACCGCAGTCAATCCGTTCAAGATGGGCCTCGGCTTCCCAAATGCCCGCAGTCGCGCCCCTTTCGGCTTTCTGGAAGTGCCGCCAGCTGCGCGCCTGGTAAGGCCGATCGACCGCTGCCGGATCCGACGCGACAGTTTCACACGGTTCGATCGCGTCCTTGTCAAAGGGAATGACATGCTTAAGCGAAGCCATGCTTTACTCTTTCAGGAATCGAACCCGACGCCGAGCGTATCGAGCGCCTTGTTGAGCAGGGAACGTCGGCCGGTCTCGTCCTCGCGCGCCAGTCCACGTTGAGCCCAGCGAATACTCAGCCATCGAATAGGTTCGGGAGGAAACGGGAATGGTGGACGGCGCAGCATGGCTAGTCGAGTCCGTTCGCTATCACGCTTTCCAAGCAGATCGAGCACTGTCAGCGCGGCGAATCGGCTGGCTGACACACCTTGTCCGGTAAACCCCATGGCGTAGGCAACGCGATCGCCACAAGCCAGTCCCGCAAAGAAGGTGGTCCGCGCGGAGGTGTCGATGATGCCGCCCCATGCATGTGTAAATGGCACATGGGCGAGGGCTGGCAATGCGGTTGCGAAGTTCTTTGCCAGACGAGCAAGACTTTGGCTTTGTCTGAGGAAGACTTCGTCTCGACGCGAGCCAAAGTGATAGACCGCATCAAAGCCGCCCCAAAGGATGCGATTGTCGGCGGTCTTGCGAACATAGTGGAACTGGTTTCCGCAATCGGCTACGCCGTGCCGGCCGGTCCAACCGATCGACGCCAACTCGTCATTGTCGAGAGGTCGCGTCACCAGAGCATAATCGAAAATCGGAATGATCGCGTTGCGCAGGCGGCTAAGGAGCGGAGGCGCAGCATTTGTTGCCAGCACCACATGTCGGGCGCGAATGATCCCACCCGCCGTCCCTAACTCTATTGCGCCTTGCACCACGCGCAATGCGCTAGCGGTCGTGCCTTCATGAATTTCGATCGATTTCGCCAGCGCAACGCGCCGCAGCTCGGCCACCATCTTCCCCGGATTGAGCAAGGCATAGTTTGGTTCGTAAAGCCCGGCTGGATAAACTGGCGAATCGAATTTTTCGCGCAAGCGGTCTCCAGTGAGGATTTGGCAGTCTATGCCGAACCTTCGATAGTTGCGGGCCCAGGACTGGAGACTTTCCACCTGCCAGGGCTTGGCTGCTACGTTCAGCTTGCCTTTCCGTTCGAACTCGGCATCGATGCCGAATTCGCCCAGATCGGCCTCAAACTCGTCGAGATTGACCCTACCCAGGCGCACCAGCGCCTCAGCCTCCTTTGGCCAGCGCTTGAGTGCATTGCCGACGCCATGTGAAATCGAGGGTGCGCAAAAACCGCCATTGCGCCCAGACGCTCCATCGCCGCAACGACCTTGCTCAATCAGGATGATGCGGTCTTGTGGCCGTTGACGTCGTGCCTCAAGAGCGGTCCAGAGTCCGGTAAATCCGCCGCCGACAATTGCTAGATCGCACTTTACGTCGGCCGCCAGGGGAGGGCAGGACGGCTGCGTCACCACGGTGTCGTGCCAGAAAACGCGCCGGTCAGCTGTGGACAGATTGTCGGCCACTGTAATCTCCTCAGGGCCCGATGTGAGCCCATTCAGCGTCGACACATGACGTTGGTGGTGGTGGTGAAAATTTGTTGGACTTCATCTGTAGTGGCGTGTTCTGCTCATCGAATTTTCCTTTGCCGATCGATATTGCGTGAACGAGAATTCCGCACAGGCATCACTTGGCTGTGGCTGCCGCGGCTTGAGGTCGTGGCCGGCCCGCTGAGTCGGCGGAAGCTGAAGTCCGACACCGGCGTGCCAAAGCCGAGTGTTTATTGCCCGGCCAGAATCCGGGCCTTCAGCCAATCCACGTCGTGTTTCGCGCGCTGCTCGGCCTGCGGCATGAAACCCAGCGGATCCTTGAGACTCTCCGGAAGGCCCGCGAAGCCCTCGATTGCCGAATGCACGCTGAATGCCGCATAAGCCGGATTGTAGCCTCCTTCCTGGACGACAAGCAGCCGCCCTGCGCAGAGTTCATCGGCCAGTGCCCGTGCGCGCGACGCCAAGGCGTGGAAGCCTGACATGGTAACGAGCTGCCTGCCATTGGGATCGAACTGACCTGCGTCGACGCCATTTGCAATGATCAGCATTTGAGGTTCGAAGGCCCGCAGTCGCGGAGCCACGATCTCATCGAATGCGCCGAGATATGTCGTATCCGTCGACCCCATCGGCAGTGGGACATTGAGATTGAAGCCCGCACCCGCACCAGTGCCTGTTTCGTCCACGCCACCGGTCTCGGGGTGAGTTGGGCCCCATGCGCCGTGGTCCATGTGCATGGATACCGTCAGCACGTCGGCGCGATCATAGAAGCCAGCTTGGGTGCCATTGCCGTGATGGACATCCCAATCGACGATCGCCACGCGCGCTGTGCCATTCGCGACGGCATCTTCCGCCGCGATGCCGACATGGTTGAAGAAGCAGTAGCCGTCGGCCATCGCGCGCCCCGCGTGATGACCGGGTGGACGGACCAGTGCAAAGGCCGGTGAGCCCGTCACACGAACGTGGCGGCCAGCATCGAGTGTTGCCCCGGCAGCGGCAAGTAGGGCGGGCCAGGCGCCGGGTCTGAGCAACGTTGTCGCGGTAAAACGCCGGCCCTCGTGGGCGGCCCGCTTCACCTCGGCAACATAGGTTTCTTCATGGAAGCGGATCAGATCCGCTTCCAGTGCATGTGTGCTGGTTCGCCAGCGCAACTGCTGCGCGACCGGTCCGCGCTGCAGGACGGACTTCATGTTGCGGATGCGGTCTGGGCCCTCCGGGTGTGCAATCTGAACAGAGAGCAACGGGCTCTCCGGTGCTTCAAAAAAGCCAAATCCGGTATCGTGGAACAGCACATCGTCGTTCCAGAAAACGTCCATCGCGGGTGCCTGTGACATCGCGGTTTAACCCAGGATGGTCAAGGTCGGTGGAAGCTCGGATAGGCTGACGGAGCCCGCTTCGGTGCAAAGCACCGTATCGCCGAGCTTGAGGCCAAAACCTTCGTCGTAAAGCGACAAGTTAGGCTCCATCGAGAACGACATGTTTGGCTCGAACACATGGTCGTCGGCCTCGTCCAGCATCATGGCTTCGAGCCAGGAAGGCGGATAGGCAAGACCCAAGCTGTAGCCGATACGATGGACGCGGGTCTTGGCGAGGCCCATGCGGTTGAGGACCTTGTTGCATGCCGCGTTCGTACCGCCAACCGGCTGGCCGGGCTTGGCGGCGTCCATCGCCGCGTTGAAGGATTCCGTCAGCAGGTCCGAGACCTCTCTGACCCGCGGCGAAGGATTGCCCACCACTGCGGTGCGCATCAAAATGCTGTGGTAGCGATTGCAAACCCCGGCGAGTTCAACGAGGACGACATCGCCGACGCTGACCACTTGGCGATGCGGCATGGCATGCGTCATGGTACTGCGACGGCCGGTTGCCACCATCGGTGAGATTGCGCTGTACTCGCTGCCGGCCTCGCCGAGTGCCATTGCAATCTCGCCGGCAATCTCCACTTCGGAACGACCAGGCCGGATCGCTTCGAAAGCCCGCTTCATGGCGTAGTCGGCCATGCGCGCGGCCGAGCGCTGATACTCGATCTCTTGTGGTGATTTGATGAGGCGCTCTTCGGCAACGGCCGTCGAAGCATCCACCAATGTCGCATCAGGCAGATATTTCTGCAGCCGGAGGAACTGATCGGGCGAGAAGGTGAAGGCATGGGTCTCGACACCGATACGGCCCTTGCCATGGCCGGCGTCGATCAGGGCCTTGGCGACAAGCTCTAGCGGATCCTGGGTGGCAATATCGTAGAAGACCGCATCTTCGATCGCCGAGAGTTCGTGAACGCAAGGCATTTCTGAAGTGCGGGTGAAGAACAGCGCCGGCTGGACCTTTTCGGAGACAATAAGCGCCTGGTACCAGAGGAAGCCAAGGCTATCGAAACCGGTCAGATAATTGATGTTATCCGGGAAGTTGACGATCAGAGCATCAAGCTCTTTTTTCTTGATGCGGGCACGCAGCTTCTTTTGCCGGTCGCGGTAGGTGGCCAATGAAAATGCAGTCAACATAGTGGTTCTCCTGGTCTTTCGAATTAACGCTTGGTCGGAAGCATGGCGCGGGCGATGAGAGCGATGGTCGTGATGATGATCATGATGACGGATACGGAAGCGATGACCGGATTGATGTCGAAGCGCAGTCCATCCCAGATGCGCTTCGGAAGCGTCATCACATTCAGGCCCGAAATGAACAACGTGACTGCAACCTCATCCCACGAGATCACGAAGGACAGGAATGCCGCACCGAAAATTCCGGATCTCACATTCGGCAGCAGTATGTGCCAGAGCGTGGTCGAGGTGCTCGCGCCAAGCGAACGGGAAGCGCGCTCCAGTGACCGGCTCAGCCGTGCGAACGCCACCAGCATGGTAATGACTGCGTAAGGCAAGGCTACGATGCAATGCCCGACGACGAGACCGGCGTAGCTGTCGAGAATGCCGAGCCGCGCTTCGAGATAATAGACAATCATGGCGGACACGACTTGTGGCGCGACGATCGGGACCAGCGCGATCGTGACATAGACAGGCGTCCAGCGGCTGTTCATCAGCCAAAGTCCGCTGGCCATGGCCACCGACAGCAGCGTGCAGGAAATCGCGGTGAGGGTAGCGACGATGATGCTGTCCACCCCTGAACCGATCCATTTGGGATCGGTGAACAACGCCACATAGTGTCGCAAGGACAACGCCCTGCTCGGGAACGAGAGAAAGCTCGTTGGCGTAAGCGACAACGGAATGATGACGATGAGCGGCAGCAGAAGAAAGGTAATGACCAGCAGGATTCCGGCCCAACTCGCGAACTTTCTCACGACGCGGTATCCATGAGTCGGCGGATCCCGACGATCTTGATCAGCGCCAACATGAGGGCCACCACGACCACCATGAGGATGCCGCTGAGCGCCGCGCCGAGACCCCAGTTGGAGAGTTGGAACATTTGCAGGTAGATGTACTCTGCCACCATGACCACGCGACCGCCGCCAAGAACCGCAGGTGTCACGAAGAAACCAAGGCTGAAGATGAAGACAATGATCGTTGCCGCCAGCACCCCCGAGCTAGACAGAGGCGCGAGGATGTCTTTGAAGCCTCTCCAGAAACCGGCGCCAAGGCTGCGCGATGCCTGAAGAAGCCGGTTGTCGATATGCTGCAGCGACGAAAAGATCGGCAGCACCGCATAGGGCACCAGAAAGTGAATCATGCCAATCATGACGCCGAGTTCGTTTCGCGCCAACGCCAGCGGCTCAGCGATCATTCCCGTCGACTGCAGAAACGTGTTTGCGAGACCGTTTGCGCGAAGGATCATGAGCCAGGCAAAGGCCCTTATTAGCGAGGAAAGCCAGAACGGGATAAGCACGCCAATGAGCACTACCCGCTTCTTCCATGGCGAGCCGAAACGAAGGTGATAGGCGAGGAAATACGCGATCGCGACGCTGATCAGCGTGACTGCGACACAGATCCTTAGCGTGCGTAGAAGAATGGAAACAACGAGCGGATCCGTTGCGATCTGCCTGTAATTGCCGAAGCCAATGCCAGCAGGCGTGCTGATGCTCCAGGCAAGCACGCCAGCAAGCGGTAGAAGATAGGTCAGCACAAGCAAAGTCGGCAGCGGCAGGGCGAGCGAAAAGCCGAGCCAGCTCGCATCACGAGTAGCCATCAGATCGTTTCCATGGGAGACGCCGGCGGAACGCTCCGCCGGCTAGTTAAGAGAAGCGTTTAGCCGGAGATCAGCGCAGTGTACTTATCCAGCGCCTGGCCGTAGTTCTCGGCATACCACTTGTTGTCCATCAGCACCGATCGGTTGAAATTATCCGGCGCGGATGGACTGATCTTCTGCAACTCGGGCGACAGGAGCGCGTTGGCAGCCGGATTGACCGGGCCCATGCCGTTAACTTCCATCAGTTTTGCCTGGACTGCTGGATCCTGCGTCATGCGGATGAAGCGCATCGCGGCATCGCGTCCGGCCGGGTTGTTCTTGGGGACGAACCAAACGGATGGCGAAACAACGGCCTGATCGAACGTATAATCCACTTGGCCTGAGGTCTGCTTTTTGACCAGCTCGGCGCCCGTGTTCCACACCTGACCCATGGTTATTTCGCCGTCGCGCAGTAGCAGCTGGCTCTCAACTCCTGTCTCCCAATGCGTAAGGATATGCGGCTTCAACTCGGCGATCTTTGCCAAGGCCCGATCGAGGTTGAGCGGGTAGAGTTCCGCCGGCTTGACGCCGTCAGCAAGCAGCGCGATCTCGAGATTTGCGCTCATCCACTTATAGAGCGACCGTTTGCCTGGGTACTTTTTGACATCCCAGAAGTCGGCCCAGCTCTTCGGCGGATCGCCGCCGAACTTGCTGGCGTCGAAAGCGATGACATAGCTGTAGACATAGTTGGCAACGCCATAGTCGTGAACGTCCCCGAAGCCGACCAGCGTCTTATCGATGATGTTATAATCCAGCTTTTCGACAAGGTTGTCCTTGCCAAGACGATAAGACGAGTACATTTCGCCGTCGCAGACGTCCCAGCGCACCGCGCCGCTTTCCACCTGCGTTTTGACGGCGCCTTCGCTCGGTCCCCCGCCGTCGACAACCAGCTTGCCGGCGTTGAGCTTGCTCCATGGTTCTGCAAATGCCTGTTCGAACGCAGTCACCGAGTTACCGCCCCAGTTGGCGACGACCAACTGGTCGGCTCCAAAAGCCGAACGCGGGAGGATGGCTCCGGCGGCAGCCGCCGCCATGGCCGATATGCTGAATTGGCGACGTGTCATGTTCGGTAGTGTGAAATGCGATGTTCTCTCAGTCATTGCAAACCCCTCGGTTGTTATGTTTATGCGGTCGGTTACTTTGGAACCAGGTAGCCCGTCCCTTTGGGCCAGCTCAGCCAATAGCTGCGGCCATCCTCGAGGCCGGTGTTGCGGGCACGCTTCGTGCTGAGCCGGACTCGAAATTGCCTATCGGCCTGGTCCCCAAGCAGGGCCTCTACAGATGCGCCAAAATATGTCGAGCGGAGCAGTCGGACACTTATGGCGTTGAGCTGCGTGCCATTCACCGGGAGGGTGGCGTGCAGTTCAACGTCCTCGGGACGAACGCTGAGTTTGCTATCAGGCGCCGGCACGGCGTCTTGCGGACCGCGGCAGATGATTTCGGTATCGCCGTAGTGGGCATGATAGAGATTGGGATCGCCAACGGCCTTGACGCGAGTCACGTCGAGAAGATTGGTTTCGCCAACGAATTCCGCGACGAATGTCGTAGCGGGCTCTTCGTATATCTTGCTGGGCTCGGCGATCTGCTCGACTCTTCCCTTGTTGAAAACAGCAATGCGATCAGACAGGGAGAGAGCCTCATCCTGGTCGTGCGTGACGAAGACGAAAGCCGTTCCCAGTTCCTGATGTATGCGCGTCAATTCAGACTGCATTTCGCCGCGAAGGCGCCGGTCGAGCGCGGAAAACGGCTCATCCAAGAGGAGGAGGTTGGGGCCGAACACCAGTGCCCGGGCCAGGGCCACGCGTTGCTGTTGCCCACCCGATAAGCTCTGAATGCGACGATCCTCGTAGTGTCCGAGCCCGACCGTCGACAGCATGGCGCGGACTTTTCTCTCGCGCTCGGCCCGGGCGATTTTTCGGACGACAAGGGGATACGCAACGTTTTCGGCCACGCTCATGTGCGGGAAAAGGGCATAGCCTTGGAAAACCACACCGAAGCCACGCTTTTCCGGTGAAAGGCTCGTAAAGTCTTCGCCTCGATGCAATACGCGCCCTTCACTCGGCGCCTCGAAGCCGGCAAGACACATCAGCGTCGTGCTTTTGCCCGAGCCCGAAGGGCCCAGCAGGGTCAGGAACTCGCCTTGGCGCACATCAAGGTTGACGCTGCTCAGAGCTGTGAGCGCGCCAAACCTCTTGCTCACATCCTCCATCTGGATGAACGCGTTTTCGTCGCAGGCTGATGGGTGTTCCCGGAATGACATACGGTCCACTATCGACGTTTTTCTTGATCAGGAACGTAACTCCAATAATGAAATTGACGCAAATCAATAAATATAGCAAATTACGCCAATTAAATTGACGCGGATAAACAGATGCACAATGAGCTGCTCCACCTTTCGTCACTGCGAGCCTTCTTCTCTGTGGCCAAGCTTGGAGGTATTCCGGGGGCTGCGAGGGATTTGAACGTCACCCCTGGCGCGGTAAGGCACCACATAAGGACACTGGAGGAACAGCTTGGGACCCAACTGGTCGTGCGGAGCCGAAAGGAATTCTCTCTGACGGCATCCGGAGCGGCGTTCTTTGCCAAGCTCAGCAGAGCCTTTGAGGAAATTCAGAGCGCCTGCCGAACCGCCGCGAGCGACAGTTTCGAAGGGGAGCTGCATGTGTCCTGTGCACCGGGGCTTGCCGCATTGCGTCTGATGGGCATCCTCGATCGGTTTGCTGACAGATTTCCACTCGTGACAGTGCGGCTCTTTCCCATTGAACAGGCCAGCGAGGCCATGGACGTTGTCATTTCGTATGGCGAGCGGCCGATCCATGGGTCACGATACGCCATCCTGAAAAACGAACGCTATTTTGCGGTTTGCAGTCCCAACCTCTTCTATCGCAACGCCTTGCGTTCGCCGGCTGACCTGCAGAACCATGTACTGTTGCACTCCGATGATGGAGAAGACTGGCAAAGGTTGATCAGGACCAGTGCGGCAGGGCAGATATTGCCTCGACAGCATATGTACTTTCCGAATGCCTACCTGACCCTGCAGGGGGCCCGGGAGGACTGCGGGGTAGCTGTCGGCAGTTCGATCCTCTGCGCTGAGGATCTTCGCCGCGGCTCCCTGATCAAGGTTCTGGATCTCGAGATTCCAGCCCCATATCCCTATTTCGTCATACAACCGAGCGAAACAAAGCGGCCGATCGCGGAGGTCTTTTCCGCAATACTGGTGGAGCAGTTGGAAAACATTGGCTGAATCCGCGCCAACCAAGAGCCTGCTCCGTCAATAAGCAACGGTCGGTGCGAGACGATTGATCCACTGAATAATGCCAACCCACCCGGATTGAGCGGTTAGGCCTCTGTCTGTCAATGATCATGTGTGAAAACAAGGGGGGCCACTGCCATGATCACTGACAGAAAAATCGATGAGCTACGTCCGTGGAATTATTCGGCGTTGCATAGTAGTTCCAGGGACCACTGACGGCCCGAAGGGCTCGTTTACGCAACCCGTTTCAGAGCCGCGTCCCGTACGGTCGGCAGCATGTCTTCCGGCTCCGGGCGGCGGGTATAGTCCGGATTGACCTCTGCATAGAGAATGGTGCCATCCTGGCCGATCACGTATCTGGCCGGCATCGGCAGCGTCCAACTCGGGTCGTCGTTAAACGAGGGCAGATCGTTCTTCAGGCTCTTGTAGAGATCGATCAGGTAACCGGGAAGCTGGAAGCGCAAACCAAAGGCGGCGGCAACCTCGCCCCTCGCATCCGAAAGGATCGGGAAGGTAAGGCTGTTCTGGCGCACGGATTTGCGGCTGTTCGGCGCGGTCTGCGGCGAGATCGCCACCAGCGACGCGCCAAGCCTGTCGAATTCCGGTTTGGCGGCTTCGAGCGCCTGCAGGTCCATGTTGCAATACGGGCACCATACACCGCGATAAAAGCTCAATACGAGCGGGCCCTTCTTCAGCAATTCAGCAGAACTGACAGGCTTGCCTTTGGGATCGTTCAACGTGAAGACCGGAGCCATGTTTCCGGCTTTCAGGGCCCTTTCAGCGGCGCCGGAGGCGATGAGTTCCGCAGTGGCGCGGTGCATGGTTTCGATGACGGACGGCGGCACATTGTAGGGCGGCTTTCCTGCTTCGAAAT
The DNA here is from genome assembly GCF_006442395.1 of Mesorhizobium sp. B2-3-5. Lineage (NCBI taxonomy): Bacteria > Pseudomonadati > Pseudomonadota > Alphaproteobacteria > Hyphomicrobiales > Phyllobacteriaceae > Mesorhizobium > Mesorhizobium sp. B2-3-5. The sequence goes on along the minus strand of NZ_VFVX01000030.1, from coordinate 35,364 downwards.
CGGCCTTGAAGGCATCGAGCTTGGCCTGAAGTGTCATGGGAAACATCCTTTGATGAGCGGTTCGGGTTCGGGCGGTGGTCATGGCCAGCCGTTGACAGCCCAAAAATACTGGGCCCAACCTATTCCGGTAGCAGTGCCGAGTGAATAAGATGCATTCCGAGCTGGAATAAGGGCTGGGCCGCTCGTTTGAGGTCAGAACCGGTCGCAGCCACAAGAGACGGAGGGCGGATTGGACAGGCTAGCCGCAATGGAAACCTTCGTCCGCGTGGTTGAAACGGGCTCCTTTTCCGCGGCCGGGCGGCAGCTTCATCTTGGTCAACCGGCAATTTCGAAGACGATCGCGCAACTCGAGGATCGGCTCGGTGTCAAGCTGCTGCTGCGTTCCACGCGTGGCCTCACGGCGACTGAAGCGGGCGAGGGCTTCTATCAGCGGGCGAGGCGAGCCATCGAGGAAGCCGACGAGGCGGATCTCGCCGCGCGCGGCGCTGGCGCGGGGCTGACCGGGCGGCTTCGCATATGTGCGGCCCCCACTTTCGCCGGCTTGCATGTCATTCCGCATTTGCCGGAATTTCTTGCACAGCATCCGGACCTCGAAATGGAAGTGATGCTCGACGACAGGCTGATCGACCTGATCACAGAGGGCATCGATATCTGCCTGCGTATGGGCGAACTGCCGGATTCCAATCTTATGGCGCGCCGCATCGGTCAGGCACGGCGGCTGGTCATCGGTGCACCCGCCTATTTCGAGCAGGCAGGTATTCCGCGCATTCCGGGCGAGTTGATCGGCCACAAGAGCATTATCTACGGGCTCGGCTCCGGTCGCGATACCTGGATGTTCCGCAGGGACGGTGCGGAAATCTCCGTCACCGTGAAGGGGCGCCTGCGGGTTTCCGCCGCCGAGGGCGTGCGCGCTTCGGTTTTGGCAGGCATGGGGCTTGCCGTCGCATCCGAATGGATGTTTTCCCGCGAGCTCGCGTCTGGCGCGGTCCGGGCGGTGCTGACGGAATGGACGATTTCCCCTGTCGATCTCTGGGCAATCTTCCCAAGCGGTCGCGTGGCCAGTGCAAAGGCCCGGGCTTTCGCAGATTTCGTCGAGGGAAAGCTCCGCACCCCATCGCAGCCCATTCCTGGCGGGAATAGGTTGTAATCCTTCTCCATGGCTACAAGGCGGCCAGTGAAGCACGTAGTTTCTCTGGTGCCCGCTAACCACAGGAGAAGGTTTCATGTCCAGCTTTGCCAGCTACCAGAATGCTTTCCTGAACGCCCGCCTGACCCGTTCTGCAAGCGGCGTCCTCGAAGTTGCGCTTCATACCGATGGAGGCACGCTCGTTTTCAACGGGCACACGCACGAACAGTTCGTCGACCTCTTCCACGCGATCGGATCCGATCCGGAAACCCGTGTCGTCCTGACCGGCAGCGGCAATGCCTTCATGGAAACGATCAGCCCCGACGGTTTCGATTTCTTCAGTCCACGCGGCTATGACAAGATCTATCGCGAGGGCAAAAAGGTCCTCATGAACATCCTCGACATCGAGGTTCCGCTTATCGCCGCGGTAAACGGCCCTGTCCGGCTGCATTCGGAGTATATCCTGCTCGCCGACATCGTACTTGCAACGCCGTCGACGGTTTTCCAGGACAAGCCGCATTTCGACTTCGGCATCGTGCCGGGCGACGGGGTCAATCTGCTCTGGCCGGAAGTCATCGGCAGCATACGCGGCCGGTATTTCCTCCTCACCCGTCAGGAGCTGGATGTCGAAACCGCAAAAAATTGGGGCGCGGTCAATGAGATTGTGGCTTCCGACAAGTTGCTCGTCCGCGCCAGGGAAATCGCCGAACAACTTGCAGCCCTTCCGCCGCTGACCAGCCGCTACACACGCATTGCCCTGACGCAGAAGCTGCGCCGCATCGTCGATGACAGTGCCGGTTACGGCCTGGCGTTGGAAGGCATCAGCGCCGCCGATGTGGCGCGCTCGACGGCAGCCAAGGGTTGATCGGATTTAGGCGGCTTGGATTTGAGTTCCGTCAATTCAAATCGCCTAAGTCGCTAATTTTTTTAACTTGCGTCAATCGTATTCATCTCTAACTTCCCACCGGATTTCATCTGATAATTCGGAGGGAAGTTAATGATAGGACACGGCATAGGGAGCCCCTAATTCCTGAGAGAAGATGATGGTCTCGGCTGCCCAAGATCTTTGGCGCATGGGTCCGAGCACCGGGCGAGTTTGTAACGATCCGCCAGAACGAATTCTTCACCCCTACGGTAGCGCTTTCGAGGCCACCGCCGCGGATCTCTAAGCTTCACTGTTTCAGGCGTTCTGTCGTGCCACGCTGCCGCTGCTGCGGCCCGGCGTCATGGTGGGCTGCGTGCTTGCCTTCGTGATGTCGTTGAAGAGCGTCGTCATCACGGAGCACATCAAGTCAGCGGGCATGGAGGCGCTACATGCCAGCGCGCCGGAAAGCGGTGCTATTGCGGTCTTCGCCATTCTGTCGGTAGCGCTCATGACAGTCTGCTTGCTTCTGGAATCGGAAGAAATGGCTGGAGACAAGATTAACCAGGGAGAGAGAAAAATGAAGTTGAAAACGTTGGGTGCCGTCGCCGGCATGGCTTTGGCCGGTTCGGCCAGTACCGCGTTCACGGCCGGACAAATGGCTGACAAGATCACGCAACACCAACTGCTGGAGAAGGCAGCGGTGACTGGGCTGGTCGACAACAGCGCCTTCCTGCCTAGCCCTGCGGCAGGGCAGGCGCGGCATGACTTCGACGGAAGTCTCCAACTCGGCGAGATCGAGATGGGTACAGACCCGGCAGTCTTCAAAGCGCCGAAAGTATTGGGTAGAAATCCGAAGATCTTTCCTGGTGTCAGGTTGGCCTTTTTCACCAAAGATGGCGACTTGGTGCCGGTGGACCGCGACGTTATCCGTTTCGGATCGACCCCTGAGGGCACAAGCTACTGGGACATGATCGTGCAACCAGGACGCGTCTGGTCTGAACCTGGCGATGACCGATGGTCGCGCGCATCGTTCCCGTTTTCCCTGGTCAATTCGATAGAGGGCGAGACGCATCATGGCGTGGCGACGTTTCTTTATAACGACAAAGAGGTTTCCGACCTGCGGTTCCAAATTGTGCAGCAGACAACGCCTTACTATGTTCCAGACTACTTCACCGCGTGGGGCCGTGTCCCGGTGCGCTATATCCCCGGCGGGATTAGTGATCTCGCGCTGCTGCGTTCCAACTATGCTCAAGAACGCGCGGACCGCTTTCCGATGGCCGAATGGTCATCACTGGAGGCCAAGGTTGGCGCCGACAGGCTCGCCGATTTCGAAAGCGCAATGGCGCAGGATGAAGTTCTGGTCAGCGGCCTGATCGTCGACGGCACGCTCTATCTTAAGCCATGCAAGAGCGCAGCAGGTCCGCTGCCTTACTGTGACACCGCCGGATTCGGCGTCTGGTCAGTCACCAAGACATTGGCCAGCGCGGCCGCCCTATTGCGATTGGCGCAAAAATACGGGCCGGATGTGTTTTCAGCCAAGGTCGTGGACTATGTCGAAATCCCAGCCGCGCACAATGGCTGGCGCGATGTCACCTTCGCAGATCTGCTGAACATGGCAAGCGGCGTCGGATTCGGCACGAACAAGCGCGATCCGAACGACATTGGCGATGGTTACTTGGAAGGCAATTATTTCGAATGGACCGAAGCGCGTAGTTTGAAGGACAAGATCGAGGCGCTGGCTAAGACGCCGGATTTTCCGTGGGGCCCTGGTGAGGTCGTACGCTATCGAGACCAGGACATGTTTCTGCTTGGCGTTGCCATGGCGGAGTATCTGAAAAGAAAAGGCGGCAACGGCGATCTTTGGCAGATGCTGACGGACGAGGTCTATCGCCCGATCGGCATTCACCACGCGGCGACCAACCGCACGATCGAGAGCGACGGAAGCAAAGGTCATCCAATCATGGCTTTCGGCTATTACCCCAGCCTGAGCGACTTGGCCAAAATTGCGACGCTTTTCCAGAACAAGGGCCGACTTGGTAACAAGCAGATTCTCTACGAGCCGATGATCGAAACGATGCTGGCCGGCGCGAAAGACCGCGGACTGCCGACTGGCGAACATAATGCTTATGGCGAGGGCCGATATTACATGTCGTTGCGGTATGCCCGCTATGACGCGGCCGAGAACTGCAAGCTTTATCTGCCGGCGATGCTTGGATATGGCGGCAACATCGTCGCGCTGATGCCCAACGGCATGATCGGTATTCGTCTCGCTAAGAACTGGGACGGCAACGCGGCCCGCTCCGACTATACCGGCATGGCGAATGTGGCCAATCGTTTGGAGTCGTTCTGCAAGTGACCTGATGCCGTGCGCAGAAGCGACGCGGCGAAACACTCGCGCCGTTTCCGCAAACACCGTTGCGCCGACGATCTTTGGCTCGATCAGTTGACTGCACGAACTTCGCCTACGAGTTCGGCCCTGTTCCAGCAAAGGGCGATACGTTGGAGTCGAACTACCACTCCATGCCTCCCAATTCGTTACCACACGCTTTATTGCAAGGGGCGAGCAGGGGGGCGGCTATTCACGGCTACAAATCGGACTAATGGGTTACCTGTTGAGAACCTAGGCTGACCGTCGCCATTCTAGGGCAAATGCAAGCTCGTTTTTTAACGTGGATGTTGGGAAAAGCGAGTTACACTAGGCGATTGGCGAAACCCGAAGGAAGCGGAAAACTGCGTTCGACATCGCGGTAGCACCACGGAAGCAACTGAAGGGAGGTTGTGCATCATCGCGATCAACCTCACAGGTACCTTTCTTGTGCATGCAGGCGGAGATCGCTCATTTCCTTGAACAGGATGGTGGCGCCATTGTGAACATGGCGTCGACCGCGGGTGTCCAGCCCATCCGATGCGGGCGGCTTATTCCGCCTCGAAGCACGGAATCATCGGACTGACCCGCAGCGCAGCCGTCGAATATGCAACCCGGGCACCGCATCAACGCTGTCGCACCGGGCCCAATCCGCACCGCCTCCAGCGTTGGCCTTCCACCCGAAGTGATCGCCACCATCGCTGCGAAGACTGCCATGGGTCGGCAAGGAAGACCGGAAGAGGTAGCCAGCGTGGTAGCACTCCTGCTTTCCGACGAGGCATCGTTCGTCACCGGCTCGGTTTACGAAGGAGCGGACCAGGTTCGACTGAAGATGGCAAGGGCGAGCGCGCACCTCGGTCCGGGTTCAGAACGCAACGACTCCAGCAGAGCGAGGGCTGGGAGTTAGTGATGGCGCCTGGCGGCAGCGACAATGCTGTCGGTTCAGACAAGGTGCTTTATGAGTGCTTTTACGGCAATGGATGGTGTAACCGTGCGCGCCTGCAGTGCCGTCGCCTCAATCTGATCCAGGCGACTTTCAGGAAGGATTGGGACAAGATTTCCCTCCGCGATCGGGACGTCGGCCAGATACCCGGGCAACAGGGCTATACCCAGACCTGCGCATGCCGCATCGCGGGTTACATGCATGTTGCTGGTACTGATTTTCCATGGGATGCGTATCGACTGACTGTCGATCGTCCAGTGATCGAGATCCGTACGCGTAAGGATGCCACGGTGGCTGGCAAGCTCCGCCACCGTCCGAGGTGTTCCGGCGCGATCGAGATAGTCGGGCGAGGCGACCAGCTTCCTGTCGACATGCCCGAGCCGACGCCTTAGCAGATCGCTGTCGCCAAGCTGGCCAATTCGTATCACAAGGTCGAAGCCGCCGGCGATTACGTTCACGCGCTCGTCGCTAAGGTGCAGGTCGATGCGTACCTCCGGATAGCGCTGCAGAAACGTGAAGAGTTTCGGCGCCAGGACATGCTGGCCGTAAGCAACAGGGGCTGCGATCTTTAGCGTTCCACTTGGGACCGCATGTTCCGCAAGCGCCTCGACCTGGGCCTGCTCGGCATCGTGAACGATCGGACGGATCCGCTCAAAGTAACGCCGGCCGGTATCGGTGAGACTGAGCGCGCGCGTCGAGCGCAGGAGCAGCGGCGCCCCCATGCGCTGCTCCATCAGCGCAAGCTGGCGACTGACCGTCGCCTTGGGAAGACCGAGCAAACGGCCGGCGGCGCTCAAGGAGCCGCACTCCACGATTTTTACGAAGAGGGCCATGCCGGAGAGGTCAACAGCGTCAGTCATCGTTCCGAATGTAAGACGCTGGAGTTCCAAATGCCAGTCTACTGTTCCACTCGGCGCGGATCCAAATTCCGTTCACCGTAAACATCTATCCACAGGAGCAAAACAGCAATGACTACGAACAGCTATACAAAGTCCCGGTTCACTAAAGACAACGCGGCACTTCTGCTGATCGACCATCAGTCGGGAATCTTGCAGCTGGTGCATGACTATTCACCGGCCGAATACCGCAACAATGTTCTGGGGCTCGCGAAGCTCGGCAAAGCCTTCAAGCTGCCTACCATCCTGACCACGAGCCTTGACCAAGGTCCAAACGGCCCGTTTATCCCAGAGGTGCTGAGCATGTTCCCCGATGCCCCGCTGATTCGGCGGCAAGGGATCATCAGTGCGTGGGATGATCCTGAATTCCTGGCCGCGGTCGAGAAAACCGGCCGCAAGAACCTGATCATGGCCGGTGTCACCGTCGATGTATGCCTTGCCTTCCCCGCCATGCAGGCGGTCGAGGCGGGCTACAATGTGTATGGCGTGGTTGACGCCTCTGGCGGGAGTGACGAGACCCTTCGCGGCCTCGCCATTGCCAGAATGCAGGATCACGGGGTCACCCCCATCAACTGGACAACCGTTGGATTCGAGCTGCAGCGCGACTGGAGGCTGCCGACCGCCCAGGAATTCGGGCCGGTCGTCCGCGATCACTATCATAGCTACAGCCTGTTGATGGACAGCTTCGAGGCCCAGACCGCAAACGCTGCCAGGAAGGCTTCCTAGCTCCTCCCGCACTGTTCCTGACAGTCGACTGCGCCCGATCCCACGCTCAAGATCGGGCGCAGCGCCAGGAACCAAAGAGGGATTCCGGCATGAACGCTCGTCGACTGTTTTCCTGTGTCTCGCTGCGACTGCTCCGCATACTCGTCAGTTCGCCGTTTTGGATAAGCGGGCTGAGCAAGCTAGGCGATTGGAATAGCGCGATTTCGGAGATGACATACTTCCATCTGTCGCCGCCAGCACCTTATGCAGCAGCGACGATCCTGGTCCAAATCCTCGGAAGCGCCATGTTGATCGTCGGTCCTTGTAAATGGCTTGGCGCCATCGCGCTGAGTGGCTTCGCCGCGCTGACAATTCCGGTCGCCCACGACTTTTGGAATCAGGTGGGCGCCGACCGCGCGATCTCTTTGGATTTCGCCATCGAACACATGGCGGTCATCGGTGGATTGCTGGCAGTGGCGAGGCTGGCGGCGGAGAGCAGGTCTCCTGGCGGTCAATAAGAACCGCACGAGTGCCCGCAAGGACCAGCGCTCGTCGTGGGCGGCTCGCATGCGATTCGCGTGCCCTTCCAATGGCGCATCGACACGAACTGACCCCGCTTTATGAATCTCGATCCAGAAGGCAGTCGATGAAGGCCCGCAATGCCGGCGTTGGTGAGTGGCGATTCGAATAGTAGAGGAAGAGGCCGGGAAAGGTCGGCGACCAATCCACCAGGACTCGTTGGAGGCGTCCTTCCTCGATTGAACGCACAATGCGATGATCATTGAAGGTGTAGAGGATGCCGAGACCCTGAAGCGCGCCATCCAGCACCACCTCCTGCATGTTCGAGGTCAACGGTCCGTCGACCGACATCTCGAACGCCTTTCCATCCTTCTCGAACTCCCAACGATAGACCGCGCCGCTGCCGGGGTAGCGCCAGTTGATACAAGCATGGGCGTGCAGGTCCGCCGGTGTGTTCGGAATCCCTCGCGTACTCAGATAGTCGGGCGACGCGACGGCCATCATCTCCATGTCCGGCGTCAGCCGAACGGCCACGACGTCCTTTTCGAGCCGCTCGCCGGCGCGGATGCCGGCGTCGAAGCGCCCGGCGACGATGTCGCTGAGGCTGTCATCGGAGACGACGTCCAGCACCACGTCCGGATAGCCCCTGTGAAAATGCCCGAGCCTGGGCGCGATCAGCATGGTCGCAGCGTAGCCAGGCGCATTGATGCGCAGCAGGCCGGCCACGCGGCCGGTCGCGTCGACCGCTTCGGTCACCGCCGACTCCAGTTCCAGCATGACTGGCGTAAGCCGCTCGTAGAGTTTCTGGCCGACCGCGGTCGGCGCCACGCTTCGTGTCGTGCGGTTAAGAAGCCTTGCGCCGAGACGGCTTTCGAGCAGGCGTATGGTCTGGCTGAGAGCGGACGAGGACATGCCGAGATGGCTGGCTGCGCGGGCAAAGCTTCCATGCTCGACGATGGCGGCAAATGCCTTCAACTCGGCGAAGTCGGATCCTCTCATTATGCATCAATCTCTAACTAGCCTATCAGGATTATAGCGGATTAACTTATTGGCGGCGACGGTTCATTTTTACTCCGGACAACTTCACCCGTTCCTGGAGATTAACCCATGACCCAATCACTTGACCTTGTTACCTATCGCCTGCTCGGCCGCTCCGGCCTGCGCGTCTCCCCGCTTGCGCTGGGAACCATGACCTTCGGCTCCGATTGGGGCTGGGGGGCAGAACAGGACGAGGCTCAGCGCATATTCGACGCGTATGTCGACCGCGGCGGCAACTTCGTCGATACCGCCAACGCCTACACCAACGGTTCCTCCGAGCGCCTTGTCGGTGAATTCGCCGCAGGCAAGCGCGACCGGCTGGTGATCTCGACCAAATATACGATGGCGACGCGTCCCGGCGATCCGAACTCGGGCGGCAACCATCGCAAGAGCATGATCGCTTCGGTCGAGGAAAGCCTGCGCCGGCTGAAGAGCGACTATATCGACCTGCTTTATGTCCATCAGTGGGAAGGGCTGACCCCGGTCGAAGAGATCCTGCGCGGGCTCGACGATCTCGTCCGCCAAGGCAAAGTGCTCTATCTCGGCCTCTCGGATATTCCCGCCTGGCAGGCGTCAAGGATGCAGGCAATCGCCGACCTGCGCGGCTGGACGCCGTTCGTCGCGTTGCAGAGCGAATACAGTCTGGCCGAACGCACCTCGGAACGCGACCTGATCCCGATGGCCAACGAGATGGGTATGGGCTTCATGCCCTGGGCGCCACTTGCCAATGGCGTGCTGTCGGGCAAATACAGCCGCGCCGATCTCGGCGCTTCGCAGACCGGCATCGCGGGGTCGCGCAAGGCGGTTGCCGGCGCCCACGGCTCCCTGTCGGAGCGCAGCCTTGCGATCGCCGATGTCATCGGCGAGATCGCGCGGGAAGTCGATCGCTCATCAGCGCAGATTGCGCTCGCCTGGGTCATGGCCAATCCCGGGGTGACGGCTCTGCTGCTCGGCGCTCGGACGCTGCAGCAACTGGAAAACAATCTCGGCGCCCTCGACGTCACCTTGAGCGCCGAACAGATAACACGGCTGGATGCGGTGAGCGCCATCGAGCTCGGTTTTCCGTACAACCTGCTGCACGGCCCATTCCTTCGCGCGGCGGTCAGCGGAGGGGCACATTTCCCGGAGCGAAGCTGGTAGCGAACGGTGCTTCGCAAGCCGACCACTCCGGCAACTCGCCTGCCGCTGGTTGCCGCGTGGTCGGGTGCCGAATGATTGTCGGTATCCAGCGCCCGGCGACGGTGCCCGATGCTTCATTCGCAACGGCGGCGTCAGCGTGGGCGTGATTGGGCGAGGCCAAGCTCACGGAGTTGGCGGCAGTTTTTCTGGGATCTATGTCGTTTCGATCGTCGGATCGTCCCCTTAGGCTGCGAATGCCTCAAGCCGTCAAGGTTCGGCGCCAACCCTCGATGTCACACGGAGAACCTCGATGGCGACCTATTCAGACAGCTTGTGTGCGTCATGATCGGGAGGGCAAGAATCCGTCCGCGGACGATCGCCGTCGTCGTCGCCATGATGGCGGCCGCTTCACCGTCTCTTGCGGAAGGGAACGCCGATCGCGGCAAGACGATCTTCAACAGATGCACCGCCTGCCACTCCGTGACGGGTCAGGACAAGGTTGGCCCGCATCTCAACGGAATCGTGGGCCGCAAAGCCGGATCGGTCGCCGGCGCCCATTATTCCAAGGCTTTGGTGAACGCGTCCATCACCTGGGACGACGCTTCTCTGGATGCTTTCCTCACTGCTCCGGCAAAATTCGTACCCGGCACTTCCATGACCGTCTCAGTGCCGAACAAAACGGACCGCGACGATCTCATCGCATACTTGAAATCGCTGCAGTGACCGATTGTTCTGCGGGGCGTTGGCGGCGATCGTAACGATGATCGTTAGCCGTGCGGTCACCCAGCCTTCATCCCACACGACCTCCACCGCAACATTGATGCGCTCCGGCGAAGTGCAAAGCAGTGCCACGGCAGCGGCTGCGCCAGCGGCAATCGGCAGAGCCGTCGAACGGCAACCGCGCCAATGGCGGTTTTTCTGGGATTTATGTCATTTCGATCGTCGGCATCGCCTCGTAAGCTCCAAATGCTTCAAGCCGTCAAGGCTCGGCGCCAACCCTCGACGTCACACGACGGAGAACCTCGATGGCGACATACAAGATCACGGTGAACGGGCAGCGCCGGGACGTAACCGTTGATCCGTCGACCCCTCTGCTCTGGGTTCTGCGCGAAGACCTGAAGCTGACAGGCACCAAATACGGTTGCGGCATCGGCTTGTGCGGCGCCTGCACCGTGCACCTTGCCGGCGAAGCGACCCGCTCCTGCGGCTTGCCGGTCTCGGAAGTGGGAGACCAGGAGGTGGTGACGATCGAAGGCATCGGCGTCGATCGTGTCGGTCGCACTGTGCAGGAGGCCTGGGTGAAGAAGGATGTCGTGCAGTGCGGCTATTGCCAGAGCGGCCAGATCATGGCCGCCGTGGCGCTCCTCAAGGCAACGCCCCGGCCGTCGCAAGCCGACATCGAGGGATCGATGACGAATCTATGCCGCTGCGCCACTTACGTGCGCATCCGCGCTGCCATCCAGGACGCCTCAACACGGTTGATCTAGCAAGGAGCCGGACCATGCGGTTCGCATACCAGCCTGACAAGGGTCATTTGAGCCGCCGCACCTTCCTGCGCGCATCGGCAGTTGCCGCGGGCGGACTATTGGTTTCGCTGCACTTCGATTTTCCCGCGCTCGCGCAGAACGCCGAGGCGCTACCAGCCCCACCCGACGCATATATTCACATCAAGCCCGACGGGCGGATCGTGATCGCTGTGCGGCACATCGAGATGGGGCAGGGCGTGCTCACATCACTGCCGATGATCGTCGCCGAAGAGCTCGATGCGGACTGGTCCCAAGTAAGCGCCGAGCTTGCCCCGGCGGGAGATGCCTACAAGGCGCCGCCGCTCGGGATACAGAGCACGAGCGGTTCGTGGTCCGTGCGCTATGGCTATCAGCAGCACCGCGAGTTCGGCGCTCGGATCCGCGCGATGCTGGTGGGCGCCGCCGCCGATCGATGGAAGGTGCGCCCAGACGAGTGCCGCACGGAGGCGGGCGTGGTCCGTGGTCCAGGCGGCCAGTCGGCAGGCTATAGCGAACTCGCGGACGATGCTGCGCGCAGGCCCATGCCGGAGCAAGTTGTCTTGAAGAACCCTGGCGACTTCCGGATTATCGGGAAGTCGACGCGTCGCATGGACAGCCGCCCGAAGACGGACGGGTCGCAAAAATTCGCGCTCGACATCGACCTTCCGGGCATGAAGATCGCCCTCATCGCACGGCCACCGGTATTCGGGGCGAGGGTCAAGGCGTTCGACGCGCAGGCGGTCCGCTCGATGGAGGGTGTGCGGGACGTGTTTGAAATTCCCCTCGTCAAAGGGAGCGCCGTGGCCGTGGTCGCGGATCGGTTCTGGAGCGCGAAACAGGCGCGGGACCAGCTCAAGATCGACTGGGATTTCTCCAGCGTAGAGCGCGCCGACAGCCAGGAACTGCGCGCCAGGTATCAGGCCCTCGCCAAAACGCGGGGAACCGTCGCTCTCAGCCGAGGCGACAAGACCGCGCTTTCCAAGACCACGCCTTCCCAACACCTTGTGGCGGAATACGAACTTCCATATCTGGCCGCTGCCGCGCTCGAATGCCTGAACATGACGCTTCGCTACGACGGCGACCGTGCGGAGGCATGGATTCCGTCTCAGTTTGCCACGCTTGACCAAGGCGTGCTCGCCCAGGCGCTGGGACTGGATCCCAGCCAAGTCACGCTGCACGTGGTCTTTGCCGGCGGCGGATTCGGCCGGCGCAGCCCGCTCGACGGCCCGGTGCCTTTCGAGGCGGCGGCCATCGCGAAGCGCCTGCGCGGCACGCCGATCAAGCTGATGTACACGCGCGAGGACGACATGCGGAGCGGCTACTACCGTCCCATGACGACCCATCGCGTCGAAATCGGCATCGGGGGCGATGGGATGCCGTGGGCCTGGCAACACGTGGCCGTTGGCCAATCTTTCATCATCGGAACGGCGATGGAAAAGACTTTCATCAAGGATGGCGTTGATCCGCTCGTCATCGAGGGAGCGGTGAACAACAAATACCGCATCCCGAACTTTGAGGTGTCGGTACACCATCCGGCGGTGAGCGTGCCTGTCTATACCCTGCGCTCTGTCGGGCATTCACAGAACACCTTTGTCATGGAGACCCTGATCGATGAGCTCGCCGTTCGCGCCAAGGCCGATCCCTTCGCCTACAGGCTGAAGCTTCTCGATCCCGAGGCCACAAAGGTCCGCGATGCGTTAACCCTGCTCGAGGAGAAGAGTCGTTGGCGAAATAACCTTGCCTCCGGCCGTGCCGCCGGCATCGCTTGCGCGGATTATTGGGACACGGGTATCGCCTGCGCGGCCGAGGTCTCGGTCGTCGACAACCGCCCACGGGTCCACCGCGTCACCGTTGCCATCGCCTGCGGGCTGCCGGTGAATCCGCTTTCCATCGAAGCGCAGTGCCAAGGCGCGATCGGCTTCGGTCTCACTCAGCTCATGTCCGCCATCACCCTCAAGGACGGCGAGGTTGAGCAGTCGAACTTCGATGGATTTCGGCCGCCTTACATGTCCGACGCTCCGGCGGCGATCGATGTGTATATCGTGCCAAGCAACGACGCTCCTCTGGGTGTAGGCGAACCCGCCACCCCCGTCATTTCGCCGGCGGTAGTTAACGCGTTGGCGAGCCTCACCGGAAAGCGATACCGTATCCTCCCGATCGATGATGTCTGAAGCGTCAGTTTTGCTCCACGCGCGAGACAACTGACGGCAAACAACGCCATAGTGTCATGGCTGGGCAAGTCTTGTCGGCAGTCGGAATGAAGAGTGGCGGGGGGATTTAATCGTGGCGGCCTTTTCGGGTTTGCCGAGAGGTCATTGGGGCTGCCATGCCGGATGGCATCAATGGTTCTTGCGCTGCCAAACTGGGTTTTCTCGATTCGGTCCAGCGGCGGGCATTTCGGTGCTTCCGCTTTGTGCGTCCTTGTTTGCTGGCCGGGACAGAGCCGCGGGCTTCACTGTTCAAACGCCGTAACGTTCGGTGCGGATAATTCTTGCAGGGACGCCTGCATCGATCATCGCCTGGCTGGCGGCCGTTACGAACGCGTTGGACCCGCAGACAAAGGCGACGCCCGGCGGGCTGGGGAAGTATGCTATTGATTGTGCCACCATCGCCAAGTCGATCCGCCGGGAATGGTCAGCAGGGCGGCGGGCGCCCTCCCGCGTCAGCGCGAGCGCCAGGCTGAAGCCGTCGCCGCGGCGGTCGAGTTCGATCAGCTCGTCGCGGAAGACCACTTCGTCCCAAGTCCGCGCAGAATAGACCAAGACGACTGGCACCTTCGAGCTAAGAGCGGCGCGATGGCGGGCCATCGACGCCAAGGGAACGACGCCGGAGCCGCCACCCACAAGCAGGATCGGTCCTTGGTCACCCTCCGGCCAGACGAAGTGTCCGCCGAGCGGCCCGCGGACCTCGATCTCATCGCCGACCGCCGCCACATCATGGAAGAACGGTGACACCTCACCGTCATCAAGCCTCTCGATCGCGACCTCGACCTGCTCGCCAGCCTCAGGCGCGGAGGCAATGGAATAGGAGCGTCGCGCCTCGTAGCCGTCGGGCGCGGTCAGCTTGACGTCGATGTGCTGGCCCGCGCGATAGGCGAATGGCTGCAACGGCTGGAGGAAGAAGCTGACGACCCGGGGCGTACGCCTCAAAATGCGAGCGATTGTCGCCGTTTGCCAAGGCGACTGCGGCGCGGTGCCTTCGCTCACGGGTCGTTCGTGTAGCGCTGCTCGCGCCATGGGTCGCCGTAGATGTGGTAACCTCGCAATTCCCAGAATCCGGGCTCGTCACGCTCAGTGAACTGCAGGCCGTTCACCCACTTCGCCGACTTCCAGAAGTAGAGATGCGGCACCAGCAGCCGCGCCGGCCCCCCGTGGTCCGCCGTGATCGGCTTTCCCTCATAGAGCAGGGCGACCATAGCCTTGCCCACAACCAGGTCTTTGGTCGGCACGTTTGTTGAATACCCGTCGAAGGAGTGCGCGAGCGTGAAGGCGGTCGGCGGCTCGACGCCCGCGTCGGCGAGGATGTCGTCGACGAGGACGCCCTGCCAAGGTGTGTCGAACTTGGTCCAAGACGTCACGCAGTGGATGTCGCGAGTCATCTTCGTCACAGGCAGGGCGCTGAACTCCGCCCAACTCCACTTCTTGATGGGCCGCGGCCCGTGCTTGAGCGTGAACGACCAGTCCTCGGTGCGGACCCTCGGTGTTGGCCCGGCCGACAGGACGGGGAATCCGTGCTCGAGGTGTTGCCCGGGGGGTATGCGTGCGTCCCCAGCCGGCGGCCGGCGTCCTGAAAACCCGCGTGTGACCATCTTGGCGTTGCCTTTCATCGGGCCTTGGTGACCTCGCTTGGAATCATCCTCCAAAGAAGCAATGTCGAGCAACAAAAAAACGCTCGAGGCAGGTTTCGTTACGCTCGGCAGGACACACATGACTTGTCGCCGAACATTACGACCGCGATAAGCTGGGTGCTGTTTGCTGAGCATCGCCGATTCCGGCTTGCTTGCTTAGCGATCAAGTCAGGCGAGGGAAATGCCGCGGCCGAGTAAACCCAGGAGCCCGGCAAGCCTGACGATGGCGCTAAAGACCCGGACCCGCAGTCGTCCTGGATTTAGGTGATGCCATATCCCGGCGAGCAATTTCACAAGATCAGTCATGGGAAAACGATTTGTCGCCCGTTGTGCACTGTGCGGTGAGTTACGGCTCAGTACCCCGCGAACACGTCATTCCGCGGAGCTTGTATCCGCCTTCTAAGGCAACGAGCCGTATCCAGCGCATCGTGATCCCTACCTGCGGCCCGTGCATATTGGAACGGCCGACGATGACGTTCATCTGCGGACCGTTGTCAGCATCGCCGGGACCACCAAACGCCGCGGTATCGAGCTTTGGGACGGTCCTATCCGCCGTGGCTTGGGCCTGGGCGACCCGCCCAGGCGAGCTGCCGACATGAGCTTTTTACTGCTGGGGAAACGTTGACTGTCCAGGGCGCTTCGACGATGGGTTCATACATAGCGACATGCTGGTTCACGACGGCAAATCCGAGAGCCTGCGCCCACCCCGCTCAGGTCGACGCGGTCTCCTTGCCCGGCTGCATGGACGTGATGTTGCCGCTACTCGTCCGAGCGCGCCTGATTGATCAGATTTTATAATCGACGGCGCGGAGGCTTTCATCCGCGCCGCCATCCACGCTAATTGATAGAACGGCAGCTTCTACAAGCTTCATCTCGAAAGCGGAGTAGCCGCTCTCGGCCCAAACCAGCCGCGCTCGTGCGCTCACCGACCCCCTGTTGGAAAGGGAAAGCCCGGTTGCATGAAAACTAGTCGTCCTCCTGATCCTTAGGTTCGCCAGACCATACGAGACGATACGAAGGATATGGGTTGGCTAACCATCCATTAAACCGTTGATTTTCTTTTAAAATCCCACACCCTCAGCGACTAACATAATTCTTATCTATCAATAGCTTACGAAGCGATTCGCCAGAGTTGATTCAAGGTGTGGGTCCGGCCACTCGTCAATCGTATTTACCTTCGACGAAATGGCAGGTTTCCGCCTCAGATCGGGACCTGCTGTAGCGCTTACCACGCTCTAAAAGCGGACATTCGGATTCACACGTACAAAGTGATCAGTATCTGGGATACGCCTCAAATGTTCTCTGGCGTTACAATTTCGAATGGTATCGACCGCTGCAGGGTGGCTAGCGGCGCCTGTGGGCTAATGACGTCGATCATCGTCTGCACGAGAAGAGCCGATGTGGCTTCGAGTGGATGACAGAGAGCTGCAGTGATCAGTCCTTCTGAAAGGCCCCTGCGTGTCTCGGGACCAATGTCGCGGCATACCACCTTGATGCCCGAACGCCTTTCCGAAGGGACCTCTCTCAATGCACGAAGTACCCCTGTGATTCCGCCGCCAACGATCAGAATTCCCACAAGATCGTCTGTCGCTTCCAGCAACTCGGCCACCATACGATAGGCCTCGCTCGATTCTTCGTGGGTGGGGCGGCTTTCCTCGACTGTGAGCCGAGGCGCGTGCTCGCGCAAATAGGAGCGGAAGCTGGCGTCCGAGACGTCCTGGCATTGATACCGGTGATTGCCTATGAAAACGGCAATACGACCTGGACCATGGGTCGTTTGGGTAATCAGGAAGGCTGCGGTGCGCCCCAGCTTCCAGTTGTCCGTGCCCACATAGGCCGCCCTTTCCGGCGCCGACTGATCCGTGATGTAGGAAACAACTGGTTTCCCCATCTCCTTCAGGGAACGGATGGCTTGGCCAATGATGGGGTGATCCGCCGCGACCACCGCGACAGCGTCGCATGAATCGCCGAGCGCAATGAGACGGCTCGAGATCGTCTCTGGCGTCAAAATATCCACGAAGTCGACGACAGGTTCGATGACCTCGTCCCGACGCTCGCGACAGGCGGCAACGATCTTCTTCCCGAACAACTGGTAGAGGTCACGGGTCGACTGCTGGAGCAGGAAACCCAATCGGTAATGCGGCGATATCTTACGGGCCCGATCGTCGATCGCGCCGATACCGTAAAAGCCAATCTCTTCCGCAGCGCTCTGGACGCGTTGGACTGTTTTCGGCCGCACGGAAACGCTGCCACCCAAAATTCTGTTCACAGTCGCCACTGATACGCCTGCCGCAGTGGCGAGATCGTGGATTGTCGGCCGCTTCATCGAACGCCCATTCCTCTTCTGTATCATCATGATTGAAACTAAATGATACAAATGCAATTTTGATAATATTTCTGCCTTCTCCGAATATCAACCCTCCGATATGAATTGCGCCGAACGAGGGCTCGGCCGGCTGAGCCCCAGGGCGGGTCTGAACCCCGCAGTCACCAGACCGATCCGGGTGAGGAGGCGCTGTTACGATGGATGACCTTCAGTATGGAACACGCGACAAGCGCGGCAGCTGGGCTCCCCATCGCCGGGCAGAGCCGGCACCGATCTGGCACCGTCCGTTCAATGCGAAAAAGGTCTTGGCCTGGATTCCTGAATTCTTCTGGCCGTGGAATACCTTCCACCTCGCCACGTCGCTCATTTGGGTCAACCTGCTGATCCCGAGCTGGCAGAGCCTCGCGAGCCTCTCGCTGCTAAACTACCTTTGGCTGTACGGCCTCAACGCCGCTGGGATTTTTCTTTTCTACGGCTTCTTCGAGCTGCGCTACTACGTCCAGCGCAAACAACAGAACCGCTTCAAGTACAATCCAAAGTTTCCCTCGGACGCGCCGTCCGACGTGTTCTGGTTTCAAAGCCAGAACATCGACAATTTCGCCCGCTCGTTTTTCGTCACCATACCACTGTGGACGGTAGTCGAGATCGTGATGTTGTGGGTCTATGCCAACAGCTGGGCGGTCTGGCTGCCATGGACGACGAACTGGCTTTACCTGTCGTTCCTGGTGCTTATCGCGCCTGCCGTGCATGAGGTCTATTTCTTCTTCCTGCACCGGGCGATCCATTGGCCTCCGCTCTACAAATGGGTGCACTCGGTCCACCACAATTCGATCAATCCGAGCCCGTGGTCGTCGCTGTCGATGCATCCGGTCGAGGGCTTCCTCTATCATGCCGAAGCCTGGCTGCACCTGTTGATCCCGTCCAACCCGGTCTGCGCCTATTTCACGCTGCATGGAGCGGGCTTCGGCGCGGTTAACGGCCACCTCGGCTTCGAGATGTTTGAAATCACCGACAAGATCAATCTCGATAGCCATTCTTACGTGCATTACCTGCACCACAAATACTTCGAGGTGAATTACGGCGGCGACGGGCTTGTGCCCCTCGATAGGCTGTTCGGCACCTGGCACGACGGAAGCAAGGAAGCCGACGAAGTCATGAAGACCCGCTTTCGCAAGAAAAAGGAAAAGGTACGGAGCCGACAGGAAGGCCGCGGCGATCCAGCGTCTGGAATGCCGGCCGAATAACCAAACCAAGCGCTGTTTCGGCTGAGTCCGTGAGGAGCGGGCCTGGAACAGGAAGACTTTTGTCGAAACCCTACGGGGTAATCTGGGAGGAAAAACCATGAAGCTTTTCAAGACGCTTGTGTCGACAGCGGTGCTGGTCGGCTTCAGCACCGGCGCGACGCTTGCCGCCAACATCTTCGTCGTCGGCGGCAAGCCCGACGATCCGTTCTGGTCGATCGTCAAGCGCGGCGCCGAAGACGCCGGCAAGGTGGTCGAGGCTCAGGGTGGCAAGGTCACTTGGCTCGGGCCGCAGAACTACGACAATCTGGGCGTGGACGCCGCCGAACTGATCCGCCAAGCCATCGACCAGAAGGCGGACGCCATTGTCGGCCCGGACTGGGTGCCGGAAGCGATGGACCCTGCGTTCAAGGCTGTCAGGGATGCTGGCATTCCGCTGCTCATCTACAATGCCGGCGGGCTGAAAGCGGCCGATCGTCTTGGCGCCATGAACTATGTCGGCTCGGACGATTACAAGGGCGGTGTCGCGGCTGGCGAGTACCTTGCCAAGGGCGGCAACAAGAAGGGCGTCTGCATCAACACGCTGCCAGGCGCCGCCAATATCGAGGCCTTCTGCGGCGGTTTCAAGGAAGGCATGACCAATGGCGGCGGCGAAGCCGACGTCCTGCCATTGCCTGCTACATCCTTCGGCTCGGCCACGGCCGTCGCGCAGGCGGTGAAAGCCTATCTGCTGCAGCACCAGGATGTGAACGCTGTCTTTACGATCGGCAACGTCGACGCCAACTCCGCCATGAACGGTCTTACGCAGGCCGGCAAGGTCGGGAAAGTGCAACTCTGCGGCATGAACTTTGACGAAACCATCCTGAACAACATCAAGGATGGCAAGCAGGCCTGCGCGATCGATCAGCAAGGCTACCTGCAGGGATACCTGGCCGTTGCGATCCTGAATGGCCACGTCAACTATGGTTTGTCGGTGCCCACCCGCGAGATCCTTACGGGACCAGGCATCATCGACAAGGCAAATGTCGACGCCACCATCGCTGGCGTGAAGGCCGGGACGCGATAATCCTCCCGCCTGGGCCGCCTTCGCGTTTGCGGCGGCGGCCCTTTTTCCTCTCTCTGCGGCGGCGACATCAAGGCTGGCCGTATGCTCGCGGATTACCCTAATGGCACATCCCGTGACGTCCACATCAACGCCGGCGATTGACCGCCCGCAGTTCGGACTGGCACTCGGCCGCCTGGCGCGACGACCAGAGTCGGGCTCGTTTCTCGGCATGATCGCTGTTCTTCTTTTCTTCGGCGTGTTCGGCGGAAGCGGCTTTATGTCAGCAGCCGGCGCGGCGAGTTGGTTGAACATCGCTTCCGAGATCGGCATCATCGCGCTGCCGATAGGGTTGCTGATGATCGCTGGCGAATTGGATATCTCGGTCGGCGCCGTGATCCCGGCGGCATCGCTGACCGCTGCCATCATCTCCGGTCACTATGGGCTCCCCGACTGGCTTGGCATAACGGCCGCGCTCGGACTCGGTCTCGCCGTCGGCCTCCTCAACGGCCTGCTCGTCACGAGAACGTCCATCCCATCCCTGATAATCACCATCGGCACCATGTTCGGCACGATGGGTCTGACGCTGGGTCTCACCGTCAAGATCGCTGGCAGCACCGGGGTCTCGCTTGTGCCGGATCCGTTCACCAAGGAAATCCTCGGTGATTATCTCGGTGGCATGTTCCAGGTCACGATCCTGTGGTGGATGGTGTTCGTGGTCGGCCTGTTCTGGCTGTTGCACATCTCGCCGATAGGCAACTGGATCTATGCGCTCGGCGGCGACAAGGAGAGCGCGCGCAATGTCGGCGTCCCAACCAAGCGCCTGAGCATCGGCCTTTTCATGCTCTCCGGCTTCAGCGCCGCTTTCGTCGGCGTCAGCGAGGTGATGGTCTATCAGAGTGCGCAGGTTCTGGCGGGCCAGTCCTTCATCTTCAATTCCATCATGTGCGTGGTCATCGGCGGCGTTTTGCTCACCGGTGGCTTCGGCTCGGTCGTTGGCATCGTGTTCGGCACTCTCACCTTCTCGATCGTGAATCAGGGCATCTACTTCACGAGTTTGGACCCCAATGTTGGAAGCGTCATCATCGGCGTGCTCCTCCTGATTGCGGTGCTGACCAACGACACCTTCCGGCAACTCGCGCTCAGCTATTCGTCTAAGAAGGGAGGGCGGTCATGATGGACGCAATCAGATCCTTGTTGCGGCGTCCGGAAGCCGGGTCGATCCTCAGTCTCATCGGCGTGGTGCTGTTCTTCGTTTTGTTCGGCGGCGCCAATCTGGGCACACTCGTTGGCGCGGCGAGTTGGGTCAATTTCGCGGCCAATCTCGGCATTGTCGCCATTCCCGTCGGCCTGTTGATGATCTCAGGCGAGCTCGATATCTCCATCGGCGCACTGATCCCGGCGGGTTCGATGACCACTGCCATCCTCACTGGTTACTACGGGCTGCCCATTACGGTAGGGATAGCAGGAGCGTTGGCAATAGGCGTGGCGGTCGGTCTGGTCAACGGCCTGCTGACGATACGCACCTCCGTGCCCTCGCTTATCATTACCCTGGCCACGCTGGTCGCCATGCAAGGGGTGGTGCTCAGCGGGTCGGTACTTCTGACCGGCAATGCCAGCGTTGCGGTAACCGCGCCGGACTGGGCCAAATTCCTGTTCGGCCAGCTGATCGGCGGCAGTCACCAAGTCATCATCGTCTGGTGGCTAGCATTCGCCGCTATCATAGGCTTCGTTCTGCACAAAACCCGCTACGGCAACTGGCTCTTTGCAATGGGCGGCGACCGCGTCAGCGCCCGTAATGCTGGCATTCCGACTGATCGCTTGACCATTGCGCTTTTTGTGTTGTCCGCTGTCAGTGCAACGTTCGTTGGCATCTGCCAGGCGATCCTGTTCAATTCCGCCCAAGTCTCCGGCGGCATGAACTTCATCTTCAACGCCATTGTCTCCGTGGTGGTGGGCGGCGTCCTGCTGACCGGCGGCTTCGGGTCCGTCCTCGGCATTTTCGTTGGCACCATCACCTTCGCCATTGTCAGCCAGGGCATCTACTTTACGCAGATCGACCGAAACTGGTCGAACCTGATCATCGGCGTGATGCTCCTGATAGCCGTGCTGATGAACCAGTCGTTCCGTGACCTGGCTCTGTACTTCAGGCCGCGGAGCAAGCGAAGCCTGCCGCGGGAGCCAGCAAACCCATGAAAAATGAGTTGTTAGAGCAGTCCAAGCCCGCGGTCGCATGGTTGGCCAAGGATAGGGCTTCGATGAACAGCCTGGCCAGTCGGCAGCATCAATCACACCGGGCGCGATATGAAGGGCTGAGCACGCCATGAACGACAAACCCGCCATTCTCGAACTGAAGAACGTCAACAAATCCTTCGGCCCAATCGACGTCCTGCACGATATTTCGCTCAAGGTGCGTGCGGGCGAGGTGCTTTGTCTGCTCGGCGACAACGGAGCCGGCAAGTCGACCCTCATCAAGACCTTGGCTGGTGTCCATAAGCCCACCAGCGGGCAGATACTGATGGACGGTCAGCCAGTAACTTTCGTCGGACCGAGTGACGCGCAGGGGCGGGGTATTGCCACGGTGCACCAGTTCGGCGGCACGTTCCCGCTGATGAGCATAGGGCGGTCTTTCTTTGTTGGGGTCGAGCCGACCAAAGGTTGGGGACCGTTCAGGATCTACGACCGCAAGCGCGCCAACGAAATCGCGGTGAAAGCGGTGCGGGATTTCGGCATCACCCGCATTGATGACGGTGACCGCTTGGTTGGGGGCCTGTCGGGCGGCGAGCGCCAGTCGCTCGCCATTGCCCGCGCCGTGTATTTTGGAGCGCGTGTGCTGATCCTGGACGAGCCGACCGCTGCGCTCGGCGTCAAGCAGGCCTCGCACGTGCTGCGTATCGTCAACGAGGCCAAGAGGCGCGGCCTGGCGGTGGTCTTCATCACGCACCAGGTCATGCACGCCATGGCCGTCGGCGATCATTTCGCAGTGCTGATCCGTGGCGCCATCGCCGCCGATTTCCGCAAGGGCGAAAAGTCCCGCGAGGAGATCACGGATCTGATGGCTGGCGGCGAGACCATGGCTGACCTCGAAGCGCAGGTTGAGGGTTACATGGAGACCCATGAGGGGCATCCGCCGTCGCCACAGGTGCTGGAGGTCCCAGCCGCTCACTAGACTTCCTTGGGAGGCTATCCAGTCCGGCTCGGCTTCATCTCGCCGCTTGTCGCGGCCCCGTAAACTCGAAAGCAAAAACAGGACAGAAATGACAGTTCGTATTGCAGTGATCGGCGCCGGCTTGATGGGCGCGGATCATGCCAAGATAGTCGCGGAGGAACTGCCCGGCGCAACCCTTCAATTGGTTTGCGACATGGATGAGCAGCGCGCTCGCCGCGTCGGCGATGCGTGCGGGGCCTTCGACATTGCGACCGACCCCAAGGACGCCATCGCGCGGCAAGACGTGGACGTCGTGATCATTGCGAGTCCCGATTTCACGCATGCGCCGCTTGCGATGGCCTGCATCGCCGCCGGCAAGCGGGTGCTGTGCGAAAAGCCCCTGTCACAAGCCTCGGCTGACTGCGTCGCGGTGATGGAAGCCGAACAGAAGGCGGGGGCGAAGTTCGTCCAGCTCGGCTTCATGCGGCGTTACGATCGTTCCTACCAGGAGATGAAGCGGGCACTGGATGATGGCCACCTCGGCCGGGCGCTGATGATGCATAATTTCCACCGCAATGTTGAAACGCCTGCAGCCGATTTCACCGGTGCGATGGCTATTACCAATTCCGCCCCGCACGAATTCGACGTCGTGCGTTACGTGCTGGGGACGGAATATGCCTCTATTTCGGCATTCCAGCCGAGACGCTCGGACGCGCGGGTCGCGCCCGTCGTGATGGTGCTGGAAACGGTGGACGGCCAGCTCGTCAACATCGAGATCAACAACAACGCAGCCTATGGCTATGACGTCCGTGCCGAGCTGATCGGCGAGCGGGGAACCGTTGCGACGAATAATGTCGCGTACACCCGCACCGAGTCCGCGCTCACCCAAAGCACAAGCTACGACGCAGACTGGCGGACCCGCTATTACGACGCCTATCGCCGCCAGAACCGCGACTTCCTTCGCTTCGTGATGACTGGCGAGTTCCCCGCGATCGCCTCGGATTGCTGGGACGGCTATTGCGCCGCCGTCGTTGCCGAGGCTGGCGTGGTGGCGCTGAAGGAGACCCGTCACACACCCATCCAGATGATTGCAAAGCCGGAGTTCTACGCGTGAAGCTGGGTTTCGTTTCAGACAGTCTCGGCAACCTGCCGTTCGACGCCGTGCTCGATCATGCCCGGCGCATGGGGGTATCCGGGATCGAGGTGAACACCTGTGGCTGGTCGACCGCCCCGCATTTCCGGCTGTCGTCCATGCTGGGCGACAGGGAAGCCCAGAAGCGGTTCGCCGGAGCGTTCGAGGAACGCGGGCTGGAGATCATCAGCCTGAACGCGAACGGCAATCCGCTGCATCCGACCGATCCGTCCCAGGGCGAGGGGTTGAAAGATACGATCCGCGTCGCCGGCGAAATGGGCATCCGCACCGTCTGCACGATGAGCGGTCTGCCGGCCGGCAGCGCCAGCGACAGCCTGCCAAACTGGGTCGTCTCCTCCTGGCCGCCGGAAACGCAGACCATTCTCAGATATCAATGGGAAGACAGGCTGATCCCGTTCTGGTCGGAGATCGTGGCGCTGGCGAAGGAAAATGGTGTCGAGCGCATCGCACTCGAACTGCACGGCAATCAGTGCGTATACAACGTGCCCTCGCTTCTGAAATTGCGAGAAGCGGTCGGGCCTGTCGTGGGCGCCAATCTCGACCCCTCGCACCTGTTCTGGATGGGCGCCGACCCACTCGCCGCCGCCGAGGCGCTGGGCGAGGCCGTGTACCATGTTCACGCCAAGGATACGATGCTCAACCGGCCCGTTCAGGCCACGACCTCGCTGCTTGAGAATGGCAGCCTCATGGACATTCCGGCCCGCTCCTGGAGCTACATCACCCTTGGGTTCGGCCATGGCCAGGAGTGGTGGCGGCAGTTCTGCTATCGGCTCAAGATGGCTGGCTATGACGGCTGGCTTTCCATCGAGCACGAGGACGTACTTCTCAATTCGCTCGAGGGGCTGGAGAAGTCCGTCGCGCTGCTCCAGGGCGTGATGCCATCAGCCCCCGCGGACTTCAAACCACAAGATATCTGAGGAGACACTCAATGCCCTGGGTCGACGCATGCGCCGCCGATGACATCGAAGCCGAGGAAGCCAGGCGCTTCGACAATGGCGGCCGGGCCTTCGCAATCTTCCGCAACGACGCCGATGAATATTACTGCACTGACGGACTGTGCACGCACGAGGCGATCCACCTTGCCGACGGCCTGGTCATGGGCAACACGGTGGAGTGCCCCAAGCACGCTTCCGTTTTCGATTTCACGACCGGCGAGGTAGAGACGCCACCGGCCTGCGAAAACCTCAGGATTTACAAGACGAAGGTCGAGAACGGCCGCGTTATGGTCGAGGTTTGAGCTGTCATGACCCAACCCTTCCAACTGGCTGCCTGCGCAGAGATGCTTTGGCGCGATCGTCCGATGGCCTGGCGCGTCGCGCGGCTGCATGAAATGGGTTTCGGCGTCGGATTGTGGAATTGGCCGGACCATGACCTCGCGGCGCTCGAGAAGACAGGCGCAACCTTCACGATCATGAACGGCTATCTCGAAGGACGGCTCGCCGACGACGAGGGCGCCGACATGCTCTTAAGATCGGCTCTTGAGACCGCCAGGGTCGGAAGGCGCCTCGGCATTGCCCGGCTGAACCTGCACGGCACCGGGCTCGGCGAGGGCGGCATACCTGTCGTCAGCGCCGACGTCGAGACCGGCCCGATGTGGCTGAAGGCGCGCGATACGCTGAACCGCATCTGCGACATGGCGGAGGCCGAAAGTGTCGTCTTCACGCTCGAAAATCTGAACCTGCTCGACCACCCTGGCTGCCCGTTTGGCTCGACGGCATCGGTGCTGGCATTGGTGTCGTCGATCAACAGACCCCAGCTGCGGATCAATCTCGACCTCTATCACACGCAGATCGGCGAAGGCGATATCGTGCGCTGGTGCGAGAAGTGCCTGCCGTTCATCGGCGAGGTGCAGGTGGCCGACAACCCGGGTCGTTGCGAGCCGGGAACGGGCGAGATGAACTGGCCCTACATCGCAAGAGCCCTGTTCGACATGGGGTATCGCGGGCCAGTGGGTCTGGAAGCGTTTGCCCAACACGATCCCGAGGCGGCGCTGGACGCTTTCCGGCGGGCGTTCACGGTGAGCGATGGACTATAGGGGAGGCTGACCATGGGCATGTATCACAACCGTCCTCATATCGAGGACATCCGAAAGATGAAGCGGAATGGAGAGAAGATCTCCATGCTCTTCGTCAGCACGCCCGACGAAGCCGCGGCAGCAGCGGCAGCGGGCATTCACATGCTTTCGATCGAAGGCCGGTATTTCGACCAGGAAATGCGGGATGCAGCCGGCAACTGTTTCGTGCAGGTCGGTCTGCCTTATGGCGGCTGGGGCAGTTTTGCCAGCCGTCCGCTCGCGACGGCGGAGGACTATCTGCGTGCGGCCTTCCACTTTGCCGGCATCGGAGGCGACGCCTTCTACTGTGCCGCGTCCTACGATATCCAGAAGGCGCTTTGCGACAACCACCTCCCTGTCGTCGGCCATATCGGCCTGATCCCTTCCTACATCACCTGGACGGGTTGGCGAGCGGTCGGCAAGACGGCGGACGAAGCGCTCCGCCTCTGGCGACATACGAAGAGACTGGAGGAGATCGGCGTCTTCGGGGCGGAGTTGGAAGTCGTGCCCGACCGCGTCGCGAAATTCCTGACCGAAAACTCATCGTTGGTCATGCTCGGTATGGGCGCCGGCAGATATGCGGATGCGCAGTATCTGTTCACCGAAGATGTCTGCGGCTACGGCAAGAACCACAAGCCGCGACACGGAAAGGTATACCGAAACCTCAGCCCGGAGCTGCAAAAGATCCAGGACGAGCGCGTTGCGGCCTTCAGGGAATACAAGGCCGACGTCGATTCCGGCCGGTACCCCGGTTACGAACATACCGTTCCGATTGGGGATGCCGAGTTCGACAGCTTCATGCAAGCAGCAAAACGGTGAAACAATGCCTTTGGGGCTACCCATTTCATCACGAGCGGATGCCGGACAAGTCGTGGTTCGCAACACCAGGGCGCCAACGCTCGATGAACTCAAAATGCTGATTGCCAGCGGAAGCTCATCCTTCCGACGAAACTGGAAACTGTCGCCCGCGTGATGTTTGCAGAGCCGGACTACGTCGCCTTCGAAAAGTCGGCCTCGATCGCACGCCGGTGCAACGTCTCAACGACAACCCTGTCTCGCCTGGTTCCGCGCCTTGGCTTCAGGTCCTTCAAGGAAATGCAGAACTGCTTTCGCAATCATATTCTTGATCGGAAGGCGCAGCGGAACCCCAGCTAACAAAGCGACTGCATTCAGTTTAGATATGCGTTTTGATCTGAAATGAGCCGGAAATCGGACATTTTACGGAAAACAGGTTCATGTTCGAAATTTCTGGCACTGAAAGCAGCATTGTGAGAGACGCGGGGGCGGCGAAGATGATTGATGCAAGTAAGCCAACGGCAATCCGCGCGATCGAAGTGCTGGCTGAAGCTGGCATTCTCGTCGAAACGACCGGCAAGAAGCGTGACCGCAGCTTTGCCTGCCGAGCCTATATGGAGCGTCTGCGGATAGGGACGGACTTGCCTGATCGCAGATGACACGAACGGGTCAGGGCTGGCGTCCGCTCCTTGAGGCTATGACCGATCATTGGTCGGCTGCTTCTTGGGGGCACAGCGGTAACAACTGCTTCGCAGGTGCTTCGCGCACTACTCAATGATCAGCCTAGCTTTCTTCCCCATGGCAGACCTCCGGCGTTCACCGGGCCCGTTCCGTTCGATTCAGGCGACACGTCCAAGCCGATAGGGCGCTCTTGCCGGAACTGTCAGCCGTCACGACCGTTTTCATTCATATGCGGGCCAGGCTTGGAAAGCTAAAGAGAGGAGGATGAAAATTGACTGTCATTCTCATCGGTGCGCTACTCATCGTCGCTGGCATTGTCTACATGGCAGGCGCGGCACTTTCATACGGTCGGCTCAGCAATTTGGCACCGCTCGGCACTCCAGCCGACCGGTCGGCCTCAAGGCTGGCAACGCCTGGCCCAACTCTCGAGCCGCGCCGGCGTGGGTTCGGGTTTCTCGGCTTCTCGCGCAACTGGCCAGGCCTGCTAATGATAGCGGTCGGCATCGTTCTAATGTTGTCGAGCGCAGTGCCCTAGGCGCGGGTGCTAGGCGGCGCGACGGTCGCTTTCGTTACGAGTCCGAACCCTAGCTGCTTCGCCCATAGGTTCGCCGGACCATACGAGGTCATACGAAGGATATGGGTTGGCTGACATCCGCTAACTAGCATGGTGTCCGGGCTAGCCGGTGCTGCAGCTTCGTCGCTCTGCATGCTGCCTCAACGCCAGAAGCGCCTGGTGTTGACAAAGTTGTCGTGTGCTTCCGCGGCGTCCTTGAGAAGCTTGGATTTCTCCTCGGCGCTGAAGAGATCCTTCGCACCGGCCACGTCCGAAAGCTCCAGCGCCGCCAGCAAATCGGGGGCGGTGGCGATATCGTTGAGGTTGCCGAGCTGATCCTGCAGGCTCTTCATCGCCTCGATGAATCGTCGATGGCGTTTGACTTCCGCCTTGCTGTTGTAAAGCGGCTCGAAGAACTCCGCCGCGTAGCGCAGTTTCTTTGCGGCAATGCGCACTTTGTGGCGGGTCTCGTCATCGGCATCAATGAGGTTGTTGCCGCCCTTCGCCACCTTTTTCCAAAATTTATCGAATACACTCGAGGCGAAATCGCTTAACGACTGCTCGTCCGACTGGGTTCGCCAGTCTCTGATGGAGATCCACTCGATGGCATCGATCATCAACGAGCGGGCGCGCACCGAGGAGAGCGATGCTTCGACCGCCACATAGGCGTCGTCGCGCGCATCTTGAAGACGGCTTGAAAGAGCCTCGCTCGAAGCGCGCTCGATCATCACGTCAATATTGCGCGCATCGCCAAGTTCCGAGGTAAGCCATTTAAATTCTTCTCGCAGGTGGTCGAAACGGCTGTCGTCGAACAGGGACTTGCAGATCGAAAACAGAGATCGCAGCCGTCGCAGCGACACACGAGCCTGGTGCAGGGCCTCTGCGTCGCGGGACCAGCCCAGCGCCGTTTCATTCAGACGAAACTGTCTGAGACAGGCTGCGGCGATACGCGCGAAAGCCGTTGCCGCGCTCATCTCGGACGAGAGCGGGGTCGCCGCCGATTTCACGGCACCCGGCGCCGAGTCAAGCAGACGATAACCCCGTTCTGCTTTGCTCAGCACCCCGAGATGCGCAGGCGTGATCAGGTCGACTTTCCGGGCGAGCGCAAACAGCGCCTTCGGCGAGCCTACCTTCTTTTCCAACTCGAGCTCGCAGACCGGCGCCTCGCGATCGGCTGCAACGACCTTGCCAAGATCCAAGGCGACTTCGACCGTGGCGCCGCTGTCCGTCACATTCCAACGATGCCGTTTGACATGAACCTCGAACAAGGGCGCCAGCCTTGGGCCAGCCTCTGCAAGCAGGCCTCGGATCTGCGGATCGTCAAGCACCGGAATATCGTCGGCGACCGGCCGCTCCCATTCCTCGCGTGCGAACGATCCGGCCGCGGCGTCATTGCTGGCTTTGACGGTTTGTATCCGTTCATTTCCCGATTTGCGAATGCGAAGCGACAGGCCGCGCTTGGACAGGTCCCGTTCCGGGGTGTCGAAATAGATCGATCTTTGCTGGAGAATGGTGGGCGAGGCTCCGAACGGATTTTTCTTGAGGAGCGACCCCGCACCCGACCGCGAAAGCTCGAGCTTCAGTTCCGTTTCCTGCATAGTGTCCTCGGCGCAGCGTCGCTTCGCATTGTGCGTCATAAACCTGTCACAAACAACTGGACCAGCTGCGTCCGGATCTCAAGCTGGCCGAGGTCGAGGACATCCTGCGCCGCCGCCAGGCGCTCAAGGTGGAGAACGGCATCATTGGCCGCGAGGCAGCGATCGGCATCGAAGTGGCCGACAGACAGACCCGCGTGGAAGCCGGGCTGGCGGAAACCGAGACCACCCTTGCGGCAGCGCAAGCACGCTGGGATCGGGAAAAGGCACTTGTGACCGAGATTCTAGACCTGCGCGCCTTCATCGATGCCCATAAGCAGGGAGTATCCATCCTTTAAGTCACTGATTTTCTTTGGAGGTCTCACACCGTCCGGGCCAACCATGTTGTTATTTGTCAATGACTTGGCGGTTTTTCAACCACCAATTAGCCAATCCTGGATGGCGAACCCGACTGCATCGTCAGCCGCATGCGCATCGACTTCGAGGCGGGCTTCGGCTGGAGAGTGAATTTTCAAGGTCCTGTCTTTGCGCTAGCTCAAGGCAGCGAAGCCCGCGGTGACTTATGGGAGGCTCCATCGCGCCATCTGCAACGGGCGCTGTCGCTGTCGAAAGGCTACTCAAATGGACGCTCAATCTTGGGAAATCACCACCCGCACTGGCCTCAAACTGCATGTGCGAACCGCGGGTGCAGGCGACGAGGCCGTTCTCGATGAACTCTTCCATCAAGTTCGCGAAGACGATCTGCACTTCCGTTTCCTGTCTGGCCAAAAAGCCGTCAGGCCCGAACAGATCCATGCAATGATTGATGTCGATCATCGCACGACCGAGACCTATATCGGCTTTATCGCCGGCAGCAAGCTCGCGGTCACGACGGCGATGCTGGCCTGCGACCGGCATGGCCGCCGTGGCGAAGTCGCCGTCTCGGTGCGCGCGGACTACAGGGACTGCGGCATTGGATGGGAGATGCTGTCCTTTGTCGCCAAGCAGGCGGAGAGGAGCGGTCTGGCAGCGATCGAGTCGATCGAAAGCCGAGACAACTTCGATGCCATCGAGCTTGAACGAAACATGGGCTTCATCGTTCGTTCCTACCCGGACGACCCTACGCTGGTGCTGGTCACAAAGCAGCTCGGCAATCAAGCCGCCGAAGCCTCATAGCCGAAGTTTTGGCTACGCATGAAAGTCGGGCCGGATCGCCTTTAAAGCATGCCGGGCAATCATCGCTTCCTCGTCGGTCGCGACCACGCGAACCTCGACACGACTTGCCGGCGTGCTGATTTTCCCGTCGTTGCGGGCGTTTGCGTCCAGATCGAGTTCGATGCCCAGCCATTGCAGCCTCCGGCAGACGAGTTCGCGCACGCGCGGCGCGTGCTCGCCAATGCCCGCCGTAAAGATCAGGCCGTCCAGGCCGCCGAGCGAACTGACCAGCGCTCCGGATTCACGCGCAATCCGGTAGCAGAAAAGCTCGACGGCTTCGGCAGCGGCGGCGTCGGTGCTGGCGAGCAGCTTGCGCATGTCGCTGGAGATGCCGCCGGAAACGCCAAGCAGGCCGCTCCGGCGATAGAGCAGATCCTCGACATCGCTCACGCCCATGCCCCGTTGTTGCAGCAGATGAAGGACAATGCCCGGGTCGAGACTGCCAGGTCGCGTTCCCATGATCAGGCCGTCAAGTGTGCTGAACCCCATCGTGGTGTCGACGCTTGCGCCTGCGCGCAAAGCACACAAGCTCGCGCCATTGCCCAAATGCGCGATGACGACGCGCGCCTTGGCCAATTGCGGAGCAATCTCTGGCAAGCGACCTGCGATATATTCGTAGGAAAGGCCGTGAAAGCCGTAACGCCTGAGGCCCGCTGCCTCAAACTCACGGGGGAGCGCGAAACGCTTAGCCACTGCTGGCATGGTGTGATGGAAAGCAGTGTCAAAGCACACTATCTGGGGCAGGGCGGGACGCACCAAGGCAATGGCTCGGATCGGTGCAATGTTCTGCGGCTCGTGCAGTGGCGCCAGTGGGGTCAGATCGTCCAGTGCCACCAGAAGATCTGGAGTGACCAGCTCCGGTCCCAAATGGTCGGGCCCGCCATGCACGATCCGGTGGCCAACCACTACGACGCGATGGTTGGCGGCATGGCCTTCAATCCAATCGATAACCTTTTCCAACAGGGACCGGAAGTCGCCGGCGGCGTCGGGCCAGGTCTGATCGGCCGACACGGCCGCGGCCTCGTCCGTTACTGTCAGTCGCGGGTTGGTGTTGATTTCCTCAATCTCGCCCCGGAACGCCGGGACCAAGCGATCTCCATCGTCCGCAAATAATGCGAATTTGAGACTGGATGAACCGGCATTCAGTGTCAGGATCGCGTCAGCCATCGTCTCGATCTCCTAATGCGCGACTTGCCCGGCTCGCGAGTTGCAATCCTTGACCGACATCAAGGCGATCGGCGGGACGGAGTTCCACAAATGGCGAACCTATAGTGGAACCGACTCTCAACGGTCATGTTCATCTGGCTATTGTGTCCACGGAGAACGCGAATGACGAGCGAAAACAGAACCCGAGCACGTGCCAAGTCTCTGTCGTCCGAACAGATGAACCTGATGGATGCCTGGTGGCGCGCGGCCAACTATCTGTCCGTCGGACAGGTTTATCTCCTCGACAACCCGCTGCTCCACGAGCCGTTCAGCATGAAGGACGTCAAGCCGCGCCTTCTGGGCCACTGGGGCACGACACCTGGCCTCAACTTCATCTACGTCCATCTGAACAGGATCATCAAGGAGCGCGACGAGAGTGTCCTTTTCATTGCGGGACCGGGTCACGGCGCGCCCGGTGTGATCGCCAACACCTGGCTGGAGGGTACTTACAGCGAGCTCTATCCCAACGTCTCGCAGGATGAAGCCGGCATGCGCCATCTATTCCGGCAATTCTCCTTCCCTGGCGGCATCCCGAGCCATGCGGCCCCAGATACTCCCGGCTCGATTCACGAGGGTGGAGAGCTCGGTTATTCCCTGTCGCATGCATTCGGCGCCGTCTTTGACAATCCGAACTTGATTGCCGCATGTGTGGTGGGAGACGGCGAGGCCGAGACGGGACCGCTCGCGACCTCCTGGCATGGAACCAAATTCCTCAATCCGGCCAGTGACGGGGCGGTCCTCCCCATCCTGCATCTCAATGGCTACAAGATCGCCAACCCGACCGTCCTTGCGCGCATCAGTCCTGCCGAATTGGAGGCGCTGTTCAAGGGCTACGGCTATCGCCCGATCTTCGTCGAAGGCGATGAACCCGCGGATATGCACCAGAAGATGGCGGCAGCGCTCGACGACGCCTTTGCCGACATCGGCGAGATCCAGCGAAATGCACGTGAAGGCGGCGAGGTGAGGCGGCCGATCTGGCCGATGATCGTGTTGCGGTCGCCGAAAGGCTGGACAGGACCAAAGATCGTGGATGGAAAAAAGGCCGAAGGGTTCTGGCGCTCGCACCAGGTGCCGTTCACCATGGACAAGCCCGAGCATCTCGGCCTGCTCGAGGAATGGCTGCGCAGCTACCGCGCCGAGGAGCTTTTCGACGAGGCCGGTCGTCTACGTGTCGAGATAGCCGCATTGGCACCGACCGGCGAACGACGCATGAGCGCCAATCCGCATGCCAATGGCGGGGCGCTGATGCGTCCGCTGCGATTGCCGGATTTCAGGAATTATGCGGTGACGGTCGCGCGCCCGGGCGGCTCTGAAGCCGAGACGACACGGGTTACCGGCGCCTTCCTGCGCGATGTCATGAAGGCCAATGCGGAGTGGCGCAATTTCAGGGTCTTTGGTCCCGACGAGACGGCGTCCAATCGACTTCAGGATTTGTTCGAGGTGACGGATCGAGCCTGGGACGCCGAGACCCTCAGCTATGACGATCACCTTTCGCCGACAGGCAGGGTGATGGAAATCCTGAGCGAGCACACCTGCCAGGGTTGGCTCGAGGGTTATCTGCTGACCGGGCGGCACGGCTTCTTTTCGTGTTACGAGGCTTTCATCCACATCGTGGATTCCATGTTCAACCAGCACGCCAAATGGCTCAAAGCCTCGAAGGAGATTGCCTGGCGGCGGCCGATCGCGTCGCTCAACTATCTTCTTACGTCCCATGTCTGGCGCCAGGACCATAATGGCTTCAGTCATCAGGATCCGGGCTTCGTCGATCATGTCGTGAACAAGAAGGCCGATATCGTTCGCGTCTATTTTCCGCCAGACGCAAATACGTTGCTTTATGTCACGGACCACTGCCTGCGCAGCTGGAACCGCGTGAATGTCATTGTCGCCGGCAAGCAGCGGCAACCCCAGTGGCTCGACATGGACCAGGCAATCAAGCACTGCACCGCCGGCGTCGGCATCTGGGAATGGGCCAGCAACGATCGTGGCGATGATCCCGATGTCGTTATGGCCTGCTGTGGCGATGTGCCGACCCTGGAGACACTGGCCGCGGTGGACCTGCTTCGCACGCACCTGCCGAAACTGAAGGTTCGCGTCGTCAACGTGGTCGACCTGATGACGCTGCAGCCCAAAAGCGAGCACCCACACGGTCTCTCGGATGCCGACTTCGACGAACTCTTCACCAAGGACCGCCCGGTCATCTTTGCCTATCACGGCTACCCCTGGCTGATCCATCGGCTGGCCTACAAGCGCACCAACCATGAAAACATGCATGTTCGTGGATACAAGGAGGAGGGCACCACCACGACGCCATTCGATATGGCTGTGCGCAACGACCTCGATCGCTTTCATCTGGCGATGGATGTCATCGATCGCGTCGGCTCGCTTGGCTCGACCGCTGCGTATGCGAAGCAGGCATTCCGCGACAGCCTGATCGAGCACAAGCAATACATAGTCGAACATGGAGCCGATATGCCCGAGGTCAGCGGCTGGCGTTGGCCGGACCCGTCTCGCGCTGCCTGAGCCGATGTTTGCGGATCTCGCAACGGGTACGGTTATCATCGGTCTGACCGTGCTTATCCACACCTTCGGCCTGATGGCGATTACGAGGGCAATGGCCAAGCTGGTCCTGTATTTCCGCATGCATGGCAGCCGGGGCCGGGTGATCGCCATGATTACCGTCGTGATGGGGCTGTTTGCGGTGCTCACCACGGAGATATGGCTGTGGGCGGGATGCTACAGGCTGTTAGGCGTTCTTCCCGATTTCGAGACTGCGCTGTACTTTTCAACAGTCACGTTTTCGACCATTGGCTATGGCGACATCGTCCCAGCCAATGGCTGGCGCATGCTGGCTGCCCTTGAAGGGATCAATGGGTTTCTGCTGATCGGCTGGTCGACCGCTTATCTGATAGCAGCCGGAACCAGGGTTGGACCTTTCCGGGCCGGGGAACATTTCTGAGTTGCCCTGCTTGTTCCAAACTGCCGGCCCTAAGGTCGGCGACCAACCCGGCGAGGGATTCGAGCGGGAGAACGGCGATCGCAGCACCTAAGAATGGCAGGCTAGCAGTCCGTGTGAATAGATCGCTCACGAACAGCGCCAGCAATGCGCTGAACGATAGACGCAGTATCGTGCGCGTCGCCTGCAACACCAGGTTTGAACACAAGTCTGAAGCTGCCAGGGCCCTGGCGGCGGGAAGTGTTTCGGGCCCGGAAAATGGAGTGTGAGGGCGAGCGCCGGCACCGCCTTGGAACGACCTTGCCTTGTCTTGGCCATTCTCGCGGAGGTTTGGGGGAGCTGTGAACATGGGAGATTGTCTCCGCGGTGATACTCAGCCGCCCGACTTGAGCACCAGCAGCGGAATGATGCGGTCGCTCTTGGCGACCGAGGGCCGTCCGGCCGAGCCGTAGGGGATGCCGAGCGCATCCCAGGTCTCGACCAGCGCGTCCTGCAG
>NZ_VFVX01000003.1:0-357265 GCF_006442395.1 Mesorhizobium sp. B2-3-5 | reverse complement strand
CCACCTTATAGCCCCGACTTTAACCCGATCGAAAATGCCTTCTCGAAGCTGAAGTCGATCCTCAGGAAAGCCGCCGCACGCAACATCCCCGAGCTTTGGGACGCAATCCGCGACGCGCTGCCCCGCTTCACCGCCGAGGAATGCACAAACTACTTCAGCGCCGCAGGCTACGAGCCTGAGTGATCAGATTCTGCTCTAGTTCAAGTCGTCGATCGTCCCGGCCAGATTCCACCTCAACGAATTCTCCGACCAGCTCGCCATTGCATCCGGCAAACTCCCGGACCATCTGCTGCTGAGCCTCTAATCCGAGCCCAGATCGGGCCTGTTTTTTGGTCGAAACGCGGTAATAGCCGACGTATTTCATCGATCCTCGTCAAACATAAACGCTCGTTTATGTTTTAAAGGCTCCTCCCTAAATGCGATCCGAGACAACGGCGCCAAAGCCCCCGAGGACAAGCCGACGCCCTATCGAGAGAAGAGCTGTACCGATTGGTCTGGGATGAGCCGATAATCAAAGCCGCAGTACGGCTTAACACGTCCGTTTCAGCTCTGTTGCGCTGCTTGCTGTTGGTTAAGGGAGAAAAGGAGAGCAAGAACTTCCTCGTCTGGAAGGTTCGCGGGCCAGCCATAAGCTGCGGCTACGGCATCGTCTACCGCGCAATGCGCATGGACCAGCCAAGAGGGACGCGCGTTGTAGAGATTGGTTAGCGTTCGCTTCTTCAACATCTTCGCAGCTTCCTCGTTCAGCGGAAGGATTCGTTCCGGCAATCCGGGCACGACTTCCGCCTCTCGTCGAACGAGGTCCGAAGGGTTCAACCAATTCTCGCGAAGCTTATCTAGCTGACGCGCCGCATCAGCGATAGCAACAGCTCTCGGGTCGTCTGCGTAGTCCGCCGCAGGGACATCCGGAGTTAGTCCTTCAGGAAACGGAAATGTTTCGAAAGTCGTAGTCGGCGTGTAACGGGGATCGTTCCCGACACCAAGCCACGTTCCCATGCCAAGCGCCCATAGCTCATGGAAGCGGGAATGAAGGATTCCGAACGCGGTGTCGTCGTCGCGAGCGATCGCGACCGTGGCGGAATCAGGAACCACCGTCGAGTCACGCCAGACAAAGAGGCGATGCTTCGAAACACGCGGGGTAATGATGATCCTCTTTAGAGAGGCAATAGCTGCGAACAACTCTGGGCGAC
Organism: Mesorhizobium sp. B2-3-5; assembly: GCF_006442395.1. NCBI lineage: Bacteria > Pseudomonadati > Pseudomonadota > Alphaproteobacteria > Hyphomicrobiales > Phyllobacteriaceae > Mesorhizobium > Mesorhizobium sp. B2-3-5. The sequence continues at coordinate 356,075 of NZ_VFVX01000003.1, read as the reverse complement.
TACGCCAAAGTCGCCACCAATATCGATTCAGTTCCTCGTTATCTCGTTCGGCCCTGAAGGGGCGAACTATCTGACGAACATGATCAAATGGAGCCTCGAACAGTGCTGCTTCTTGTTCGGTGCTGGCCGCATCGAAGAAAATGATCCATCGATCCTCAGGACGCCGTGTTATGTCACGGCCATTGGTCCATGGTCTGAGAACCGCCGCATTGCCCTGACCGTTAGGATTGATTGGGGCCCGCAGTATCTCTCGGGCGAAGTCACCATCGATCTCAAAAGGCCCATAACTGATGATTCCCTGGAAGGCTATTCGCTCGTTTTGACCGATGACGGCTGAGCGGGTCAGGTCCACACCATTTGATGCTGCTGTCAGATCAGAGAAGATCTGCTTCACCATCGTACCGTTAAGCGTGCTGACATCGTGGCGGTTACGGGAGAAACAAATCAATGACACCCGAACAGCGGCTCCATCCACCGTCCATCCTTTATCCGGATAGGCGCAATATATTGAGCCATCAGCGACGATCGGCCTGAGAACTTCCCGATTCGCCCCGCCCCGAATCGAATTCGTCGAAACCAGGCCGACCCGCTCCGCTTGGCCGCGCGCCACGTACTGCCACGCCTTGGCAAACCAAAAGCATACCAGATCGGCGCCGCCTCTGACCCGGCCGTTATACAGCTTCCGTAGCGCCTCGGTGTAATCGCGACCCAATTCCGGCTTCATTTTTCGATCACCAAGGAAGGGCGGATTGCCGATAATGGCATTGGCTTCCGGCCATTCGGCTTCGATCCATTCGTCACCTCTTTCGCCGATCGAAACGCGAGTCATCAAGGCATCGCGGCACTCGATATTGTCGAGAGACTTCAGCACCGGATTTTGGCTGGCAGCGAATCCGTTCTTTAACATCCACTGAATTTCACCGATCCAGACGGAAACGCGTGCAAGCTCGGCTGCATAGGGATTGAGCTCAATGCCTTTCACGACCTCAGGTCCGATCTGTGGGAATCCCCTCGGCAGGCCAAAGGCCTCTGCCTCCACCTGTGCACGGTGTTCCAAATCCTTCAGCGCTCGCAGGGCTAAATAGAGAAAATTTCCGGAACCGCAGGCCGGGTCGAGAACCCGGTAATCGGCAAGGTGCTTCAGGAATCCGTCAAGAATTGACTGTGCCTGGTTCCTTGCTCGTGTCGCCGCAGCACCCTTCGAGGTCGCCGCCTTTTCCATCAGGTTGGCTATTTGGGTCCTCGCTGCCTCCCACTCGGCCGACAGAGGCTCCACGATGACCGGATTGATGATCATCATGATCTTGTCGCGGTCGGTGTAGTGGGCACCAAGTTGGCTGCGCTTATCCGGGTCGAGTCCGCGCTCGAAGAGGGTGCCCAAAATGGAGGGATCGATGTCGCCCCAATATCGCGACGCCGCATGATGGACGATCTTGATCTCGTCCTTCGTCAACGCGAACGCGAAGTCGTCATCGAAAAGACCGCCGTTGAACCAGGCGACCTTCTCGAAGCCAATCCTGCCGCCCCCCTTCATGGCCGAAAACAGGTCTCGGGCGAAGGATCTGAATTCACTTGGGTCTTCCAGAGCCCGCTCCAGCATGCGGGTGAAAATGGCGTCCGGAAGCAGCTTCACGTCCTCGGCGAACATACAGAAGACGAGCCTGTTGATGAAGTGCGCCACCTGTTCCGGCCCGTGGTCTCGAGCACGTAGGGAGCGCGCCAGCCGAGCGAAGTCGCCGGCGACTTCCTCGGTCAATTCCTGCCGGGTCTTGGTCGGGCGAAGGCCATCCGGATCGGACAGCGCTGCCTTCAGCCAACTTCGCTTTTCCGGGTCTTCAAGCTCGGCAATGGCGATCTCATAAACTTTCGAAACAGAGTTGGTCCAGTTCGTATGAATTCTAATCCTCGTGCCGATGTCGGACACAACAAGCAGCGGCGGATTGTCAAGGGCGACCGCATACCGCTGGAGCTGGGCAAAAGCGGTGTCCAGGTTGGCTTTGGTGCCCTTATATTCCCACGCAAAGCAGTTGCGTTTGAAAACGTCAGCGAACCCTTGGCCGCCGGTTGTCTTCGAGGCACCAACCTCGAATCCATAGTCTTTTCCTGTCGGATCAACGTCGGCCGGCGCTGGTTCGTCCAGCAGCCTACACAGGTCTAGGAAATGTGCTTGGGCGGCGGCTCGCTCCTTCAACTGGGAGTTCTGCCACTTCGCAATGAATTCCCTTGGCGTCACGCTGCTGTTCCCCCCCGAATCCTTCCCGGCGACAATAGGACACCAAAAGAGAACCCGATAGCTGAGTCCCCGTCACATGGAAATTGACTAATCGACGCTGGACCTCCGGCGGTCGGCCCGCGCCCACTGTCGCGCGAAAGAGCTCGACAGACTGCTGTCCGCACAGTATATTAGCCTTCCATAAAAAAGAGGGACGAATAGATGTCTGGGACAAGCCCAGTTAGGCCTATTGGATTCGCCCAAGCGTTGAACGTAAGCCTTAACGATTATTACGATCTTCTCAAGGTGAACGTGACCGGTATCAAGGCAGAAGAATTCCTGCAGCTGAAGCTGGTGGCCGACCCCGTCTCAATAAGCAACGACAAAGCGAGCGCAGGTGGATACATCTGGTGGTCCTACTACAATCTGCTGGATCGTGGGGACCATGTCGTTGTCCCTCAGGCAGTCGACGATCAAGTCGCCATCAGCGCTGCGCGACTCGCAAACGTCTATGGCGACTTCCTGAACATCCTTATTAAATTCGTAGCAAAAAAAAATCTGACGCCGCCTGAGGAAAAGGAACTCGCTAACCTGCAGAAGCAGATTGCGGCATGCAAGAAGAAGATTGGCAAGCTGCTCGCGGAGGACACCGCGAATTGGGAAAAATACGCTCGGGGACACGGTTTCGCTGTTGGTGATCAAGGGCAGTATCTCAAGTGGTCCCAGTACCAGGGAAATTGGGACGACGTTCTTGAGCAGCAGGACCTTCTGAAGGACTACCGTTTAGATCGCAAGATTCTCCTAAACGGGCAATATCCGGATCCCGAAGACCGGAAGATAAGGGACCAGCTGGACCTTTTCGACAGTCTGCCCATGCAGCTCGGCTACCCGGTTCATGCCGACCACCTGTATTCGAACGGCGACTCGTTTGATGTCGGTTACTTGAGCACGATGGCAGGTTCGGAAAACGCGATGTTCGACAGCCGGCGCTATGTTGAATGGAAGCAGGATCTGAAGACGATCCTAACGACCGGCGGCGGGCACTTTGATGCAACACTTGACCACAGCACCGGCACCTCGACGTCAATGACAACTGACTGGGGAGCGAGCGGTAGCGGTAGTTACGCCTTCATAAGCGCACATGCCAACGTGAGCGAACATACCGCCATCCAGGAAGACTTCAACACGCTGACGCAGATGAACCTGCACTGCGAGTCTGCGTTTCGAGTTGAGATCACGTATGGTGGCTGGTTCGATCCAACGCTCTTCGATTGTCAGCATGTCATCGACAATCCACACACCTTCGCGCCGTTCCTGGGCGACAAGGGGTCGCTTCTTTATTATCCTACGAGCCTCATTTTAGTCCGCGGCTTTGCCGTTGAATTCCTCAATACGCAGAATTGGTCATACGACTACGACCATAGCTTCTCTGCAAGCGCGGGCGGTGGTTTCAGTTGTTGCGGGATCAGCTTCGGTGCCAGTGCCAACTACTCGGAGCACACCCATGCGCACAAGATCGATCAAGCTACTACCCATTTGGTTTTCAAGGACGACGTCAACACGATACGCTTCGTTGGACTGGGAGTAGTGAAGAACACAGCCTTCATGAAGGCATGGCGGAAGAACGTAAAGAAGATTCACGGGCGCGGCTGATGGAGTGCCGCACAATGCCAAAGGGTCCCGTGGCGGCGCTTTCAAGCCTGCTTCTTGTGGGGTGTTCGAGTCTCGACTTTATCCCCAGCCAGAAGTTTCCACTATGCCCCCAAATCGCAGAGATGAGCTACGGTCAGGATGATGCGACTGGCAAGACCGTGAACCTCTATGTGCAGGAACAGGCTCACGTGCGGCATTTGCGGATTAATCCAATTTCGGAGTACGTTGCGGAAGTCCACGGCAACCCCGTGGATCTCCAGTGGTTCACGAAGAACTATCCTCAGATGCTTTGCTCGTTTGATCCCCGACAGGAGTCCCACGTCAAGGAGACCTACATCTCGTGCGTCAGCCATGTGTCTAACTGGATCAAGATCGTACGCTCCGAGCATCCAGAAGCCTTGATGTATGACAAGACTCTGTTCGAAGCCAACTGTGCGTCGCTATAGCACGTTGGACCGTCGTCTCCCGCAAAGTCGGCTGCTGCTCATTTCGCGCTGTTGGGCGCATACCCGAACAATGACTTGGAGATCATGCCAATGAATACGCCGAAAAAGGTTTCCACACCACCCAGCGTAATCTTTAGCTGATCTGGGCCAAAATGATCAAGCTGTTGGTAAAAAAGCCAGAACAATGCAAGCACAAGTCCCACCAAAAACAACGGAAAAACAACGCAAATAGTCGCATACATTAACGAGACTCTAGTCCTTTCCGACGGGTCAGCCTTGTTTTCAATAACGTTGCTAAAGGCGCCGAACGCGATCACAGCTAGCACTGGGCTAGCCATCAGCAGGGTCTGCATTGCGTCCACGCCACCAAGAAGGGAGAACACCCCAAGAGCCATCGCAGTAAGAAACACCAGCAGGTGTCCAAAAATTACAATCACTGATACCAGTGCTCGCAAAACTCCGAGGTTCATTTCTCTACCTGTAGTCGATTTGCATAGTGCAACCTAGATGCAGTTCGCCTTCCACACCCTCGAACTCAGCCTTGCATCGGCTCGGGCTTCCGCCTAAAAACGATCCAAAGCTGACAGCGGCAACAAATTCTTCTGTATAACTGTTATATTCATCTCCGACCAATCGTCTAAAATGTTCATCTGTTGGCGGGCTTTTCCGCGCATTTACCTTCGGTGCAACGAGTAGATTCTCCGTGTGCACGACCACCAGATAGTCAGAACCGCGGGGTGCCAGTAGCGTCGCAATTAGGTCGTACTTGTCCCAGGTACCCTTTGCGCGGTTGCCGCGAGAAATTTCCGACGGCACTATAATCGTCATGCGCTTAGTTGGGTAGTACGGATCTATCGGTGCGATAGAAAGGGGGCCTTCTACAATATCGGAAGAGCCATGCGCTGGAGAGACATATCTTGCCACAGCAGACTTTATAAAGCTCTCGAACTGCTGACCCTTCGTTAAATCGCCGACAGCAGCCTTCCCGACGGCCGCGTAGCTGATTTCGGCTCCTCCGCAAAAGCCCTTTGCATGAGTGACTGATTTGGCTATTCCCGCTTTAACAAGGTATTCGGCAACAAACTTTTCCGATCCTATTGGAACAACAAAATCATTAGCGGGGTCGGCCCCATATGGAGTTCCCGCTTTCCAGGCGCCCTTGAGTTGTAGTCTTACAGTGGTTTTCTGCTTGCTCGCGTAATCAATTGCCGCTGAAATTTTCTTATTCGCCCAGTCAGCTTTTGCAAGAAGGGCGTCAACATCCTTGAAGCTTTTCATCTTCTTACTGAAGACAATCGAAAGGCCGCCGTACTCTCCGCCGCATTGCGTCTTGCCTAGGTCATATGCTTGGGCCTCGATGGGCCCAACGGAAAATGCCGCGCAAATGAGACCGGCCAACGCAAGGGGTAATCTTCTTTGGTTCACGCCTGCGGTAACCATTCAATACCCTCCTTGAAGAACTATCGCAACTTGTGCTGGCAAATTCAAGGTATCACTAATATTCTGTCGCCTCGCGCAACAGCCATTCAGGGAATTTTGCGGCGCTTAATGGTCTCGCCGCTAACATTAGGCACCGCTCAATCAGCCTCAATGCCAATGCCAGTATGTGGTGGCCACTGCTGCGCGGGCGGTCTGTTGGGAATTAAATCGCTTCACAATCCAGATCGTCGGCTTGCCGGACAAGGCGGTGGCCGAAAGCCGCGAGCGGGTGCAGGCGGCGCTTCATGCGTCGGGCCTGTCGATGCCGTCGAAGAAGGTGACGGTCAATCTCGCGCCCGCCGACCTGCCGAAGGAAGGCAGCCACTACGATCTGCCGATCGCGCTCGGCCTGATGGCGGCTCTCGGCGCCATTCCGGGCGACATGCTGGCCGGCTACGTCGTTCTCGGCGAATTGTCGCTCGACGGCACGATTGCCGCCGTCGCCGGTGCCTTGCCGGCAGCGATTGGCGCCAACGCCGAAGGCAAGGGCCTGATCTGCCCGTTCGCCTGCGGACCGGAAGCCGCCTGGGCCGGCGCGGATTTCGACATATTGGCGCCGCGCAGCCTGATCGCGATCGCCAACCATTTCCGCGGCACGCAGGTGCTGTCGCGGCCCGAAGCCGGCATCCACGCCTCGGCCCGCGACCTGCCCGACCTCGCCGACATCAAGGGCCAGGAGACGGCCAAGCGGGCGCTTGAGGTCGCGGCCGCCGGAGGCCACAACCTCCTGATGGTCGGCCCGCCGGGCTCGGGCAAATCGATGCTGGCGCAGCGGCTGCCGTCGATTCTGCCGCCGCTGGCGCCGAAGGAACTTTTGGAAGTCTCGATGATCGCCTCGGTGGCGGGCGAGCTCGGCGAAGGCAAGCTGACCGACCGGCGGCCGTTCCGCGCCCCGCATCATTCGGCCTCGATGGCGGCGATGGTCGGCGGCGGGTTGCGGGCGCGGCCCGGCGAAGTGTCGCTCGCGCATCACGGCGTGCTGTTCCTCGACGAATTTCCCGAATTCACGCCGCAGACGCTCGACGCGCTGCGCCAGCCGCTGGAGACCGGCGACTGCATGATCGCGCGCGCCAACCATCGCGTCACCTATCCGGCGCGCATCCAGCTGGTGGCGGCGATGAACCCATGCCGCTGCGGCATGGCCGGCGAACCCGGCTATCGCTGCCTGCGCGGCGAACGCTGCCGCACCGACTACCAGGCGCGCATTTCCGGTCCGCTGCTCGACCGCATCGATCTCAGGATCGAAGTGCCGGCCGTTTCGGCCAGCGACCTGATCCGGCCGGACCGCGCGGAGAAGAGTGCCGATGTGGCGCTGCGCGTGGCCCGTGCCCGCGCACTGCAGCGCGAACGCTTCGAGCGGCTCGGCGCCACCCGCGCCACCACCAACGCCCATTGCGCGCCGGCGGTCATCGAGGAAATCGCCATGCCGGATGCCGCAGGCCTGTCGCTGCTCAAGGATGCCAGCGAAAAACTCGCCTTTTCCGCGCGGGCCTATCACCGCGTGCTGAAAGTGGCACGGACATTGGCCGATCTCGACGCCAGCGAAACCGTCGGTCGCATCCATCTGGCCGAGGCGATTTCCTATCGCATGAGTTCAGAGCGGATGGCGCAGGCGGCGTAGCAAGTGGCCGTTGGAACACAGATCCGTCCACATTGAAGGAATTGAAGACCGTATTTGCCTCCCGGGCCTCAATCGTTGAGATGTCCCGCTGGCGGCGTGAGAAAAGCCGTTTCAGAAGATACCAGGGGTAGTTGCGAACGCCAGCCCATATAGCGGCCCCAACCAGCGCCGTGAGGACGGCGTATCCTGCCAGGGTCCGGACAGAAGGCCGGCTCAACGTTACGAACAGAATCCAAGAAGCAGAAGGGCGGGAAGGAGGGCGGCGGCGAAGTCGCTCACGATCTTGACAGGCTGAGCCAGGAACCGTGCCGATTCTGCATCTTGCTTCTGCAATTCGGGGCGATCTGCCCACCCTGTGAAATCGTTGAATTGTGCCGCTCTCGAGCGCCTTCGAGACCCTATATGCGATATCGTCGGCGACTATAGGATCGTCGGAAAAATGATTCGACATATTCCGTTTGGAACCCATCTCCCCCCACGCGCGCGTGTCGGAAAACAACGCTTCCCCAGGATTGGCAGCCCTATTGCGTGCTCCCCCGCGCCAAGGTGGCGCAGGATCTGTGCGGTCTCGGCCCCCTGTGGGTTTCATTCCCACCTGTCGCGAACCGGTTTCTGTCGCTCGGATGGGTACGATTTCCTTTGGGCCGTTGCGGTGTCGATCTCGACCATGACCCGAGCGGTAATCTTGACTGTCACCTTACCTGCCTCATCATCAACGCGCGTCACGTATCCCGTTATCGCCACCTTTTCGCCGGGCTTGGCTTTCCTCGGAGGCTCAATGGCAATTGGGAGGTTGTAGCTTGGAATGCTCACACACGCTCGACCACTCCGACGCACCATCAAGATAGTCGCCGTCAGCGTCACCTCATCGCCGATGTCTATGCTCCGCCTCATACCTGGATTCCGGCGCCGATGACGGGCTCATCAAGACATTGCTAATATAACGGTGACGCAGTGACGCAAAGATGACAGTTGTCGCCCACTCCCTCGCAAGGCAGAAGCTGCGGGTTCGAATCCTGTCGGGTGGCCATTCAGGTCAACCCCTGAACCCTGTTCCACGTCAGGCAAGCGGGCGTCGAGAAACTCCGGACTGGAATTGATCCTCATGTTGAGGCCGGGGCGGATCCGCGGAACAAGTACACTCCGATAGCGGACGCTATACCCATCTGCTTATAGGCGTGCCGGCCTCCAGGAACTCACGGACAATTTCGCGTTCCATGGCAGCGGTCCTTCGTCCTTCCGAGTTCCTCATGTAGGGGGAATGGAACTCGACATAAGCGGCATGGAGATCACGATGCAGCCCCGACCGGATCATGTCGTCCAGAATCTCGTACTCCGCCCCTTCGACATCGAGTTTGAGAACGACCACTTCGTAAAGGCTACGCTTGGCTTGGATCATCCGTGACAGCGAAAACGTTTCGACAAGCTCCGGCGCAAATCGCTGCGACTGATACAAGCTTCCGTTGTGGCCGGGAATTATAGAGCAGCCTTCGTAGGTAGGGTCCGAGTGCTCTGGCGGGGGACCGAGCAGTTCGGCATAGCCATCTTTCACGCTCGCAGCCTTGGCCACGATCTCCATGGCTCCGTTTTCCGAGCGCAAACCATGAAGGTACTCCAGGCAATTCTTGTTTGGCTCGACAAGAATGTAGTCAAAGTGGTCGGGCGTGTAGTACCGGGAAAAGAATTTATACCCTTGGCCGATGTTTGATCCGCAATCGATAAACAAGCCACGACTTCGCGTTGCCGCCTTGAGCTTGGACAAGGCCTGCCTTGCATCGCTCGCGACGCGATGCCGGAGCCTTTGCGACCGAATTGGTTCGCTTAGTGATAGCGCCAACAACTGGAGGAGCCGACCGAACCTATTGGTTCTCAGCACATCTGCTATCTGGTTGATCTTTCTGATTGCCTTACCGGAGCCGTATGCCGTGCGCTCCAGTGGCGGACAGGGCAACCCGAGGCGCATGCGTTGGGTGTGTGCGAAGGCAATCGCATCGCGCTCGCGCCTGAATTCATGGAACGTTTCCTGGCCGCCCTCGCATACGCGGGCAAACCAGCCCTCGAAGCCCTCCGACAATTCCACGGAGGTTTTGGAGCAACCGGCATCATATTCGGGGGAAACAGGCATGGCGCTTCCTGCATAGCGGTCGAAACCCGACGTTCCATTAGGTTACGCTGATACAATGAATGTGCTGTGACAGGCGCAACGGCCGGCCAACTTCTTGGCTGATGCGGACCTATGCGATCGGCGAGTTCGATCTCTCGGCGCCGAGCGCGTGGATCGAAGTGCCGGCCGTCATCTGGCCGAGGCGATTTTCCGTCGCATGAGTTCGGAGCAGGTGGCGCAAGGGCCTGCGATACCGCCGCTGACTGCGCTCCGACCCTTCGGCGCGAGCGGACCCAGTATGGTCGTCGGCTGCGGTGATGACGGCCGGGATCAATAGGTTCCGGTCGCGGCCTTATACCTCCTGTGTTTCTTGTGCTTCTTTGCGGCGGCCTTTTCCACGCCAGCCGGGCCAGCGCTGGTCGACGCAGCGGCCGCGGCGTTGGCTTCGAGCACCGGTATCGTGACCACCAAGGCAATGCCACGCCGAGCGCCGAGAATAGATTTCTTCATCGCTTCATATAATTTCAGGAATGATGGCGGGCGCTTGAGTGGCCAGCAGGCCCGCCATTCCGCAAAATCGCGAAATCCTTATTTCTTCTTGCACTCCATGGCGGCCTTCATCGCGGCGGTCGCTGCGGCCTCGGTCTTGTAGGACGTCTTACCGACCATCATCACTGTCTTGCCGTCGGGCTTGGTAGTGGCGACGGAACACGTCTTGTCGCTTACCTTTTGAGCCACAAAATACTCTGTCGCCGCAAAGGCCGGTGCCGCTGCGAACACCGCGATGATCGCTGCAGAAACAAGTCTTCTGGTCATGATATTCCTCCGCTTCAGGCCCCGATCGCCCTTGAACACTATGACGCGGCGACTTGTCGGAAGCCTTGCTGGAGCATTACGGTTCGGTAATGTAGTCAGCGATGGCGCGCTCTCGACGCCAGCGAGACCCACGGCCGCATCCATCTGGCCGAGAGACTTCTTATCGCATGAGTTCGGAGCACGTGAGCCGGCGCACTTCACACACGACCCACCCGGCCCTTCGGGCCGCCTCCAGGGGGGACGCCGAAGCTCCCGCCCGCCCGATCCTCTCAGGCCCGCCCCTTCGCCTTCAATTCCAGCCGGCGTGCATGCAACACCGGCTCGGTGTAGCCATTGGGCTGGCTGGTGCCCTTGAACACGAGATCACAGGCTGCCTGGAAGGCGATGGAATCGTCGAAATCCGGCGCCATCGGCTGGTAGAATGGATCGCCGACATTCTGGCGGTCGACGATGGCCGCCATGCGCTGCAGGGAATCCATCACCTGGATTTGCGAGCACACTTTGTGGCGCAGCCAGTTGGCGATGTGCTGGGAAGAGATGCGCAACGTGGCGCGGTCTTCCATCAAGCCGACATCGTTGATGTCAGGCACCTTGGAGCAGCCGACGCCCTGGTCGACCCAGCGCACGACATAGCCCAGAATGCCTTGCGCATTGTTGTCGAGCTCGCGCTGAATCTCGTCGGGCGTCCAGTTGGGCCGTACGGCGACCGGCACCGACAGGATGTCGTCGAGCTTGGCCTTCGGCCGGTTTTTCAGCGCCGCCTGCACGGCGTGCACATCGACCTTGTGGTAGTGCGTGGCATGCAGCGTGGCCGCCGTCGGTGACGGCACCCAGGCGGTGTTGGCGCCGGCCTTGGGGTGGGCGATCTTCTCGACCAGCATGGCGGCCATCAGATCCGGCATCGCCCACATGCCCTTGCCGATCTGGGCGTGGCCGGCCAGCCCGCATTCGAGCCCGATGTCGACATTCCAGGCTTCGTAGGCGGATATCCAGGCGGCCTGTTTCATGTCGCCCTTGCGGATCATCGGGCCGGCTTCCATCGAGGTGTGGATCTCGTCGCCGGTGCGGTCGAGGAAACCGGTGTTGATGAAGACGACACGGTCTTTTGCCGCGCGGATCGCCTCCTTGAGGTTGACGGTGGTGCGCCGCTCCTCGTCCATGATGCCCATCTTGATGGTGTTCCTTGGCATGCCGAGCAAGGCTTCCACCCGGTCGAAAATCTCGACGGCGAAGGCGACTTCCTCCGGCCCGTGCATCTTCGGCTTCACCACATACATCGAGCCGGCGCGGGAATTGGCGCGGCGGCCCTTCGGCCCGACATCGTGCAATGCGATCAGCGCTGTGACGGCCGCGTCCATGATGCCTTCCGGCACCTCGTTGCCGTCGCGGTCCAGGATCGCAGGATTGGTCATCAGATGGCCGACATTCCTGATCAGCATCAGCGAGCGGCCGGGCAAGGTCAGGGTACCGCCGGCGGGCGCGGTGTAGACGCGGTCGGGATTGAGCTTGCGGGTAAAAGTCTTGCCGCCCTTGGTGATCTCCTCAGCCAGGTCGCCCTTCATCAGGCCGAGCCAGTTGCGGTAGACGACGACCTTGTCCTGCGCATCCACGGCAGCGACCGAATCCTCGCAGTCCTGGATGGTGGTCAGTGCCGATTCCAGGATGACATCGGCGATGCCGGCCGGATCGGTGCGGCCGATCTGGTTGTCGCGGTCGATCACGATCTCGATATGCAGTCCATTTTTCACCAGCAGCACGGCTTGCGGATTGGCGGCATCGCCGCGATAGCCAACGAATTGTTTCGGGTCGGCGAGCGTGGTGGAGCCGGCGCCTTCGCCCAGCTTCAGCGCGCCGTTCGCCACCGACAATCCGTTGACGCCGGCCCATTTGCCCGAGGTCAGGGGCACGGACTGGTTGAGGAAATCCTTGGCCCAGGCAATGACCTTGGCGCCCCGCGCCGGGTTGAAGCCCTTGCCCTTCTGCGCGCCATCCGTTTCAGGAATGGCGTCGGTGCCGTAGAGCGCGTCGTAGAGCGAGCCCCAGCGCGCATTGGCGGCGTTCAGCGCATAGCGCGCGTTCATCACCGGCACGACCAGCTGCGGCCCGGCGACGACAGCGATTTCAGGATCGACATTTTCCGTCGACACGCTGAAGGCCGGCCCTTCGGGAACGAGATAGCCGATCCCCTTCAGGAAGGCCTTGTAGGTTTCCATGTCGACGGGTGCGCCATTGTCGCGATACCAGCCGTCGAGTTTCTCCTGCATGGCGTCGCGTTTTGCCAGCAGCGCCCGGTTCTTCGGCGCGAGATCGTGGACGATGGCCGAGAAGCCGTTCCAGAACGTGTCCGCATCGATGCCGGTTCCCGGCAGTGCTTCGTTGGCGACAAAGTCGTGAAGCTCGCGGGCAATCCGCAATCCGGCGATTTCGACGCGATCGGTCATCAGGGCTTTCTCCAGGCGAAAGGCTTGGCCGGCCTTTGGCATGTCAGGGCGCAAGGGTCAATTCGGCTAAGGGTGAAGGTCCCGCATTTTGCCGCCGCGAAGCCGCGTATCTCCCCCCTTGAGGGGGAGATGGCCGGCAGGCCAGAGGGGGTCGGATCGATTGGACGCCGACGTCCTGCGGCTCATCTAGGTCAGCGCTCCACGCGCGGCGACCCCCTCTGTCGCCTTCGGCGACATCTCCCCCTCGAGGGGGGAGATTACACCGCGATCCTCGGCCTGCCCGAGGCCACCGCCACCACATGCGCCTCGATGAACATGCGCTGGGCTTCGACGGTCGAGACGCGAAACTCGGTCGCGACATCGATCTCGGCGCTGTCGGTGCCTGCATCCCGGGCCCGCTGGGCGACGATCGCCCGCACATCGGCCTCGGCCGCCGCGATCGCCGCCGCCTCGTCGAGGAAGTCGCGCACGGTTTCCCCGGAGGCAAGACGGAACAGCCCTTCCTTGGGCTGGCTGACCCGCGCCTCGGCCGAAACCCTGACCTGGCCGACCACGGCGCCGAGCGCGTTGGCGACATCGGTGTCCTCAGGCACCACGCAATCATTGCCGACCAAGGGCGCGAGGCCGGCATAATGCAGCGGTGCGGAGGCGCCCAGCCCGATGACCGGGCGGTCGAGCGCGACGGTGAGGCGAGCGATGCCGGGGTGCGCGTCGACCGCGCGCTGGACCAGCGCATGCGCCACGGTCGCGGCGCCGTCGAGCCCGTCCTCGGCAAAGGCGGTTTCGAGGATGTATTCGGCCGACCAGCGCGTCAGCGTCACCAGCACCCGCTCCGAGATCGCTTCCGGCGAGGCTGCGATGGGCTGGCCACGGCCGTCGCGCCTGCGGGCGAACAGTTCGGCGCCGAGGCGGGCGGTGGCGGCATCCCAGTTTGCCTGCTTGCCAAGCACATGTGCCGCGTCCGACGGGGTGAAGCCGCAAATATGCACCAGCCCGCGCGACACCAGCCGGTTCAAGGTGGCGTTCTGGGCATTCGACGTCAGCAGCCGGTCGAGGGCAAGCGGCGTCGCGCCGATCGCCTCGTATAGCCGTGCTTCCGGGGCGGTCAGGCCTGCGGCAAGCCTGTCCGGCACGCCGGTGCGGACGGCAAAGCGGCCATCCATGCGGCCGGTGTTGGGCGCGCGCAGCTGGCGTTCGAGCTCCGATTTGACCGCTTCGCCATGCGCCATGCCGGCAAGCGCCAGCGGCACCAGGCGGCGCGGCCCGAGCAGGACCTTCGGGTTGAGCGCGCCGTCCTCCAGCGTCACTTCGGAATCGCCGCCAAGGCCGAAGGTGCGCATGGCGACGGCCTCGACCATGGTGCGGAAGCCGCCGACGGTGGCGCCTTCCGGATCAAGCCTGGGCCGGCCTTTGTCGAGGACGGCCACGTCGGTGGTGGTGCCGCCAATGTCGGACACCATGGCATTGTCGAGCCCGGTCATGTGGCGGGCGCCGACCAGGCTGGCGGCCGGGCCGGAGAGTATGGTCTCGATCGGCCGCTGGCGGGCGAATGCCGCCGAGACCAGCGCGCCATCGCCGCGCACCACCATCAGAGGGGCGGCGATACCGCGTTGATCGAGAAAGCCCTCGGTTGCCGCCACCAGCCGGTCGATCATCGAGATCAGCCTGGCGTTGAGCAGTGTCGTCAGCGCCCGGCGCGGGCCGCCAAGCTTGGCCGACAGTTCGTGGCTGGCGGTAACCGGCAGGCCGGTCTTCTCGCGGATCAGGTCACGGGCGGCGACCTCGTGCGCCGGATTGCGGGTGGCGAAATAGGCGCAGACGGCAAAGCCGGACACTGAAACGCCGAGTTCCGGCAAGGCGGCCTCCAGCCCGGACAGATCGAGCTTGGCGGCATTGCCGTGGACGTCATGGCCGCCTGGACAAAACACCACCGGGTCGGTGCCAAGCGCCGTCTTCAGCCCATCGCGGGCAAGGTCGGCTTCGGAAAAGCCGATCATGACCAGCGCGACGCGGCCGCCCTGGCCCTCGACCAGCGCATTGGTGGCGAGCGTCGTCGACATCGAGACCAGCTTGATGGCGGTCGGATCGGTGCCGGCCTTCTGCAGCACCGCGTCGACGGCGCCGGAAATGCCGACGGCCAGATCATGCCGCGTGGTCAGCGCCTTGGCCTTGGCCAGCGCCTTCCCCTTGTTGGGCCCCGCTTGCGGACCTTCGGTTTCAGACCACAGCACGGCATCGGTATAGGTGCCGCCGGTGTCGATCCCGAGGAAGAGAGGTTTGGGTTTGGGTTTGGCGGTCATTTCTGGTGGCGGTCCGGACACGAGGAATTCTGCTGCGAAGCCCTTAGCCGATACGGCCCGGAGGATAAAGGCGGGAGCGATGGGCCAGTCGGTGGAGAGCGTATTCTCCCCCCTTGAGGGGGAGATGGCCGGTAGGCCAGAGGGGGTCGGTCCGACCTGACGCGGCGCCCTCTTCGCGGCGAAAGAAGAGGTTAGCGCTTCACGCGCACCGACCCCCTCTGTCGCCTTCGGCGACATCTCCCCCTCAGGCTCAGCCGATAAATCCCACCTTCTTGTGGCTGCCATCGCAAAACGGCTTGTTGGCGGAATGGCCGCAGCGGCAGAGGAAGGCAACCCTCGTGCGGTCGATTGTGTGGCCGGTGCCGGTGACGATTTCGAGATTGCCCTCTAGCTTGACCGGGCCATTGGTCGTCGGCGTAACCTTCAGTGGCCCATTCCGCGCTTCGAGGGCCGGCGTGTCCTTCAGCGCCGGCTCGCCGGTGGCCGTGAAACCTGCCTTGGTGTGACTGCCGTCGCAGAATGGCTTGTTTTCCGACGCGCCGCAGCGGCAGAGCGTGGCGCGATGGAACGTCTCGCCGTCGAGCACGATTTCGGCGTGAACGGCAAGCGGGCCGTTTTCACGGATGCGCGCCGTGTTGACCACGGGCGGCTGTTCCTGCGGCCCGCCGTCCTTCCTGCTGTATGTGATGGCGCCGGAGGGACAGTTTTCGGCGATGGCGACGATCTTCTCGACGCTGGCGGCCTCGGGATGGATCCATTGGCCCGGCGCATTGGGCACGAAGACATGCGGATCGCCGAGCACGCAGTTGCGCGAATGGATGCAGCGCTTGCCGGAAAACCCGACATCGATCTTGTCGCTTTCGACCATGCCGGCCATCGCTGGGCTCCCTTGCCTGGAGCACGTCGCGTCCGAACGACAGACGCGGCGCGCATTGGGTGTTTGGGCAAGCTATGGCTGGAACGGGAAAACCGTCAAGCTGGCAAACCGGTCAGGGGACCAGGTTGATCTCCTCGGTTTCGCCGCCGCTGCAGGTGTAGCAGCAATCCTCGCATTTTTCCTTGTTGCCGGGACCGACGCCCCAATAGGTGCCTTCGTCGCCATCGACCCAGGCGCCGTAACAGATCGATTCACCCTCGTTGCAGGATATCGGCAGCGACTTGGTCTCGCCATCGTCAAGATAGAAATCCTTGCCGTTGCCCGGCCAGACATAGTCGCGGTCCTGGCTGTAGAGCTCGACGCGCATGGCATTGGGATGGCTGTTCTTGATGGCAAAGGTGACATCGCCGGCATGGGCCGACGGCGTGATCAGCATGGCAAGTGAAAGCGCGGCCAAGGTGCGGCGCGCGTAGGCGTAGAACATGGTAACCCCCTGGATAAGCGGCCCACCCGGCCGCGACGCGACCATGGCACGCTGTGTTGAGTCGCGAAAGTGGGGCTGGTGTTTCGACCCCCGACTTAATTTGGGTCCGACAGGTCCTGGCCTGCTCCCTATGGCACCAGGTCGATGGTTTCGGTCGAATGTTCGACGCAGATGAAGCAGCAATTGTCGCAAGGCTGGTCGTTATCCGGCCCGACGCCGGCAGAGATCCGGTCGTTGCCGTCGACCCAGGCGCCATAGCAGATGCGCTCGCCCTGATTGCATGAGATCGGCATCGATTTCCGGGAGCCTGGATCGATCAGGAACACCTTGTCGTTGCCCGGCCAGACCGTCTCACGGTCCCGGCTGAACAATTCGACGGCAACCGCTTGCTCGCGCAGATTCTTGACGAAGAAGGCCATGTCGGCGGCTTCGGCCGGGGTGGCCAAGACCAATGCCGCGAGCACGGCCATACGAAAGAGCGTCACGGTCGGATCTCCCGAATCACCGCCGCAGAATCGCATGGCCGCCCATGCCTGTCGCTCTCGTTTTGGAGCTAATCCCCGGATGACCCTTCCGCCGCGATCCCCCGCCCCAGCCTCACCGTTTCCCTGACCAGAAGATCGAGATCGTCACGCCGGGTGCGGTGGTTGGCGATCGCGACGCGCAGCCAATGCTCGCCATGCACTGTGGTGTCGGAGAGTGCCGCAATGCCCTGTTCCTGCAGCCGCAGCATGATCTCGGTATTGAGCGCTTTCAGCGGCTCGCCGGCGATCCCTGGCTGATAGCGGAAGCAGACGATGTTGATGGTCGGCGGCATGGCCAGCTCCAGCAGCGGCTCGGCCTCGATCAGCCCGGCGAGATAGAAGGCCTGCGCGATGTTCTGATCGATCAGGCGGCCGAACTTGTCGGCACCGTGCTCCTTCAGCGCCATCCACACTTTCAGCGCACGAAAGCCGCGCGTCGTCTGCAGGCCGTAATCGTGCAGCCATTCGCCGGAGGCTAGGCCCCGCGGCGTCGATTCAAGATATTCGGGCGTCACCGCGAATGTCTTGCGATGCGCGGCGGCATCCCTGACCAGCGCGCAGCCGACCTCGAACGGCGCATGCAGCCATTTGTGCGGATCGAGCGCGACAGAATCCGCCCATTCGATGCCCGCGACCAGATGCGCGTTTTGCGGCGCAATGGCAATCAGCGCGCCGATGCAGCCGTCGACATGGAACCAGAGGCCTTCCTCATGCGCCAGCTTGGCAAGCGTGCGCAGGTTGTCGATCGCGCCTGTGTTCACCGTGCCGGCATTGCCGATAACGCAGGCCGGCATGAAGCCTGCCCCGCGGTCCTCGGCGATCGCCGCGCGCAAGGCATCGACGTCGATGCGCAAGCTCGAGTCAGTCGGAACTCGGCGCAATGCCCGATTGCCGAGGCCGAGCGCTTCCATCGCCTTGCGGTGGCAGGAATGGATCTGGTCCGAGCCGTAGAAACGCAGCGGCTTCTCGATTGCCGCGACGCCGTGCTCGCGCACATCGATGCCGGCCTTGGTGTTGCGCGCCACGGTCAGCCCGATGATGTTGGCCATCGAGCCGCCGCTGACCAGCGTGCCGGAGGCGGATGCGGGAAAGCCCAGCATCTGCTTGCACCAGTCGACCACCTGGCTGTCCATCAGCGCGGCGGCATGGTTGCCACCGCCAAGGTTGGAGCCCTGGACCGCCGCCAGGAAGTCGCCGAGCGCGCCGGCGAGATTGCTCGAGCCCATGTACCAAGACCAGAAGCGCGGGTGGATGTTGCCCATCGGGTAGGACATCACGGTGCGGGAGACCGCGTCATAGACAGCGGCCAGCGGCGCCGGCGATCGCGGCAGGCTTGCCGCGAAGACCTCTCGCACATCCGCCGGCATCTCCCGCCAGACCGGGCGATCGCGCACGTCGCGCAGATAATCGACGGCGTCGTCAATGATCCGGTGCGACAGGGCGTGCGCATCGGCCCAGTCGGAAGGATCGAGCGTCTCCTCGTCCAGCATTTCGAGCGATTCCCGCGCGCCATCCATGACCGGTCCTCCTGTCAAGCGGCCGGGAACTGGCAGCCGGGCGTCGAGCGGGACAGCGCCGTCTCCTCAGCGTCCATCTCAGCCTCGATGCCGTCGAAGAGCGGCGTCGACATATAGCGTTCGCCGGTGTCGGGCAGCATGCACAGGATCACCGACCCGGCCGGCGCCTTCTCCGCGACTTGCCGCGCCACGGCGAAAGTGGCACCGCCGGAAATGCCGGTGAAGATGCCTTCCTTCCGCGCCAATGCCCTGGCCCATTTGATGCCTTCGGGGCCGGCGATCGGGATCACCTCGTCATAGAGGCTGGCGTCGATCGCTTCCTGCAGCACGTTGGGGATGAAATCCGGCGTCCAGCCCTGGATCGGATGTGGCTCGAAAGCCGGATGACTGGCGGCGGGGGCGCCATCGGCGCCGCGCTGCTGCGCCTTGCCGCTGCCGATCAGCTGCGCATTGGCCGGCTCCGAGAGCACGATGCGGGTGTCCGGCCGCTCGCGGCGCAGCACGCGCGCCACACCGACGACGGTGCCGCCGGTGCCATAGCCGGTGACGAAGCAGTCGAGCCGCGACCCGGCGAAATCATTGACGATCTCGCGCGCCGTCGTCGCCTCGTGGATGGCTGCATTGGCGGCGGTTTCAAACTGGCGGGCGAGGAACCAGCCATTGGCCTCGGCCAGTTCGACCGCCTTCTTGTACATGCCGAAACCTTTTTCGGCGCGCGGCGTCAGCACCACCTTGGCGCCCAGTATGCGCATCAGCTTGCGGCGTTCGACCGAGAAACTGTCGGCCATGGTGACGACCAACGGATAACCCTTCTGCGCGCACACCATGGCAAGCCCGATGCCGGTGTTGCCGCTGGTCGCCTCGACGACCGTCTGGCCCGGCTTGAGCGCGCCGCTGCGTTCGCCCTCCTCGATGATGTTGAGCGCCAGCCGGTCCTTCACCGAGGCGCCCGGGTTGAAGAACTCGGCCTTCACGTAGATCGTCGCGTGCGCCGGTGCGAGGTTGTTGATGCGCACCACCGGCGTGTCGCCGACCGTATCCAGGATGCTGTCGAACAGCCTGCCGCGTCCGGCGGTGGTCCTGATCTTTTGCCTATTCAACATCTTTGATCTCCTTGATCGTGATCGTCTTCAATTTCACGGGCCGGTTACAGACCGGCGGTTTGGGCGGCGAGGTTTCGAGACCTTGCCACGCTAGGACTGACGTGCCAGCGATGCGGCAATGGGGCAGCAGCGGAGAAACCCGCCTTCGGATGCGCCTTGTCGGTTTCGGTGATACACAAGAGGCCGACAAGCCAGCGTGGGAGCAGGCGTGGAAACGCACGTGGAATCCGCCCCGTCGAGGCAGGACGGCGACATGCCGGGCCTGTCCGTGCGCCTGCTCGGATCGCTGACGATCTCCCGCAACGGCGTGCCGGTGGCACTGCCGGCATCGCGCAAACTGCGGGCGCTGCTGGTCTATCTGGTGCTGGCGCCGCATCCGGTCGGGCGCAGCCGCCTGTGCGAGCTGTTCTGGGATGTGCCCAACGATCCGCGCGGCGAGCTGCGCTGGTGCCTGAGCAAGCTGCGCGGTGTGCTCGACGCGCCGGAGCGGCGCCGGGTCTCTACGCAGGGCGATATGGTCGCGCTCGATCTGGACGGTTGCCTGGTCGACGCGCTGGAGATCAGCCGCGCCACGGCGCAAGGAATCGGCACGCTTGATGCGGAGCGGCTGCGAGCGCTGGCCGGGCTCTTCGCCGGCGATTTGCTCGACGGCCTGGAACTCGAGCGCAGCCCGCTTTTCAACAGCTGGCTGATCGCCCAGCGCCGCCGCTTCAACTCCTGCCACGCGGCGGTGCTGGAACAGCTCGTCGAAAACCTGCCGCCGGATTGCGACGAGACGATCGGCCATCTCGACCGGTGGGTGGAACTGGCGCCGTTCGACGGGCGCGCCCATGTGACTTTGCTGGCCAGCATGGTCCGGCGCGGCGAGATCGGCGCGGCCGAGCAGCACCTGGCGGCGACCGAACAGCTGTTCCGGTCGGAGCAACTGGATTTCGCACCGCTTCGCGCGGCGTGGCGGGCGATCCGCGATGAAGGGGCAAGTGCTTCGGAGCAACGGCAGCCGGCCTTGCTGCCCGCGCTGTCGCAGCTGGTCGCCACGGCGAATGAAGCCGGCCCTGTCGAACCAAGCCATGCGTCGTTGGCGGTCATGCCGTTTGCCGAGGAAAGCGGCGCGCGCGGCGGACTGGCCGATGGTTTGACACACGACATCATCACCCGCCTCGCCAAGCTCAGGGATTTCTTCGTCATCGCGCGCGGATCGGTGTTCGCGCTGGCCGAGAAGGCCATTGCTCCCGAGGAGGCCGGCAGAAAACTGAATGTCGACTATGTCGCCACCGGCACGGTGCGCGGCCTGGCCGGCCGGGTGATCGTCGGCGTCGAGCTCGTCGAGGTGCGCACGGCCAGGATCGTCTGGGCCGAGACATTCGAGCGCCGGCCCGACGACATCTTCGCGGTGCTGGACGACATCGGCGACAGCATCGTCTCGTCGATATCGGCCGAGATCGAAACGGTCGAGCGCAACCGCGCCATGCTGAAGGCGCCCAATTCGCTCAATGCGTGGGAAGCCTATCATCGCGGCCTCTGGCACATGTACCGCTTCACCCAGGCTGAAAACGAGCAGGCGCGGCATTTCTTCGCCCGGGCGCTGCAACTGGACCCGACCTTTGCCCGCGCCTATGCCGGCCTGTCCTTCACCCACTGGCAGAACGCCTTCCAGCGCTGGGGCGACCGCGACCGGGAGAGCGCGCTGGCCTTCGAGAGCGCCGGCCACAGCCTGCTGGTAGACGACCCCAATCCGGCCGCGCACTGGGCCATGGGGCGAGCGCTATGGCTGCGCGGCGCGCAGGACGGATCGCTCGTCGAACTGCAACGGGCGGTGGATCTCAGCCCCAATTTCGCGCTTGGCCATTATGCGTTGTCCTTCGTCCACTCGCAGTCGGGCGATCCGCGGGCGGCGATCGGCTCCTCCGACCATTCGCGCCATCTGAGCCCCTTCGACCCTCTTCTGTTCGGCATGCTGGGGGCAAGAGCCATGGCGCATGTCCGGCTCGGCCAGTTCGAGGAAGCGGCCGAATGGGCGCTGAAGGCGGCGGCGCGGCCCAATGCGCACGCCATCATCCTGGCGATCGCCGCGCACTGCCTGGCGCTGGCCGGCCGGCTCGACGAGGCGCGCGGCTTCGCCGCCGCAATCCGCAAGACATTGCCGCACTATTCGAGCGAGGATTTTATCGGGACGTTCCGTTTCGAGCCCGACGCGGAAGCGCTGTTCCGGCAAGGCGCGAGGCGGATCGGGCTGGGCTGAGACCGGGCCGAACTCCAGCCGGTTAACAAGGCCGGAAGGAGTTACTTAACCGTTCACGGTTATGTGACGCCTTGGGGGGCATGACAAAGTGAGTATGATGAGCAACAGCCCCGAAAAGCGCAACGAATGGCGCGCCATTCTTCATGTCCAGGCCCGAATCGCCGTCCTGTTCGTCCCCGTCGTGGCCAGCCTGCTCCTCATCGCGGCCCTTGCCGGCAACGACCGCAAATCCGTTCCCGACGTCGACCGCACCGTCACCAGCTCGGTGCGATAAATCAGGCCGAACCGCTTTTTCCTGGCTCTTCGAAACTTCAGTAAAACCGCGGGATCGGTCCGTTCTGCGGCGTGGTGCGGTCGCCGAGGTCGAGAAAGATCTCGTCGACAAAGCACCATCCCCAGCCCTCGGGCGGATCATAGCCCTCGATGACGGGGTGACTGGTGGCGTGAAAATGCTTGGTGGCGTGGCGGTTGGGCGAGTCGTCGCAGCAGCCGACATGGCCGCAGGTTCGGCACAGCCGCAGATGCACCCACCACGATCCGCTCTTCAGGCACTCCTCGCAACCGAGTGCGCTCGGCGTCACGTCCCTGATCCCAGCCGCATGTCTGCATTCATCCGCCATCACATTCTCCTGGCCAGTTGGGCTCAACTATTTCTTTTGCGCAAATTCCCCAGGGAAAGCGCTGCGCGATTTTCCCGGGAAACCGTTACGCACTTTCCCTGAAATTGCTCTCCGTGGCGAGGCTACCGTCCTGCGCCAGATAAGCATGCAAGGCCGCGACCACCTGGGCGCCCTCGCCGACAGCCGCCGCGACGCGCTTGACCGAGCCGCAGCGCACGTCACCGATGGCGAACACCCCGCTGCGGCTGGTCTCCATCAGGCCGTGCGCCGTTCCAAGCTCCGACCCGGTGCGAATGAACCCCTTGGCGTCCAGCGCCACATTGCATTGTGCGAGCCAGTCGGTGTTCGGGTCGGCGCCGATGAACAGGAAGAGATGGCGGATCGGGCGCGTCGTTCCCTCGCCGCTGACGCGATTGCGCCAACGCACGGTGGCAAGATTGCCCTCCTCGCCCTCCAGCGCCTCGATTTCGGTCTCGGTCAGCACCTCGATATTCGGCTGCGCCTTGATGCGCTCGATCAGGTAGCGCGACATGCTGGCATCGAGGCTGCCGCCCCGCGCCAGCAGCACCACTTTGCGCGCATGGCTGGCCAGGTAGACGGCCGCCTGCCCAGCCGAATTGCCGGCGCCGACCAGCGCCACCTCCTGGCCGGCGCAAAGCCGTACTTCGATGGGCGAGGCCCAATAGTGCACGGACGTTCCCTCGAACCGCGACAGGTTGGCGACATCGAGGCGGCGGTAGCGCGCGCCGCTGGCGATCACCACGCTGCGCGTCCGCACGGTCTCGCCGTCGCCGACGTCGAGCAGGTAACGGGCACCCGACATGTCGGGTGCGGCGCTCAGCAGCTTGGCCTCGTCGGGGATCCCCATTTCGACGCCGAACTTCTGCGCCTGATTGTAGGCACGCGCCATCAGCGCCATGCCCGTAATGCCGGTCGGGAAGCCGAGATAGTTCTCGATGCGCGAGGAGGCGCCGGCCTGGCCGCCGAAGGCACGGCAATCGAGCACGATTGTCGACAGCCCTTCGGACGCCGCGTAGACCGCCGCGGCCAGCCCGGCCGGCCCGGCGCCGACAATGGCCACGTCATACACTGTATCGGCATCGATCGGCCTGACCAGGCCGATGCAGCGGGCGAGGTCCTTCTCGCCGGGGTTGAGCAGCAGCCTGCCGTTCGGACACAGCACCACCGGCAGATGATGCGGATCGACGTTGAAGCGCTCGACCAGGGTTTTCGCGCAGGGGTCGCTGCCGGAATCCAGCACCCGGTGCGGCTGGCCGCTGCGGGCCAGGAAGCCTTGCAGCCGCAACACGTCGGCATTGTCGAGCGGTCCGATGATGATGGGCCCGCTGGTGGCGCTTTCGAGCAGTCCGACACGGCGCAGGATCAGCGCCCGCATGATGCGCTCGCCGAGACTGGCCTCCTGTACTATCAGATCGCGCAGCCTCCGCGAGGGGATGACGAACGCCTCGACCGGCTCGGCGGCCTCGGCATTGACAAGCGAGGGGCGGGCCGAAAGCTGCGCCAACTCGCCGACGAAGCTGCCTGGACCGTGGGTGATGAGCGTTTCGCGCCGGCCGAGCCCGCCATCCTGGGTGATGTCAACGCTGCCCGACAGGACGACGATCAGGCCGGGCGCCACGTCGCCTGCCTTGATGATGTGCTCGCCGGCGGCATAGGCGCTGGCCTCGCCGAACCGGCGCATGCGATCGATGTCGGCCTCGGCCAGCGTCGGGAACGCCTGATCGCGACGGGTCGAGAAGATCGGGTTGGTGGCTTGCGACATGGCTGCGAGCGTAGCGCCTCGCCCGGACGGTTTGAAGCGGTTTGTTCAGCGCCTAGCCGGGAGGGGAGGTTGGTTGCTGGCCGCCAAGCCGTCGCGCCGCGATGACGAGATCGGGGAGACTTGAAACCAACGTCGCGATTCGCAGACGAAGAACAATCACCCGGGACTGACGCCGCATCTCAGGAGCCCGCCGTCTCCGGCAGCATGCGCTTGAGCACATCGTCCCCGCGGATGAAATGATGCCACAGCGCCGCCGCCGCATGCAGTCCGGCAAGGATGAGGATCAGGTTGGCGCATAGGCTGTGCAGCTCTCTTATGAACCGGGCCGTGTCGCGGTCGGGCGCAACCGGAGCCGGAACGGTGAAGAGGCCGAAAAAGCTCAGGGCGTCGCCCCTGTACCAGGTGAGCAGGATGCCGAGGACCGGAATGGCCACCAGCAACGCGTAAAGCAGCAGGTGCGCGACCTTGGCCGCCCATCGTTCCAGCTCTGACATTTCCCCCGGCAACCCGGGCGTTCCCAGTGCCAGGCGCAGGCCGAGGCGGATCACCACCAGCGCGAACAGCAACATTCCGAACGAGATATGGAGCCACCAGACGAGCGCACGGCCGGGATCGCCGCGTGGAAAGAGGTCCGTCACATAGGTCAGGCCATAAAGGCCGATGACCAGCAGAAACACCGCCCAATGCATGGCCTTCTGCGCGTTTGTGTAGGTGGGGTTCATCCGAGCCTTCCGATTTTTGCATCGTTTCCAAACTAGCCGCGATCATGTCAAAGCTTTGTCGTGCCGAGCCCCTTTGGCCGTACTTGAACGACCAGCGGCGAGTATTGCCGGCGAGCATTGCAGGATCGGACCGTGATCGCGGTCGGACGAACATTGGAACAGGGGACCTGTCAGTTCGCTGACAGTCGGTGGCAGTCCGGCAACGATGCTTCAGACAAAGAAAAAGCCCGGCGAACCGGTCGTTTTCTCTTAGGGTTTCTGAACCGTCGAACGATTCGAAACGGGAATTTGGTGCCCAGAAGAGGACTCGAACCTCCACTCCTTGCGGAACACGGACCTGAACCGTGCGCGTCTACCAATTCCGCCATCTGGGCTGGTGCGGGCTCAATAAGCGGGCAAGCGATTGCTGTCAACGCGCTTTTTTCAAACCCGCCAGCGGCTTGCCGGTTCAGCCCTCCAGCACTTCCTTCGAAGCCACGGTCGAATCGGCGTTGAGCGTGTAGATGACCGGCAC
Organism: Mesorhizobium sp. B2-3-5; assembly: GCF_006442395.1. Classification (NCBI taxonomy): domain Bacteria; kingdom Pseudomonadati; phylum Pseudomonadota; class Alphaproteobacteria; order Hyphomicrobiales; family Phyllobacteriaceae; genus Mesorhizobium; species Mesorhizobium sp. B2-3-5. The sequence goes on along the minus strand of NZ_VFVX01000003.1, from coordinate 330,617 downwards.
GCCGGTGCCGAGCTCCAGCTTGACGATCTCCTCGCCGGACTTGCCGTCAAGCGCCATGATCAGCGCGCGCAGCGAATTGCCGTGGGCGGCGACCAGCACGGTGCCGCCGCGCAGCACATGCGGCTGCAGATCGTGCAGATAGTAGGGCCAGACGCGGGCGCCGGTATCCTTCAGGCTCTCGCCGCCGGGCGGCGGCACGTCGTAGGAGCGGCGCCAGACATGCACCTGCTCCTCGCCCCATTTCTTGCGGGCATCGTCCTTGTTGAGGCCGGAGAGGTCGCCATAGTCGCGTTCATTGAGCGCCTGGTCGCGGATGGTCTCCAAATCGCTCTGGCCAACGGCGTCGAGAATGTGCTGGCAGGTTTTTTGCGCCCGGGTCAGCGCCGAGGTAAAGGCGATGTCGAATTTCAGGCCTCGGGCCTTGAGCTTCTCACCGGCGGTCTTGGCTTCGGAATGGCCCTGCTCGGTCAGATCGACGTCGCGCCAGCCGGTGAACAGGTTCTTCAGGTTCCATTCGCTCTGGCCGTGGCGGACGAGCACGAGAGTTCGCGACATGTTTGCTCCCTTTGGTTTTGGGGTTAGACGGTCTCAGGCGAGCCCAAGCACGTCCCGCATCGAATACAATCCCGGCTTCTTGCCACGCGCCCACAACGCCGCCTTGACGGCGCCGCGGGCGAAGATGGCGCGGTCCTCGGCATGGTGGGCGAGCGTGATGCGCTCGCCGGTGCCGGCCAGGATCACGCTGTGGTCGCCGACCACCGAGCCGCCGCGCAGCGTGGCGAAGCCGATCGTGCCGGTCTTGCGCACGCCTGTGTGGCCGTCGCGTGAACGCACATCATTGCCGGCCAGCGCCACGCCGCGCCCGGCGGCGGCGGCCTCACCCAGCAGCAGCGCGGTGCCCGAGGGCGCGTCGACCTTGTGCCTGTGGTGCATTTCGAGGATCTCGATGTCGAAATCGTCGCCGTCGAGTGCACGTGCCGCCTGTTCGACCAGCACCGCCAGGAGATTGACGCCGAGGCTCATATTGCCCGACTTGACGATCGTCGCGTGGCGCGCCGCCGCGGCGATTTTCGCGTCGTCGTCGGCCGAACATCCCGTTGTGCCGATGACATGGACGATGCGCGCCTGCGCCGCGTAGCCGGCGAATTCGACGCTCGAGGCCGGCGTGGTGAAATCGAGCACGCCATCGGCCTTGGCGAAGACCGGCAGCGGATCATTGCCGATCGCCACGTCGATGCGGCCGATGCCCGCGAGTTCGCCGGCATCCTTGCCCAGATGAGGCGAATCCGCGCGCTCGACCGCGCCGATGACCCGGGCGCCCGGAATGGTGTGGATGGCGCGGATCAGCGTCTGGCCCATGCGGCCGGCAGCACCCACCACCACAAGGCCCATATCGGTTGCCGGCTTGTCGTTTGCTGACGTCTCGCTCATGCCGTGCTCCCGGCGATGCTTTGGGTTTCGATGTCGTGAACCGAAGTCTGGATCGGCGCGCTGTCGTCGACAAGCCCTAGGCCCTTGACGCCCTGTATCCGGTGGAAACGGGCATAAACGCTGTGCGGATCGGCCATCAGCGAGGCGTGCGTGCCCTCTTCGACCAAATGGCCCTGTTCGAGCACGATGATGTGGTCGGCATTGACCACCGTCGACAGGCGGTGCGCGATGACGATGGTGGTGCGCCCTTCCATGACCTTGGTCAGCGCCTGCTGGACACGGGCTTCGGCCTCGTTGTCGAGCGCCGATGTCGCCTCGTCGAGCAACAGGATCGGCGCCTGCCGCACGATGGCGCGGGCGATCGACACGCGCTGGCGCTGGCCGCCCGAGAGCGTCGCGCCGTTCTCGCCGACCGGCGTGTCGTAGCCTTGCGGCTGCTGGCGGATGAACCCGTCGGCCGCTGCCTGCTTCGCCGCCTCCTCGATCTCGGCATCGGTCGCGGAGGGGCGGCCGTAGCGGATGTTGTCGCGGATGGTGCCTTCGAACAGATAGGGCGCCTGCGAAACATAGGCGATGGAACCGCGCAGCGACTGCTTGGTGACCTTGGAAATATTTTGGCCGTCGATCTCGATCGTGCCGGACTCGACATCGTAGAAGCGCTGCAGCAGCGCCACCAAGGTCGTCTTGCCGGCCCCGGAGGCGCCGACGATGGCGGTCATCTTGCCGGCGGCGGCGGCGAAGCTCAGGTCCTGCAGCACCGGCATGTCCTCGACATAGCGGAAGGACACGTTGTTGAACCGCACTTCGCCGGTCGTGAAATGCGCCTCGGTTGCATCGGGCGCGTCGCCCTGCTGCGGCTCGAGATCGAGCAGCTCGTAGATCATGCGCGCATTGACCAGCGCCCGCTCCATGCCGACCTGCATGCGCGCCAGGCGTCGCGCCGGATCATAGGCCAGGATCAGCGCGGTGATGAACGAGAAGACCGCGCCCGGCGGCTGACCAAGGACGAGTGCCCGGTAACCGGAATAGGCGATGACGGAGGTAACGGCGAGGCCGGCAAGCATGTCGGAGATCGGCGCCAGCCGTTCAGACACGCGGGCGATCTTGTTGTTGCGCTGCTCGGCCGTGTCGGCCATGGCGCCGATGTGGCGCGCAAGCGCGTCCTCCATGGTGAAAGCCTTGACGATGGCGATACCTTGCGTGGCTTCCTGCACGGCCCCGATCAGCCGGGAATTGATCAGCACGGATTCCCGGGTGATGCGCCGCACGCGACGGGTGAGATAGACAACGGCCCAGATCAGCGGCGGTCCGATCAGCAGCGAACTGAGCGACAGCACCGGATCCTGATAGACCATGACGCCGACAAGGCCGACCAGCGTGACCGCGTCACGGCTGATGGATGTCAGCGTCAACGACAACAGGTCGCGGATGCCGCCGACGTTTTCGTTGACCTGTGCCGCCAGCCGGCCTGAACGCGTGTCGTTGAAGAAGCCGACACCGAGCTTCATCAGATGATCGAAGATGCGCTTCTGATAGCGCGCCACCAGATTGTTGCCGATCTTGGCCAGCGCGACCGCCTGGCCATAGCCGGCGAAGCCGCGCAGCAGGAAAGCCGCCATGAAGCCGGCGCAGATCCATACGATCGCGTCGCCACGCCGTTCGTAGAAGATCTGGTTGACCATCGGGGCCATGATCCAGGCGGTGAAGGCGGTCGTACCCGAAACGATCAGCGAGCACGCGATGACCATGGCATAGGTCCAGCGGTAGTCACGGCTGTTTTCCGCGAGAATGCGGCGGAGCACCGCTGTGACCTGACCGGGCGTGGCCTTCTGCTTGTTTGGAGCTTGAAAAGTCAAATCGGGAGCTTCGTGGTTTCCGCCTGGGGCCGGGCTGCAATTCGGCACTCCTCTTAGCGCCATGCGGCCGGCTTGCCTATGCCCGCGGCTGATTAACTTCGTCGCGGGCAGCGCGTTCTCGAGGCGATGCCACTAGGCCTGCCAGCGCCGGCCCTCCGTCTGAACGCCGAACAGCGACGGGTTCCTGGCATAGGCGGCAAGGCCGAGAAGTGCCGCCAGCGGATGGGTGATGACATAGACAGGCATGGAGCGCATCAATTCGCTGTGTGGCGCCTTGTCCTCGAAGGCGGCGCGGAAATTGCCGGCCTTCAGCGCCGGCACGATTTTCTGTGCGATGCCGCCGGTGAGGAACACGCCGCCGCGGCTCATGAACACCATTGCGAGATCGCCGGCCGTGCGGCCGAGGCAGGTGACGAACATCGACAGCGCTTCCTCGGCGACCGGATCGGTCTTGGCCAGCGCCGCCGCCGTGATCGCCGCCGGCGTGGTGAAGGGCGTCGGTTTGCCGTCCGCCCTGGCCACCGCCCGGTAGGCATTGACGAGGCCACGCCCACTCAGTATCTGCTCGCCCGAAATGCGGCCCTCGAGCTTCTCGATATGCGGGAACACCTCGAAATCGCGGGGTGAGCGCGGGCCGATGTCCATGTGGCCGCCCTCGCCCGGCACCGGGATCCAATGGTGCAGCGCGTAGACCAAGCCGGCAACGCCGAGCCCGGTTCCCGGACCGAGAACGACGCGTCCGGCATTTGGCTCCGGCGTGCCGCCGCCGATCTTTTCCATATGCTCTTCGCCCAGCGCCACGACGGCCAGCGCCTGCGCCTCGAAATCATTGAGCACGACGATGTCGCTCAGCCCGAGGCTCGAAAACATCTGCCTCGGCTTGACGATCCACGGGCAGTTGGTGAGCTCGATCTCGTCGCCGTCGACTGGGCCAGCCACCGCCAGAACCGCCGAATTCGGACGAATGGATGAGCGGTCCAGCACCGCCGCCTGGATCGCCTCGTCGATGGTGTTGTAATTGGCGGTCTGCACGATCGTCGGCTCGCCGGCCTCGGAATTGGCGTCGAGCACGATCGAGAAGCGCGCATTGGTGCCGCCAATGTCACCGATCAGGATCGGAAACCGCAACGACGTGTCGATATCGCTTACGCTTGGCATGCTCTCGTCCGTCTCCGGCGCCTCCTGACGGCGTGTCGCCGTTCTTCGTTGACTAGCGCATGAGTTTGAAAAGGGAAACGGTTTTCGAACCCGGCAATGCGCTGAGAGAGTTTCTGCGGCCAAACAGCCACTCTTTCGCGGAAAACGGCACCCTAAACCGATTGAGCGACGCGACAATCAGTTCGCGGGCGGTCGTGGGCGCGGCACCGGCACCCCGACCTCGGGCGTCGTGAAAGCGTTCACCGCGCCTGACAAGCCGGCCGTGCCGCTGGCCGTGGTGGCGGGCGATGAAGGCGCTTCCGGTTCAGGTGCTGCGACCGCGAGGGCCCCGCCACGGTAGGTCGCCGCCTCGGCCGATTCCGGCCCCGGCGCGTCGAGCACGAATTGGCATTGCTTGGGCAGGTTCGCCATCGTCATCAGGTCGCGGGCTTTCGGCGCGTCCGGATTCTTGTTGGGCCGCCATGGCTCCTGCGTGAACCACCAGGCCAATGGCTTGCCGCAGCCGTCGTCGGCCGGGGCCGCTTCCTGCCCCTTGCAAGCGGGCGAGCCCGGTTGGCAGCCGATGCGGACGTGGAAGTGGTAGTCGTGGCCCCAGAACGGCCTGATCTTGCGCAGCCAGGAGCGGTCGCCGGTGACGGTGTCGCAGAGCTTTTTCTTGATGCCCGGATTGACCAGGATGCGCTCGACCTCCGGGTAGCTCGCGGCGCGCTTCAAAAGCCGCGTATGCATCGGCTTCCACAGCGCGTCGTTCACCAGATGGGTCTTTTCATCGACCATCAAGGTGGCGCTGATATTCTCGCGCTCGCTGGTGGTGAGCTTGCGGTCCGGCATCGGCGTCAGCCAGATGTCGGCGTCAAGGCCGATCTGGTGCGAGGCATGGCCGCTCAGCATCGGGCCGCCGCGCGGCTGCGAAATGTCGCCGATCAACAGGCCCGGCCAGCCGTCGGACGCCGCGTCGCGCGACAATTTCTCGATCAGCGCGATCATCGCCGGATGGCCCCAGCGGCGGTTGCGCGACGGCCGCATCACCTCCCAGTGCATGCCGTCCATGGGCAGCGCGACGCCGCCGGCAAAGCAGCCCTTGGAATAGAAGCCGAAGGATTGCGGGGCGGTCACTGTGGGCAGTTTCTCGGCGCCGAACAGGTCTTTCGCGCGCTCCTCGGCGAAGGCCGGTTTCACGGCGAGGGCCGTCAGGACAAACAAGCCAAACGCAGCCGCCAGCAGTGATTTTTTGCCCAGGGACGACCGCGTCGCTGTCTTCATGAAACCGGATCCCACCACAATCCCAAGCCCGAATCATAGCACGCCGCGCCCGGGGTTTCGATCGCTCTACCTCTTGGCGCAATTCCGGACGGAAAACCGTTTTCACACTTTTCCTGGAATTGCCCTAGCCCTTCATCAGGCTGCGCGGCTCGCCGTCGCGCCAGTCGCCGCTTGCCCACATATGGTCGAAGGCGGTGCGGTAATCGGGAAAACGAAAGCGATAGCCCGCCGCCTTGATCGCCGCATTGGCGACGCGCTTGTTCTCGCCATAGAAGGACCGCGCCATGGGCGAAAGTTGGGCGGTCTCGAAGGGAATCTCGGGCGGCGGCTCGATACCCATCAGCGAAGCGGCATAGGCGACGACATCCTGCGGCGACGCCGGCAGGTCGTCGGTGACGTTGAAGATGCCCCCTTTGCCGGCTTCGATCAGCTGCCACAGCGCGCCGGCAATGTCGTCGCAATGGATGCGGTTGAACACCTGGTCCGGCTTGACCAGCCGCCTAGCGGTGCCGTTTTCCAGATTGACCAGCGCGTTGCGGCCCGGACCATAAATGCCGGACAGCCGCAGGATCGCAACGGGCCGACTGATCTCCTTGCCCAGTTGCAGCCAGTCCTGCTCGGCGGCCGCCCGCATCACCGAGCGCTTCGAGACCGGGCGGCAGGCGGCCGTTTCATCGACCCAGGCCCCGCCATGATCGCCATAAACGCCGACCGTGGAGAGATAGCCGATCCATTGCAGCGCGGGCATTCGGGCGATTGCCGCGCGGGCGGCGACCAGTACTGGATCGCCGGCCGCATCGGGCGCGATCGAAATCACCAGATGCGTGGTTCTCTCCAGCGCCTCTGCGATTTCAGCGGTCAAGACGCCATCGAACAACAGCGGGACGATGCCGGCCTGCCGCAGCGCTTCGAATTTATCGGCCGAGCGCGTCGTGCCGATAATCGTGGCTGTCCCGGTGTCGGCGCTTGGGTCATCGGAAACAAGATTCTTACGAAGTGGGACCCCCACCCTAACCCTCCCCACAAGGGGGAGGGAATGCTGCCGCGCGACATTTTCCATAAGGTCAGGCGAGTCTGAGGTCGGCACCGACAGAAATCCCCCTCCCCCTTGTGGGGAGGGGTTAGGGGTGGGGGTATTCGTAGGGCGCAACCCTGGCGTGCCGGCGCGGGCAAAAGCCTTGCCCGAATAGCCGGCGCCGAAGATGAATATCCGCTGTTCGCTCATGCCTGCGTCCTGTCCGGCCGCGCCAGACGCCATTCGTCGCGCACGGCGCCATCGCTTTCCGTCTTCAGGCCGGTCGCGGCCCGCTCGGAATATTCGGCCTCGGACACAAGCCGCGCCAGCGCCCATATTGCCGCGCCCCGCACCAGGGGCGAAGGATCGCCCAAGAGAGCCCGAACGATGTCGGCAAGGGCGGCATCGCCGGAATTGCCGGCGGCGATCAGCACGTTGCGGACGAACCGGTCGCGGCCGATGCGCTTTACCGGAGAACCGGAGAAGAAGGCGCGGAACGCCGCATCGTCCAGTTCGAGCAGTTCGGCGAGCGGCGGCTCGCGCAGATCGTCGCGGGCGGCGAGCTTGGCCTCCGAAGCCGCGCGGGCGAACTTGTTCCACGGGCAAGCGGCGAGGCAGTCGTCGCAGCCATAGATGCGGTTGCCGATCGCCTCGCGGAATTCGTGCGGGATCGGCCCCTTGTTCTCGATGGTGAGGTAGGAGATGCAGCGCCGCGCATCGAGCCGGTAGGGCGCCGGGAAGGCGTCGGTCGGGCAGGCGTCGAGGCAGGCGCGGCAGGAGCCGCAATGGTCCGTTTCAGCCCGGTCCGGCGCGAGTTCGGCCGTGGTGAAGATTGTGCCGAGGAACAGCCAGGAGCCGTGTTCGCGGCTGACCAGATTGGTGTGCTTGCCCTGCCAGCCGAGCCCGGCGGCTTCCGCCAGCGGCTTTTCCATGACCGGTGCGGTGTCGACGAAGACCTTCACGTCGCCGCCGGCGCGCGCCGCGATCTTGGCGGCGATTTCCTTCAGCCGTCCTTTCATGACCTCGTGATAGTCGCGGTTCCTGGCATAGACAGAGATGGCGCCGCGGTCGCGCTTGGCCAGCACGTCGCGCGGATCATGATCCGGGCCGTAATTCATCGCCAGCACGATGATCGAGCGCACTTCGGGCCAAAGCGTCGAAGGCTCGCTGCGGCGTTGGAGCGTGTCGGAGATCCAGTCCATCGAGCCGTGAAAGCCGTCCGCGACGAATTCGGCCAGCCGGGCCGGGGCCAGCGGGATCGCATCGGGAGTGGTGACGGCAAGCGCATCGAAGCCTGCGCGCCGCGCCTCCGCGTCGATCAGCGCGCGCAGTTTCGACGCGTCAGAAATCGAGGTCCGCATAATGCGACACCGGTGACAGGCCGCGCACGCGATCGGTCAGGAGCGGCCGGAAGGAGGGCCGCGACTTCACGCGCGTATACCATTCGCGCGCCGCGGCGTGTTCGCGCCAGTCGATCTCGCCGAGATAGTCGAGCACCGAAAGCGTCGCGGCCGCCGCGAGATCGGCATAGGTGACCCGGCCGCCGGCCAGCCAGTGGCGGGTGCCGGCCAGCCAGTTGGTGTATTTCATGTGCTGGCGGATGTTGGCGCGCGCCGCACGGATCGCGCCCGAATCCGGTGACCCGCCGCCCGCCGTTTCCGGCATGATCGGCTTCAGCACGCGCTCGCGCACCAGATGCCGGGTGATCTCGCTTTCGGCCTTGTTCAGGTACCAGTCGATCAGCCGGCGGATTTCGGCGCGCTGCATCGGGTCCTCGGCGAACAGCCGCTTGTCGCGCTTAAGGACGCCGCGCGTCTCATCGAGATATTCCGAGATCACCGTCGCGCCGACGATCGGCACGTCGCCTTCGGCCAGCAGGATCGGCAAGGTTCCGGCCGGGTTCAGCGCCAGAAACTCCTTGCGCCGCGTCCATGGCTTTTCCTCGATCAGCGCCAATTCCTCGCCATACTCGCCGAAGGCAAGTCGAACGAAGCGGCAGGTGGCGAACATGGGATGGTGGAAAAGCGTCAGCATGGTTCCGCGATGATAGGGCGCACTGGCGAATCGCCGGCTGCGCCGGTAAGTCTTGGCGGCCCGCAATTCGGGCCGTCACGGTGCTGCGACCTATAGGGGGACTTCGGCGCCATGACAAGCAAGCCCTGTTCTCTCGCCGTCTTCCCCAATGCCGAGGTAGAAATGGAAAGCCAGACCATCGTCGAAGCCCTGCTGCTCGGCCTGCTGGAAGGGTTGACCGAATTCATTCCGGTGTCCTCGACCGGCCATATCCTGCTCGCGGGGCATTTCCTCGGTTTCAATTCCACCGGCAAGGCCTTCGAGATCCTGATCCAGCTCGGTGCCATCCTGGCCATCCTCAGCGTCTATTTCCGGCGGCTGTGGCAAATGCTGCTCGACCTGCCGCACGACCGGCTGACGCGGCATTTCGTCATCGGCATCCTCATCGCCTTCCTGCCGGCGGCGATCATCGGCGCGCTGGCGCATGACTTCATCAAGACGGTGCTGTTCGAATCGCCGAGGCTGATCTGCATCATGCTGATCATCGGCGGCGTCATCCTTTTGGCCGTCGATCGTATGAACCTGAAGCCCGTCTATCGCGACGTCGAACGCTTCCCGACCCGGCTTTACCTGCAGATCGGTCTGTTCCAGTGCCTGTCGCTGATCCCGGGCACCTCGCGCTCGGGTTCGACCATCGTCGGCGCGCTGCTCCTGGGCGTCGACAAGCGGGCGGCGGCGGAGTTTTCTTTCTTCCTCGCCATTCCGACCATGGTCGGTGCCTTCGCCTTCGACCTGTTCAAGAACCGCAACGTGCTGTCGTCAGCCGACCTGCCTATCATCGCCATCGGCTTCGTCGCCGCCTTCGTCACGGCGCTGTTCGTGGTCCGTTTCCTGCTCGATTACGTCTCGCGCAACGGCTATTCGCTGTTCGGCTGGTGGCGGCTGGTGGTGGGCATCGTCGGGCTGCTGGCGTTGATGATCTGGGGGTGAGGAGCGATCCGCGAAGCGGACAGGAAGCCAATTGCTTGGCTTCCTGAGCGACGAACGCCCTGAGCCAGCGAAGGGCGAGCAACGCTCGTAGGTGGCTCCCTCTAACTGTTTGTTTTGACGCAATCCCGGACGGAAAACCGCTACGCACTTTTCCTGGATGGCCCTCAGTTTCTCCCATAAAACGCGTTCTCGACATGCACCGGCCAGCGCCAAGGCAGCACCGCGACCATGTCGAAGCGCATCGACAGCCTGCCGTAGTCGGACTGGCGCGAGAGCCAGATGTCGGCGGCCGCCTCGATGCGGCGCTCCGATTCATGGCCGATCGCCTCCATGGCTTCCATCAGCGTGCGGCGGGCCTTGACCTCTACGAACAGCACCAGGTCGCCGCGCCGCGCGATCAGGTCGATCTCGCCGAAGCGGGTGCGATGGCGGCGCGCGAGGATCCTGTAGCCCTTCAGCAGCAGGGCGGCGGCCGCCAGCCATTCGCCGCGATGGCCGCGCCGATAGGCTTTCTGGCGGCTGGCGCTCGGGCGCTCAGCCATCGGCATGGGCATCCCTAAGCTCCAGCAGCCGCCGGTAGAGCATCTGTTTCTGGCCGCCGGTCATCTTCGCGGCTTCCGCCGCGGCCTTTGAGGCCGGCATTTCGGCGGCGAGCGAGAGCAGCAGGCGGTCGATGTCCTCAGGCTCGTCGGCCCTAGCCTCGGCGGGGCCGACGCAGACGACGATCTCGCCCTTCGGCGTGTCGGCCGCCGCGTAGTGATCGGCCAGCGCCCCGAGCGTGCCAATGCGCATTTCCTCGAAAGTCTTGGTCAATTCCCGGCCGATCGCGGCTTTGCGTTCGCCGCCAAGCGCTTCGGTCATGGCGCCGAGCGACTCGGCCAGCCGGCGCGGCGATTCGAAGAAGATCAACGTCGCCGGCACGGCTCGCAGCGCTTCCAGCCGCGCCAACCGCTGCCCTGATTTCACCGGCAAGAATCCGGCGAACAGGAAGGCGTCCGACGGCAGGCCGGATGCCGTGAGTGCTGCAAGCCCCGCCGACGGACCGGGGATCGGCACGACGCGGATGCCATGGTCGAGCGCCTCGCCGACCAGTCTGTAGCCGGGGTCGGAAACGAGCGGCGTGCCGGCGTCGGAAATCAGCGCGACGCTCTGGCCGCTCTCAAGGGCTGCGATCAGCTTCGGCCCGGCATCGCCGGCATTGTGCTCGTGATAGGCGGTGGTGCGCCTGCGAATGCCGTAACGGTCGAGCAGCACGCGCGACACCCGCGTGTCCTCGCAGGCGACGATGTCGGCGGCGGCCAGCGTCTCCAGCGCGCGCAGGGTGATGTCGGCAAGGTTGCCGATCGGCGTCGCCACCAGATAGAGCGCCGGCTCGAGCGGACGGGCCGCGATCTCGGTCTGCCCGACCACATAGCTGCGCTTGCCCGTCTCGCCAGTCAATGATGCCGTCTCCGTTCAGCCCTGTTTGGCCTGCCAAAATCATACTTGGCATGGCTGGCGCGGGCTTGCAAAACTCACGTCGATGTAAGGTAGCCGCCATTCCTTCGCCACAGTAGGGAACGAAACCGGATTTGGCGGATTTAGCCCCTGATTCCCTAGGGGAGGACAGGATGGATTGGCTGATGATACAGGACGTTTTCGCGCCCTACTATGCCGGCCGCAACAGCGCCTCCCCGACCAGGGACAAGCGCCTGCCTGCCGAAGACGAAGCCAGCCTGAGCAAGCGGGCCGCCAGGGCCTTGCCGACAGACGCCAGGCTTTCCAACGACAAACCAGACAGCACGACGGAGCACTGACCGAACGATGCCCAATCGCTTCGATATTTTCATCACCCGTCTTGAAACGAAAAGCGCCAGAGAGGGCGTGCCCCCGCATCCGATAGGCGACCAGCACCGCGCCCGCCGCGACAAGGCCGACGCCAAGCCGGTTCGCGCTGGGGAGTCGCACGCCGAAAAAGAGCGCGCCAAACACCGCCACAAGCACGACGCCTGAATAAGCTTTGCGGTGAGCGCGAAGACCGCCTAACTTCGTCGTCCTAGGGCGAAGCAAGGAGCGCAGCGACGCGGCGCAGACCCTAGGATCCATGCCATGACATCAATGCGTTGCAACGGTGCAGAAATCTGGCCCGTCGCATCCCTCGACAAGGGTCGCGGCATGGATCCTCGGGTCAAGCCCGAGGATGACGAAGACACCTATGATCGGCCGCCCCATTTCTTCAGCCGAGATACCGCGGCACCTTGCCCTCCAGAATCCGCACCAGCTCCGGATCCATGAATTCATAATTGTCCGGGATGTCGAGGCAGATGACCCTGGCCTTCTTCAGGCTGGACTTGAATTTCTTCTGCAACTTGGCGCGGTGCGCCTTTTCCATGACGAAGATGATATCGGCCCATGCGACGAGTTCATGCGTCAGCGGCGTATCGGCATCGTGATTGGTGCCCGCCGATTCAACCTCGATATCCCCGCGCTTGGAAAACACCTGCTCGGCGGTCGGGCTGCGCAGGCGATTTTGGCTGCAGACGAAGAGGACGTTCTTCACCGGGACATTCTCTGATCTTGTCCGAAAACCGGTTCCCACTTTTCGGGATCATGTCCTACCGCGCCAGATCGGCCACCACGGCATCCAGCACGATCATGCCGGCCGGCGTGGCGCGCAGCCGGGAATTGCCGATCGGCGCCACCAGCCCCTCGCCCTGCAGCACCGACAGCCGCGCGCTCGACAGGCCGCGCCCGGAGAACGCCTCGTAGCGCGACAGGTCGATGCCTTCGGCGAGCCTCAGCCCCATCAGCAGGAATTCGTCGGCCTCTTCCGAGCGCGTCAGGATCTCGCCTCCGGTGACGCCATGGCCCTTGGCCTCGACCAGATTGGCCCAGGTTTCCGGCATCCTTTCGGCGATGGTCACCACCCGGTGGCCATTCTCGATGAAGCGGCCATGCGCGCCGGGGCCGACGCCGACATATTCGCCGTAGCGCCAGTAGGTCAGATTATGCCGGCTCTCGGCGCCCGGCCGGGCGTGGTTGGAAATCTCGTAGGCCGGCAAGCCATGCGCCGTGGTGATCTCCTGCGTCAACGCGTAGAGATCGGCGGCATGGTCGTTGTCGGGAATGATGAATTTCTTCGCCGCATGCAGCGCATGGAAGGGCGTGCCTTCCTCGATGGTCAGCTGGTAGAGCGACAGATGGTCGGCGGCATGGCCGATCGCCTGTTCGAGCTCGGATGCCCAGGCCTCCGGCGTCTGTCCGGGCCGGGCATAGATCAGGTCGAAGGACAGGCGCGGAAAGATTTCTCTGGCCAGGCCGATCGCATGCAGCGCTTCCTCGACATTGTGCAGCCGGCCAAGGAAACGCAAATCCCTGTCGTTCAGCGCCTGCACGCCGAGCGAGACGCGATTGACGCCGGCGGTGCGGTAGCCACGGAAACGCTCGGCCTCGACCGAGGACGGATTGGCCTCCAGCGTCACCTCGATGCCTTCCGGCGCCGTCCAGTTCTTCGCCACGGCATCCAGAACCCTGCCCACCGTCTCGGGCTTCATCAGCGACGGCGTGCCGCCGCCGAGGAAAACGCTGGTCACCTCGCGCGGGCCGGTGCGCTGACGCATCGTTGCCAGCTCCGCCTCGAAGGCGGCGGCGAAGCGCTCCTGATCCACCGGCTGGTGACGGACATGGCTGTTGAAGTCGCAATACGGGCATTTGGCCGCGCAGAACGGCCAGTGGACATAGACGCCGAAACCGGGCGTCCGGTCGAGCGGCATGCTCATGCCGGTTCCGATCATTGCGCGCCAAGCCTGGCGCGGGCGAATTTCTGGAAAGCCCGGGCGCGGTGTGACAAAGCGGTCGCCTGGCCAGGCTTCCAGCCGTGTTTTTCCTCGGCGCTCATCTCGCCAAAGGTTTTCTCGAAGCCATTGGGCAGGAACACCGGATCGTAGCCGAAGCCGAGCTCGCCCCGCGGCGGCCAGACCAGCGTGCCTTCGACCTCGCCGCGATAATATTCCGCCTCGCCATCAGGAAAGGCCAGACAAATGACGGCGACGAAGCGGCCCGTGCGCTGTGCCGCCTCGGCCGCGCCGACTTCCTGCAACGCCACTTCCGTGCGCTGCATGGCCATGCCGAAATCGCGTGATCCCTCAGGGGTTTCGGCCCAGTTTGCGGTGTAGACGCCCGGCGCCCCGTCGAGCGCGTCGACGCAGAGGCCAGAATCGTCCGACAGCGCCGGCAGGCCAGTCGCCTTTGCGGCGGCCAGCGCCTTGATGTAGGCGTTCTCCTCGAAGGTGGTGCCGGTTTCGTCAGGCTCGGCCAGGCCATAGTCCTTGGCCGACTTCGCTTCGAAGCCGAACGGCTCCATCAGATCGGCGAATTCGCGCAGCTTGCCGGCATTGTGGCTGGCAACGACGATCTTCTTGCCGTCAAGCGTATGAACAGTTGGCGAATGCATCAAAGGCCCCAGATTCTTGGCTCGGCGAACTCGATCGAATTGCCCGAGGGGTCGCGTATATAGATCGAACGGCCACCTTGCGGCCATTCGAATTCGCTTTCGATGGCAATGTTTTTCGCCTCGAGATGCGCTCTCCAGCGGATGATCTCGTCGGCGGTTGCCGCGAAGCAGAGATGACCTTCGCCGAGCGTGCCGTGCGGCGGCACTTTCAGCTTGGCATCGGGCGACGGCGGGATCCTGGTCGCCTCGGCGTTGAAGATGAGCAGCACGCCCGGTCCGCAGCGGAAGAAGAGGTGGCGGCCGTCGACCTTGCCGAGCAGGTCAAGGCCGAGGATATCGGTGTAGAAGGCTTCGGCGGCGGCCAGGTCGGTGACGTAGAGGGCCGATTCCAAGATCGCGGAGGGTGTCACGAGGCGCCCCCCTCTGGCCTGCCGGACCCGGCCCTACGCTGTCGCTCCGGGCGTTTGTTGTTCGGAAAGCCAAGCAATTGGCTTCCCGTCCGCTGCGCGGACCACTCCTCACCCCCCTCAAGGGAGGAGATCAGCGGTATTGACTGCTTCCGCCAATTTTCAACGTTGACGGGTAGGCACGGCCAGCGAAACTGCCAATCTCCCCCCTTGCGGGGGAGATGTCCGGCAGGACAGAGGGGGGTGGGAAGGATCGCCAACCTTAATCGTCCAAAAATCTTACGCCACCGCCATCTGCTGCAAACTCACCAGCCGCGAAATACCTTTCTTGGCCAAGCCCATCAGGGCGGCGAACTGGTCCTCGGAGAAAGGCTCGCCCTCGGCGGTGCCCTGGATCTCGACGATGCCGCCCTTGCCGGTCATGACGAAATTGGCGTCGGTGCCGGCCGAGGAATCCTCGAGATAGTCGAGATCTATGACCGGCTGGCCGTCATGGATGCCGCAGGAAATCGCCGCGACATGGTCCTTCAGCACCTTCGAGACACTGGCCATCTGCCGGGCTTCCATCCAGCGCAGGCAGTCGTACAGCGCCACCCAGCCGCCGGTGATCGACGCGGTGCGGGTGCCGCCATCGGCCTGGATGACGTCGCAGTCGACGGTGATCTGCTGTTCGCCCAGCGCCTGCAAATCGACCACGGCGCGCAATGAACGGCCGATCAGGCGCTGGATCTCCAGCGTGCGGCCGCCTTGCTTGCCGGCGGAGGCTTCGCGGCGCATGCGCTCGCCGGTGGAGCGCGGCAGCATGCCATATTCGGCCGTCACCCAGCCCTTGCCCGAATTGCGCATCCAGCCGGGCACCTTCTCCTCGAGGCTTGCCGTGCACAGAACATGGGTGTCGCCGAACTTCACCAGGCACGAGCCTTCGGCGTGCTTGGAGACGCCGCGCTCGAAGGAGATGGCGCGCATTTCGTTGAATTGGCGTTTGGAGGGGCGCATTCGGCCTGCTTTCTGTCAGTTTTTTGAAATCGTGGCCGGCTTTTAGACGCATGGGGGGCAGCGCGCAAAGGAAAACGGACTGGGTGATCCGACACAGACACCGGGTTGCGCGGCGCGCCGAAGTCTATATCCTCGACAAGGAGGTTTTCGGCCGAAATGACCAAGGCAATCGATCCCGGTTCGCAGCCGCTTGCGCTTCAATCGCTCGATATGCGCTCACGCGACATCTTCCGGCGCATCGTCGATTCCTATCTCAGGGATGGCGAGCCCGTGGGCTCGCGCAGCCTGTCGCGCATCCTGCCCTCCTCGCTGTCGCCGGCCACCATCCGCAATGTGATGAGCGACCTCGAACATCTCGGGCTGATCTACGCGCCGCACATCTCGGCCGGCCGCTTGCCGACGCAAGCCGGCCTGCGCTTCTTCGTCGACGCCTTCATGGAGCTTGGCGACCTCTCCGACGAGGAGCGCCGCACCATCGAGGCACAGGTGCGGGCATCGGGCTCGGGCGCGACGCTGGAGCAGATGCTGACCGAGGCCAGCCAGATGCTGTCGGGCATGTCGCGCGGCGCCGGCCTGGTGCTGGCCGCCAAGAACGAGGTGGCGCTGAAGCACATCGAGTTCATCCAGCTGGAGCCGACCAAGGCGCTTGCCGTGCTGGTGTCGCAGAATGGCGACGTCGAGAACCGTGTCGTCGAGCTGCCGGCAGGCATCACCGTCTCGCAACTGCACGAAGCCTCGAATTTCCTCAACGCGCATATTCGCGGGCGCACGCTGGCCGAGGCGCGCACCGAGATCGCACGCATCAAGGAAGAGACCAAGGCAGCTCTCGACACGCTGTCGCAGGACCTCGTCGAGAAGGGCCTGGCGGTATGGGCGGGCGCGGAAAGCGGTCTGCCGGCGCGGCTTATCGTGCGCGGCCGCGCCAATCTGCTCGAAAACGTCACCGCGCAGGCCGACATCGAACTGCTGCGGCATCTTTTCGAGGATATGGAGACGCAGGACGGGTTGATCCAGCTGCTCGACCTTGCCGAGCAGGGATCGGGCGTACGCATCTTCATCGGCTCGGAGAACAAGCTGTTTTCGCTGTCGGGCTCATCGCTGGTGGTCGCGCCCTACCGGGACAAGGATGCCCGCGTGGTCGGCGCGCTCGGCGTCATCGGCCCGACCCGGCTGAATTATGCCCGCATCGTGCCGATGGTCGACTATACCGCGCAGTTAATTTCCCGCATGCTGCGGTAAGGTATTTCGGCCCGACCTGACCGGGATGTCGACGCACTTTCGAGTGCGATACCGAACGAACAGGCCGCAAGGAGAAAAACAATGGCGCTCGAATCGTTCAAGGCCCAGATCAGCCTGCTGCTGGAGGAGATGGTCAACCAGCCGGAAGACGCGCATGAAGTGCAGGAGCAGCTGCGCGAAAAACTGCGCGAGATGCGCGCCATGGGCCTGCCGCTGCCGGCCGATCTCGTCGAACTGGAAAGGCGCCTCGACAGCGACCTCGACGCCACGGAGGCCTGACCGCCGCTCCGGCGCCGCTTCAACTCGGCGTGTGGCGTGGAACAATCGCGATGGTCAGCCGTTGCCGCTGGCCGTGGCAACCGATTGCCGACACGTTGCGGAGGATCCCATGATCCGATTTGCTTCAATGGCCGCCATCCCGGTTGGCCTTGTGATTGCCAGTTCGGTCCTGGCCGCCGACCAACCCGTCCTAAGAGGCGCGGCCGCCTTCGGCGACTGGCGCGCCGACGAACCCGGGGTGCGCCGGCTGATCAGGCCGGAAGACCTGCCGAAACCGTATGCCACCAAATCGGCCTCGAACAGCGCCGGCCTTGCCGACATGCCGGCCGATACAAAGCCACGGCTGCCGCCCGGATTCTCGGCCGAGCTGATTGCGTCCGGCATCGACAATCCGCGCGTCGTGCGCATCGCGCCGAATGGCGACCTGTTCGTCGCCGACAGCGAAGCCAACCAGCTTCGTGTCTACCGCCTGACCCAGGGCAGCGCGAAACCCGCCGAGAAAGGCATCTTTGCCGGCAATCTCAACCAGCCCTATGGGATTGCTTTCTATCCGCCGGGCGACGACCCGCAATGGGTCTATGTCGCCAACAGCGACAGCATCGTGCGCTTTGCCTACCGCAAGGGCGCGCTGAAGGCCTCCGGCAAGCCGCAGACCATCGTCGACAACATTCCCTCGAACCACCACTGGACGCGCGACATCGCCTTTTCGCCTGACGGCAGGACGCTTTATCTCTCGGTCGGCTCCGGCTCGAACGTCGCCGAGGATATGAGCAGGAAGCCGGATGGGGGCCTCGAAGCGTGGGTGAAGTCGAAGCCGCTCGGCGCCACCTGGGGTGCCGAGGAAGGCCGCGCCGACGTGCGGGCCTTCGACCCGGACGGCAAGAACGGCCGCATCGTCGCCACCGGCCTGCGCAACTGTTCCGGCATGACGGTGCAGCCGGCGACCGGCGCGCTCTGGTGCGTCGTCAATGAGCGCGACGCGCTCGGCGACAATGTGCCGTTCGAATATGCAACCGCTGTCAGGGAGGGCGCCTTCTATGGCTGGCCTTGGTACTATATCGGCAACAACGAAGATCCGCGCCACAAAGGCGCGCGCCCCGATCTTGCCGGCAAGACCGATATTCCCGACGTGCTGATGCAGGCGCATTCGGCGCCGCTCAACATCGCCTTCTACGACGGCAAGGATTTGCCTGCCGACACGGCGTTTCCCAAGGAATACAGGGGCGACGCCTTCGTGGCCCTCCATGGTTCATGGAACCGCGGCAACAGGACCGGCTACAAGGTCGTCCGGCTCAAGTTCAAGGACGGCAAGCCGACCGGCGAGTACGAGGATTTCATGACCGGCTTCGTCATCTCAAACGGTGAGGTCTGGGGCCGGCCGGTGGGCGTGGCGGTGGCGAGCGACGGCGCGCTGATCGTGACCGAGGACGGCAACGGCACGATCTGGCGCGTGACCTACGGGGCCGGCCGTTCCTGAGCCGTTCCTGAGGAGTCTTGCTTGAGCAGAGCAGTCCCACTCACCCGGATTGCCAGCCGAATTGCGAAGAGCAATTCGGGACAATCCGACCTCTCCCCGTGGGGAGAGGAGGTCACCAACCTTGAGGCCCGGCTCTTCTCCCCCTCGGGGAGAAGGTGGCCGCGAAGCGGCCGGATGAGCGGGCTTCATAAGGCGAAGACCGCGATGTCTGGTGCAATGGATTCCAGCTCCAGGAAATTCAACTGCGGTCCATACCATGCGACAAGACATGCTGATTTGAGACACATGTCATGACCCTCACCGGCTTTCTCGCCTACAGCGCCGCTCTCGGCATCGCCGCCGCCATTCCCGGCCCCGGGATCACGGCGCTCGTCGCGCGTGCGCTGGGCTCCGGCTTTCGCTCGTCGCTCGCCATGTCCTTCGGCCTGATGGTTGGCGATCTCACCTATCTGACCGCCGTGGTGCTGGGCCTCGCCTTCGTCGCGCAAACCTTCGGCATGGTGTTCCTGGCGATCAAATGGGCCGGCATCGCCTATCTGGCTTTCCTCGGCTGGCGCTTCTGGACCGCCGGCATCACACCCGAAACCGTCGAAGCGAAAAACGGCAAGGCCGGATTGCTGTCGAGCTTCGCCGCCGGCCTTACCGTGACGCTCGGCAATCCGAAGACGATGATCTTCTACCTCGCCATCACGCCGACCATCGTCGACCTGAAGACGATCACGCTTGCCGATTATGGTATCCTCGCGGCGCTGACGGTCGTCGTCCTGTTCGCCGTGCTGGTGCCTTACCTGGCGCTCGCCGCCAAGGCGCGCTGGTTCCTGAAATCGCCACGCGCGCTGAAGACCCTGAACCGCACGGCGGCGGGGTTCATGATTGGCGCCGCGGCAGCGATCGCCGCCCGTCAATAGGGCGCTTTCAGCGAATCCATTCCAGAAACAGGCGTCGCCCCGAAACGCTTTTCCAAGGCGGAAGCGTTTTAGACACAAGCCCTACTCGGATATTTTCGGCCGACAGTCTATCTTGCGCGGCCGAAGGCCCTATCTTGCCGGCTGGTGCCAATTGCCTGAAATCCTGGGAGCGAAACCAATGAACAAGCCCGTCACCTCCGCCCGCGTCCCCGGCCGCGGCCGCATCTACAATTCCGTCACCGACACGATCGGCGACACGCCCCTGGTACGGCTCGACAAGTTCGCCAAGGAGAAGGGCATCGTTGCCAATCTCGTCGCCAAGCTCGAATTCTTCAATCCGATCGCCTCGGTCAAGGACCGCATCGGCGTGGCGATGATCGAGGCGCTGGAAGCGGCCGGCAAGATCTCGCCCGGCAAGACGACGCTGATCGAACCGACCTCGGGCAACACCGGCATCGCGCTCGCCTTCGCCGCCGCCGCCAAAGGTTACAAGCTGATCCTGACCATGCCCGAGACGATGTCGGTCGAGCGCCGCAAGATGCTGGCGTTGCTTGGCGCGGAGCTGGTGCTGACCGAAGGCCCGAAAGGCATGAAGGGCGCCATCGCCAAGGCCGACGAGCTGGCCGCGACCATCCCCAATGCGGTCATCCCGCAGCAGTTCGAAAACCCCGCCAATCCGGAAATCCATCGCAAGACGACAGCGGAGGAAATCTGGAACGACACGCAGGGCGAGATCGACATCTTCGTTGCCGGCATCGGCACTGGCGGCACCATCACCGGCGTCGGACAGGTCTTGAAGAAGCGCAAGCCCTCGCTGCATGTCGTCGCCGTCGAGCCGGAAGCCTCGCCGGTGCTGTCTGGTGGCCAGCCAGGCCCGCACAAGATCCAGGGCATCGGCGCCGGCTTCGCGCCAAAGATCCTCGACACCACGATCTATGACGAGATCGTCAAGGTTTCCAATGAGGATTCCGTCGCCAATGCGCGTCTCGTCGCCCGCCTCGAGGGCGTGCCGGTCGGCATTTCGTCGGGCGCGGCCCTGCAGGCGGCAATCGTCATCGGCTCGCGGCCGGAGAACAAGGGCAAGACCCTCGTCGTGGTCATCCCCGATTTCGCCGAGCGCTATTTGTCGACGATCCTGTTTGAGGGGCTGGGGGCTTAGGGTTCCTTACGCCGGGATCAGAACCCCGTCAGTCGAGTTCCTTCGCGCCCCCTCTGCCCTACCGGGCAGAGGGGGTGCTGTCCCGCCAACGCCCCGCATGGTGAGCCTGGACCGCCGAAAAAGTGCTCCTGGCTGCCACCACCAGCTTGAGCGGAACACCGCTTCCGGTGCAAATCTCTGGCGGCCTGTTTCCGGCCGGGGGAGGATTTCATGTACAAGCTCTATACGCGTCCCGGCAGCGGCGGCTTTGTCATCGAGGCGGCGCTGGCGCTGGCGAACGCACCCTTCGAGCAGATCGACGTGCCGAAGACCGACCGGCCCGATCCGGCTTTCCTGGAGATCAGCCCGCTGAACCAGGTGCCGGTGCTGACCTTGCCGGACGGCCGCTCGATCACCGAATCGGCGGCGATCTGCATCCTGCTTGCGGAGCGCCACCCCGAGGCTGGCCTGGCACCGGCGATCGACGCGCCCGCGCGCGCCGAGTTCCTGCGCTGGATGGCCTTCATGTCGTCGGTGATCTACCCGGCGATGTTGCGCTTCTATTACGCGCCGCGCTACACGGCCGATGCCGACGGCGCCAAAGCCGTCAAGCAGGCCGCCGTCGCCGAGATGGATCGCGGCTTTGCCGTCATCGACGCCGCCTTGCCCGGCCGTGACTGGCTGGCCGGCGAGGCGATGTCGGTGGCCGACATCTATCTGGTGATGCTGGTGGCCTGGCATCCCGACATAGGCAAGGCACGCGTGGCCTGGCCGAACATCGAACGCCTGTGGGGCGAACTGCGCGGACATGCGCTGATGCGGAAACTCAACGCCTCGCACCAGATGTGGCCGGCCTGAGCAGGCCAGCAGCATCGCCCTTCAGTTTTTGGGAAGTGCTGCTCTTTTTGCCTGCAGGAAGCGGCGCAGCGCCGGATCACGTTCGAGGCCGATGGCCCGGTCATAGGCTTCGGCCGCATGCACCACATTGCCGAGCCTGGCCAGCAGACCTGCGCGGGCGGCCCAGTAGGGTTGATAGTCGGCGAGGCGCTTGTCATCACCCAGCACGTAAAGCGCGGCCAGCCCTGCCGTCGCCCCGTCTGTCTCGGCGATCGCCACCGCGCGGTTGATCGCCACGACGGGCGAACCTGATATCATCGACAGCGCATCGTAGAGCTGCCTGATCGCGGCCCAGTCGATACGGCCGCTCAGCCGTCGCGTCGTATGGGCCGACTGCACCGCTGCCTCGAGCTGATAGCGGCCGATGACGCCCTTGGTCGCGGCATGGCCAAGCAGGGCCTCGGCCTCGTCGATCAAGACATCATCCCACAGCGCGCAATCCTGCGCGGTCAGCGGCACATAATCGCCGGCGGCATCGCGTCGCGCGGGCCGGCGCGCCTCGGCAAACAGCATCAATGCAAGCAGGCCAAGCGCCTCCGGCTCGTCAGGCAGAAGCGAGGCCACCAGCCGGCCAAGCCAGATGCCTTCGCTCGCCAAATTGCGGCGCCGCGTCTCGGTGCCGTCCGGATCGGACCAGCCTTCGGCGAAAGCCGCGTAGATCGCTTCCAGCACGGCGTCCAGCCGTTCGCCAAGCTCGGTCCGCTCCGGCACGCGGAACGGAATGCCGGTTTCGCGGATACGGGCCTTGGCGCGTACCAGGCGTTGGCTCATCGTTGCCGGTGAGACGAGAAACGCCGAAGCGATCGTCGCGGCATCGAAGCCGAGGATGGTCTGCAGGATCAGCGGTGCGCGCACGCCCGATTCGATCGCCGGATGCGCGCAAGCAAACATCAGGCGCAACCGCTCGTCGGGCAGGTCTTCGTCGGTCATGCGCGCCTCCATCTCTTCGGCAATCAGCTTGAGATGCTCGCGGCCAGCCTCCCGGGTGAGCCGCCGGCGCACCGCATCGACGCGGCGCCGCCGCGCCACGGCCAGCAGCCAGGCTTCCGGCTGCGCGGGCACACCGGTTCGCGGCCAGCGTTCGAGCGCGGCCGCGAACGCATCAGCCAGCACGTCCTCGGCGCCGGCGACGTCGCGCGTGCGCGCCGCGAGCCAGGCGACCAGCTTGCCGTAGCTCTGCCGGGCGGCTGCTTCGGCCGCCGCCCATGCCTTCTCAGAACGATCGTCCATCACATTCTCATTGCTCGGTGATGTACTCTGTCATTTCCCAGATGGGCCGTACCTCGACCGTGCCGGTGCTGGCGGCGGGACAGCGCGCCGCCCATTCGATGGCCGTATCGATGTCGGCCGCCTCGATCATATAGAACCCGGCAAGCTGCTCCTTGGTATCGGCATAAGGGCCGTCGAGCACGTTGGTCTTGGCGCCGGCCATCCGCACCGCAGTGGCCGCCTGGGTCGGGCGCAGCCGTTCGCCAGCCAGCCACGCGCCGGATTTCTTCAAAGCTTCGGTATAGGCACCGTAGGCCGCGAGGGCCTGCTGGGTCTGTTCTTTCGGCGTATTCGCCATCGCGGCTTCGTCATTGTAGATCAAAAGCATGTATCGCATGGGTCTTCTCCCGTGGTTTCGAAGGCCGCTCCGTTGCGGGCCGAACGTATGTCGCGCGGCGGCGACCGATTTCGACAGGTTGCGGAAAACTTTCGGCCGCGGTCGCGCCTTGCGCAAGCCGGCAGGCGTTCCGGATCCACTCAACCGTTCGTCTAATGGCACATTTGCGGGTTGGCATTTGCGGCCCGCCGTCTAAACTCGGGCCGGTCCGCGTCGAGGAGGTGATGCGGTTGTCGCTATTCCAGGGAGGAAAACACGTGCTCTTTTTCAGAACGAAGTTCATCGCGGCTGGCATGGTGGCCCTTTCGCTGGGCGTGGGTATCTGCGGTGCCAGGGCCGACGAGTTCATCAACGTGCTGACCGGCGGCACGTCCGGAGTCTACTACCCGCTCGGCGTCGCGCTTTCGGAAATCTACGGCAAGACCATTCCGGGCGTGCGTACCCAGGTCCAGGCGACAAAGGCTTCGGTGGAGAACCTGAACCTTCTGGAGCAGGGCAAGGGCGAGATCGCCTTCGCGCTCGGCGATTCGGTGAAAGCCGCCGCCGAAGGCGACGCCGATGCCGGTTTCCCGCAAAAGCTCGGAAAGCTGCGCGCGATCGCGGCCATATACCCGAACTACGTCCAGATCGTCGCCAGCCAGGAGTCCGGGATCAAGTCCTTCGCCGACTTGAAGGGCAAGAGCCTGTCGGTCGGCGCACCGAAATCCGGGACCGAACTCAACGCGCGCGCCATCTTCGGGGCGCTGGGCATGAGCTACAGCGATCTGTCGAGGACCGAATACCTGCCGTTCGGCGAATCGGTCGAACTGATCAAGAACCGCCAGCTCGACGCCACGCTGCAGTCGGCGGGGCTCGGCGTCGCGTCGATCAAGGACCTTGCTTCATCGCTGCCGATCACCGTGGTGGCGGTTCCGGCCGAGGTCGCCCAGAAGCTGGGCGCGCCGTTCCAGGCGGCGACCATTCCCGCCGGCACCTACCAGGGCCAGAAGCAGGACATCCCGACGCTGGCCATCACGAACATCCTGGTTACCCGTTCCGACCTGTCGGATGAGGAAGCCTATCAGATGACCAAACAGTTGTTCGAGCACCTCGACCAGATGGTTGCCGCGCACAATGCCGCCAAGTCGATCAAGCTCGAGGACGCGATCAAGGGTCTGCCCGTCCCGCTGCATCCGGGCGCCGCGCGCTACTACAAGGAAAAGGGCATAATGTGACAAGGGGCTATGGCCGGGGACCGGGCGGCCGGCTCCCGGCCGATTGAAGGCGCAAGTCCCATGGCTCAGACAGCGGCCGGCATCGAGACAAGAACAGAGGCCACGGCGGAAGATTTCCACGACCCGACCGGTGGCGGTTTCGCGCCGTCGCGGGAAGGCCGGCTGCTGTTCTGGATCGCGGTCATCTTCTCGCTGTTCCAGATTGCCACGGCCGCCCACATCCTCAGCATCCCGAGTCAGGTGCTGCGCGCCTCCCATGTCGGCTTCCTGATGCTGCTGGCTTTCCCGCTCGTCGCGTCCGCGCGCAAGCTGGGCGCCGCCGGACGGACGCTCGCCTGGGCGCTGGCCCTGGCCGGTGTCGCTGTCGCCGCCTACCAGTATCTCGAATACCAGGCGCTGATCCTGCGCGCCGGCGACCTGAACACGGCCGACCTGATCTTCGGCGTCATCGCGCTCGTCACCGTCTTCGCTGCTGCCTACGCGATGATGGGGCCGGCCTTGCCGGTCATCTCCGGGTGTTTTCTTCTCTATGCGCTGTTCGGCCAGCATCTGCCGTCGCCGCTGAACCATCGCGGCTACGACTTTTCGCAAGTCGTCGACCAGATGGCCTATGGCACGGAAGGCATCTATGGCATTCCGATCTATGTTTCGGCCACCTACATCTTCCTGTTCATCCTGTTCGGCTCATTCCTGGAACGCGCCGGCATGATCAAGCTTTTCACGGACGTCTCGCTGGGTTTCGTCGGCCATGCACGCGGCGGCGCTGCCAAGGTGGCGGTGATCGCATCGGGGCTCATGGGCACGATCTCAGGATCCGGCGTCGCCAATGTGGTCACCACGGGCCAGTTCACCATTCCGCTGATGAAGCGCTTCGGCTACCGCGCCGCCTTTGCGGGCGGCGTCGAGGCCACGGCCTCGATGGGCGGACAGATCATGCCACCGGTGATGGGCGCGGTCGCCTTCATCATGGCCGAGACGCTCGGCGTCGAATATTCCGAAATCGTCAAGGCGGCGATCATTCCCGCCTTGCTCTATTTCGCCTCGGCCTTCTGGATGGTGCATCTCGAAGCCGGGAAACACAATCTGCTTGGCCTGTCCCGGGCCGAATTGCCTTCGCCGCTCGCGGCATTCCGCCGAGGCTGGTACCTGATCCTGCCACTGGCCGTCCTCATCTACCTGCTGTTCTCGGGCTACACGCCGCTCTATGCCGGCACGATCGGACTCGCCATGACGGTGCTGCTGATCCTCGGCGGCTCGGTGGCGCTCGGGCTGCCCTCGCCCATCCTGCGCGCCGCCTTCTGGATCGGTCTGGGTCTGGTCGCCGCCAGCTTCTTCAAGATGGGCATCAACGCCATTCTCGTCGCCGCCGCCGTGCTGATCGTGGCAAACCTCTTCGTCTCGGGCGGGCGCGACACGCTGATCGCCTGCCGGGATTCGCTGGCCGAAGGCGCGCGCACGGCGCTGCCGGTCGGCATTGCCTGCGCCGTGGTCGGCGTCATTGTCGGCACCATGACGCTGACCGGCGTCGCGACGACCTTCGGTGCCTTCATCGTCTCCATCGGCCAGTCCAGCCTGTTCCTGTCGCTTGTCCTGACGATGGTGACTTGCGTCGTGCTGGGTATGGGCATTCCGACCATTCCAAACTACATCATCACGGCCTCGATCGCAGGGCCGGCGCTGCTCCAGCTTGGCGTGCCGCTGCTGGTCGGCCACATGTTCGTGTTCTATTTCGGCATCCTGGCGGATCTGACGCCGCCGGTGGCGCTTGCCTGTTTCGCCGCCGCGCCGATCGCCCGGGAAAGCGGATTGAAAATCGCCTTCGAGGCCATAAAGGTCGCCGCCGCCGGTTTTGTCGTGCCGTTCATGGCCGTCTACACGCCGGCTCTCATGCTGCAGGACGGCGGCCCACTGTCGGCGGCGGTCGGGTATTGGCCCGCAGTCGCCTATATCGTCGTCAAGGCCGTGCTGGCGATCGGCCTGTGGGGGGCGGCCGTGATCGGCTTCCTGCGCACGCGGCTGACCGTATGGGAACGGTTCGCAGCGGCCGCCGCCGCCTTCCTGCTCGTAGCGGCAGTGCCGTTGACCGACGAGGCCGGCTTCGTCCTGTCGCTGCTGGTGGTGGGCGCGCACTGGTACCGCACCCGCACCGTGTCCGGCGCTCCCGGGCCGACGATCCCTTGAGCCTCTGCATCCTGGCCGCCGGCAAGACAGTGGCGCTGGCTGCCGCCGCCTTCACCCTGTCGTGGACGCATTCGGTCGAACGGACGCGCTGGGAGGAAGACTGGAGGGTGACGCCTTCCGGCCTGCAAGTCGTCGAGGCGCGCATCGAGGGCTCGGGCGCCGGCATGGAGCCACCCGAGGGCGCGGTGCTTCGCGGCGGCTGGTGGGTCTACGCGCCCAGGATCGGTACGCAGCGCCGCGTCGTGCTAGCCGCCTCCGGGGCGACTGGCGATGGGTGGACGCTGTGCACCCCTCAGGGCTGCCGGGAACTTGGCAAGACGGCGGGCGGGGCGATCGTGCTGGAGGCTTGCGGACCCGCCAGCACAAGCCAGTCGCGGTAGCCCGTGATCGTCCCGGCGACCGGGTGTGTATCCCGCAGACCTTCCATCTCAAAACCAGCCAGCCATGCCGTTAGCCGGTTATGTCGTTTCGCCCGCTGAACACTGGATGGTCTTCAGCCAATGACCGCGACGAAGCTGTCGAGCCGTGTGAAGTCAGCGCCATCAATAAGAACGAGACTGGTTTCGTAGCTGTCGGTGCGCGGCCCGTGTCTCCGGAACGCGCTTCGCCGAAGCGCGTTGGCGAAGCGGAATCGGTTCCTGACGGTCGAGCCTGGTCACGAGGCGCACGAAACCCGAGCACAGCACGCAGGCGCCATCGAAGACGATCAGCGGATGGCTTGCGTCGAAGGATTCAGGTGGGCGGCCTGGCTTGGGACGGCTTGACTTGGTCCGGCTTGACTGGGGAGGATCGGTCACGGGTGCCTCGGCTGCTCGTGTCCCGTGACACCAAGCCAGCCGGAGGCGGCATCAAAGACGTGGCGATGTCGCACGCCGCCTGCCGGCGAAAATCGGGCGCTCGGCGCGATAGGTCGTGGCGCGGGAGTCGGCACCCGGCCTGCAGATGCGGCTGTTGTGGCGGCTCTCGAACGTCATGGTCAGTGCGCGCCCAGCGACGTGCCGCGGCGGGCGCAAGCCGGACCGGGGCCGCGCATGTAATAGCGCTCGGGCCGATAGGTCGGCGCGACGAATTCGCGGATGGCGGCGGCATAGCCGATGAGGTGCGTGAGGAAGTTCATTTTACCTGTCCCTGTCCCGTTTTCGGATGTCCTTTCCGATTTGCGGGAATGATAGCATCGAGGCGTGAATAGTCGGTGAACGTGATGTTAATTTCTGGTCGAAAACCCGTTGCTTCATGGCCGGAATGCGGCCGATTCGGGGTGTTTCGACGCCTTTTGTCGCCATTTTCGCCGGTGTGACTTTTGCATCACATATGTTTCGTTTGAATGTCGCCCGCGCGCGGTTCTGTTTCAACTTCCAGACGGCCGCCGGAATTTCATTTGCCTCCTGCCAATGGGGACCGGAACCGGCCCATGCACCGGACGTTGACCCTTGGAGCCGGCATGCCGGCTCGACGGGCACTGCCGAGGGCAGGCCGACAATCCCGAAACCGCAAGAGCAATGGAAGGCTGAAACCATGGGCTTCTTTTCGAAGGACATCAAAACGCTGGACGACCTGTTCGTGCATACTCTGCGCGACATCTATTATGCCGAAAAACAGATCGAGAAGGCGTTGCCGAAGATGATCGACAAAGCCACCGACGCGCAGCTGAAGGCCGGCTTCGAAAAACATCTCGAGCAGACAAGGGGTCACGTCGAACGTGTCGAGGAAGTATTCGAGTTGCAGGGCGTGAAGGCAAAGACGGTCAACTGCCCGGCCATTGACGGCATCCTCGAGGAGGCCGACGAGGTAAGCGGCGATATCGACGACAAGGACGTGCTGGACGCTGCCCTGATCGCTTCGGCGCAGGCGGTGGAGCACTACGAGATGACCCGCTACGGCACGCTGATCGCCTGGGCCAAGCAGCTTGGCCGCAGCGACTGCGCCGATCTGCTGGCCAGGAACCTCAAGGAAGAGCAGGCGACGGATCGCAAGCTGACCGAAATGGCGGAAAGCAAGATCAACCTGCAGGCCGCCGAGTAAGGGGCTGACGGCCAAGGCCGGAGGCAGTCGCGCCGGCCTTGGTCCGACCGGATTGGAACCGGTTGCGCCGTCGTCCGTTGCACCTCATCTTTCTTAACAGGAATCGTCTTTCTCAACAGGAATCGTCATGGCGCCGCGTCCGGCCTGGAGAGGCTACCTGAAGCTTTCGCTGGTCACCTGCGCCATCGAACTGACCAACGTCGTCACTCATGCCGAGAAAGTCTCGTTTCGCATTCTCAACCGCCAGACCGGCAACACGGTCAAGCGTATCTATGTCGACGCCGAAACCGGCAAGCCGCTTGGGGACGACGACGAGATCAAGGGTTACGAAGACGACAGTGGCGACTTCATCCACATCGAGGAAGACGAGATCGAGGCCGTACAGATCGAGTCGTCGCATACGATGGGGCTCGACGGTTTCGTCGACAAATCCTCCATCGAGCAGATCTACCTGGATACTCCCTACTATGTCACACCGGCCGATAAAGTCTCGCAGGAAGCCTTCGCCGTCATCCGCGACGCCATGGCCGGCAAGAAGATGGCGGGGCTGGCCCGCATCGTGCTCTATCGGCGCGAACGTCCCGTGGTCATCGAGCCGCTCGGCAAGGGCATGTTGCTGACGACGTTGCGCTACGACAACACCGTGCGCCAGCCTGATACCGTCTTCGGCGACATCGAGGCGGTGAAGACGGATCAGGAAATGACCGATCTGGCCGAGCTCATCATCGACAAGAAGAAGGCGAAGTTCGATCCCTCGAAGTTCGAGGATAAATACGAGGACGCGCTGCTCGAGCTCATTCGTGCCAAGAAGGCTGGCCGCAAGGCGCCGAAGGCCAAGGCGCCGCCCAAACCCTCCAATGTCGTCAACTTGTTCGATGCGCTGAAGAAGAGCCTTTCGTCCGAAGGCGGTTCCGGCACCGGCCGCGCAAAGACCGCGGCGAAGACAAAAGCGGCGACCAAGCGCGGCAAGCCGAAAGAAGCCGCGACCAAGCGCAAGTCGGCGTGAGGATGCGAACAGATGGCTAGCCTCGAACAATATCATGCCAAACGCGATTTCAAGAAAACCGCGGAGCCGGCCGGCAAGGTGGACCGCAAGAAGGGCGAGGCAGGCGGCATCTTCGTCATCCACAAGCATGCCGCGACGAGGCTGCACTACGACCTTCGCCTGGAACACGCGGGCGTATTGTGGAGCTGGGCGGTGACGCGCGGCCCCAGCCTCGACCCGCATGAGAAACGGCTGGCCGTGCATGTCGAGGATCATCCGATCGATTACGCGCCGTTCGAAGGCACCATTCCGAAGGGTGAATATGGCGGCGGCTCGGTCATCGTCTGGGACGAAGGCACGTGGACGCCCGACGGCGATCCGGCCAAGGCGATGAAGAAGGGACATATCGATTTCGAACTCAACGGCCACAAGCTGCACGGCCGCTGGCATCTGGTGCGGCTGAGACCGCGCCCCGGCGAGAAGCGCGACAATTGGTTGCTGATCAAGTCGGACGATGCGGCGGCGCGGCCGGGCGAGGATATTCTGAAGGACGAGCCCAGATCGGTGAAGTCCGGCCTGACGATCGAGGAGGTCGGCGAAGGCAAGGCCGCCAGGGGTGAGAAGCCAAAGGTCTGGCATTCGAACAAGCCGGCCGCCGGCAAGGGGAAGGCTTCTGGTCACAAACTCGAGTTCGTCGAGCCGCAGCTTGCCACGCTGGAGCGGGATGCACCGTCCGGCGAGGACTGGCTGCACGAGGTGAAGTTCGACGGCTATCGCATGCAGGCGCAGATCGCCGGCACCGACGTGCGGCTTCTGACCCGCACCGGCCTCGACTGGACGGAGAAATTCGGCGGCGAGATCGTTGCCGAGCTCGCTGGACTGAAATGCAACGACGCCATCATCGACGGCGAGGTCGTCGTGCTGGCCGACAGCGGCGTCTCCTCCTTCGCGCTGCTGCAGCAGGATTTGTCGGCGAAGCGGACACACCGCTTCATGTACTATGTGTTCGACCTGATGCGGCTCGACGGCAAGGATTTGCGCGGCGAGCCGCTGGTCGAGCGCAAGCAGGCCCTGCAGGAACTGCTCGGCAAGCAATCCGAGAACCCGGCGGTCCGTTTCTCCGACCATTTCGCCGAGCCCGGCAAGGTGATGCTGGAGCATGCCTGCCGCATGGGGCTGGAGGGTGTCGTCTCCAAACGCGCCGATGCGCCCTACCGCAGCGGGCGCGGCCCGACATGGGTGAAGTCGAAATGCACGGCGCGGCAGGAATTCGTCATTGGCGGCTATTTGCCGTCCGACAAGACCGGGCGTGGGCTGCGCTCGCTGCTGGTCGGCTATTACGAGGGCGGCAAACTGCACTATGCCGGCCGCGTCGGCACCGGCTTCTCCACCAAGGGCGCCAACGAGTTGAAGAAGAAACTCGACGCGCTGAAAGCCGCGGCTTCACCGTTCAGTGCGGCCGTGCCGAAGGGCAAGGGCCTGGTCTGGGTCAAGCCGGAGCTTGTCGGCGAAGTGGAGTTCCGCAGCTGGACCTCGGACCGTATTATACGCCATGCTTCGTTCCAGGGATTGCGCGAGGACAAGCCGGCGGAGGAAGTCGTGCAGGAAAAGCCCAAGGCAGCACCGACAGCCAAGAGCGCGGTCGAAGCCAAGCCGGCTTCAAGCGCCGCCAAGGCTGCCGGAACCGCTAGAACCACCGTGAAGCTCTCCCATCCTGACAAGCTTTTATGGCCCGACGAAAAGATATCGAAGCAGGCCCTGCTCGATCACTATGCACTGGTATGGCCGCGCATGAAGCAGTTCGTGGTCGACCGCCCGCTCAGTCTGGTCAGGGCGCCGGATGGCGTCCACGGCCAGCGCTTCTTCCAGAAGCATGCGTCGGCCGGCATGCACGAGAAGATCGGGAAGACGAACGATCCCATCGATGGCGAGGAAATCCTGTTCATCCGCGATTTCGACGGCATTGCGGCCCTGGTCCAGCTAGGCGTGGTCGAAATCCACATCTGGGGCTGTACCATCGATGACCTGGCAAGGCCCGACCAGATCGTCTTCGACCTTGACCCGGACGAGGGCGTTGACGTCGAGGCGGTGCGCGCGGCCGCCCTCGACATACGGGGCAAGCTCGACGAGCTGTCGCTGCCCAATTTCGTCAAGACATCGGGAGGCAAGGGCTTTCATGTCGTCGTGCCGCTGAAACCGTCGGCGGATTGGGCCGAGGTCAAGAGCTTCGCCCATGATTTCGCCCGCGCGCTGGAACAGGGAGCGCCGGACCGCTACACCGCGACGTTGTCGAAGAAAGCGCGCACCGGCAAGATCTTCGTCGACTATCTGCGCAATGGCAGCGGCGCGACCACCGTCGCCCCCTACTCCTCGCGGGCCAAGAAGGGCGCCACCGTGTCGATGCCGGTGACCTGGGCCGAGATCGAGGCCGGGCTGGCGCCAAACGCGTTCCCGATCGGCGACAAGACAACGCTGAAGCAGCTGGCGAAAGCCGATCCGTGGGCGGATTTTTTCAAAAAGGGCAAGGTGTTGAAGCGGGGATAGCCGGCTCAGGCTAGAAACACCCTCTCGAATGCCGCCTTGCCCGGCGGCGAGAAAATGACCGCCCGGCTGTCCTTCTCCCGCCGTGCCCATTTCTCGGCAAGGATCTTGTCGAGAATGGCGGCCCCGAGCGTGCCCGCGAGGTGCGAACGCCGCACGCTCCAGTCGAGGCAGGCGCGGCAGACTGGCCGGCGCGGCCTGGCGTCGACATCGATGCCGATGGCCGCGAAATGCGATGCCGCCGACGGGCCAAGCCTGATCTCATTGTCGTCGCGCAGCAGGATGTCCTTCTCGACCAGACGGTCCAGCATCGCGACCGCCTGCTCGCCGGCGAGGTGATCGTAACAGACGCGGGCGACGCGCATCGCGGCGTCACGCGGGCCCGGCCGCACGCGCTTGGGGCCAACGGCTTCCGCAACGCCGGTGATGGCCTCGATCATGCCCGCCACCTGCGGCCCGGCAAGGCCGTAATAGCGATGCCGGCCCTGGCTGGCCAAGGTCAGCAGTCCGCCCTCCATCAATTTCGACAGATGCGAGCTGGCGGTCGGCAGGGAGACGCCGGCTTCCAGCGCAAGCTCGCTCGCCGTCAGTGCCGTGCCGCCCATCAGTGCGGAGAGCATATTGGCGCGGGCCGGATCGCCGACCAGGCTGGCGACGCGGGCGATGTCGGGTCCTTCACGCATAGTTTGATCCTTGTCGAAGCATCGCTGTTAGGTAACCACTATTCTGGCTTCAGCTCAAGGAGTGGCGACGCAAGCGGCGGCGGCTCCTGACGCGATCCTGCCTACCACACCGATGCGCACGACGTTTCGACCGCGCTCGAACTATTGATGTAAAAACCCCATTGATGCAGAAACCCAGGGAGCCGACCATGACCATCACCTGCTTCATCCGCTATGAGATCGACCCGTTCGGCAAGGCTGCCTTCGAGGAGTATGCCCGCAACTGGGGCCAAGCCATTCCGCGCTGCGGCGCCGACCTGATCGGCTACTATGCCCCGCATGAGGGCTCGGCGACGACGGCCTATGCCGCCTACAACATCGACAGCCTTGCGGCCTACGAAGCCTATCGCGCCCGGCTTGCCGCCGACCCCGCCGGCAAGGCAAATTATGAGTTCGCCCGCCGTGAGCGTTTCATCCTCAAGGAGGATCGCATGTTCCTGAGGCACGTCTCCGGTCCGCACGCGCCATTGGTGAAAATATGATCGCCGTCATCTTCGAGGTCGAACCGGCGGCGGGCAAACGCGATGCCTATCTCGGCATCGCCGCCAGTTTGCGCCCTCTGCTCGACGGCATCGATGGCTTCATCTCGATTGAGCGCTTCCAGAGCCTGGCCGACCCGAGCCGCATCCTGTCGCTGTCATTCTGGCGCGACGAGGACGCGGTGAAAGCCTGGCGCAACACCGAGGAGCACCGGCAGGCGCAGCAAGCCGGCCGTGGCGGCATCTTTGCCGGCTATCGTCTGCGCATCGCGCATGTCGTGCGCGACTATGGGCTGACGGAGAGGGAACAGGCGCCGGCGGACAGCCGCGCGGTGAATGGGTGAGTGCTGGTTCTTCCTTCTCCCCTTGTGGGAGAAGGTGGCCGAGCGAAGCTCGGTCGGATGAGGGGTGCTCCAGCTTAACGCGTCCAATGCGGGTGCATGGTGACAAGGCTGCCAACGTCTCACTCCGTCCAACACCCCTCATCCGTCTCGGCGCTGCGCACCGATCCACCTTCTCCCACAAGGGGAGAAGGTAAAAAGGCGCTCATGCATTCCCGATCAGCACGCCGGCCGCGAAGACCAGCGCGCCGCCCAGCACCACCTGGAAGGCGGCGCGCAGGAAAGGGGTCTGCATGTAGCGGTTCTGGACGAACGCGATCGCCCACAATTCGAAGAACACCACCACGGCGGCGACGGCGGTCGCCGTCCAGAAATGCGGGATGAGATAGGGCAGCGCGTGGCCGAGACCGCCCAGCGTCGTCATGACGCCGACGGTCAGGCCGCGCTTGATCGGTGAGCCGCGGCCAGACAGTTTGCCATCGTCCGAGGCGACCTCGGTAAAACCCATCGAAATGCCGGCACCGATCGAGGCGGCAAGCCCGACCAGAAGCGTCTGCCAGGTGTCATGCGTGGCGAAGGCGGCGGCGAAGATCGGCGCCAGCGTCGACACCGATCCGTCCATCAGCCCGGCCAGCCCCGGCTGCACATAGGTGAGAATGAACTGACGCTGCTCGGCCGTGGCTTCCTCGGCCTTGACCGCGCCCGGCACGTGCTTCTGCTCCAACCGCTGCGCCAGCGTCTCGTGGCCCTGTTCGGCCACCGCCAGATCGTTGAGCAGTTTGCGCGTCGAGGCATCCGTCGTCCGCTTTGCCGCTTCGACGTAGAACAGGTAGGCCCGCCGCTCCATTGCCTCGGCCTGGTTGCGCACATGCTCGATGCCGAGTGGCCTCACCAGCCAGTCGGGCTTGCGCTCGAAATAGCCTTTCACATGCTCGCGCCGGATCAGCGGAATGCGTTCGCCGAAACGCTTGCGGAAAAGCTCGATCAGTGAGTCGCGATGGCCATCCTCTTCCTCGGCCATCTCCTCGAACACTTTTGCCGATTGCGGAAAGCTTTCCGTCAGCCCGTCGGCATAGGCCCGGTAGATGCGGCCATCGTCCTCCTCGGACGAAATGGCCAGCGCCAAGATCTCCTGTTCGGAGAGTGACTCGAAGGAGCGGCGGCCGAAGCCGAAAACACGGGAAAGCATGAGGAAATCACCCTAGTTTAGAATTGTTCTAAACTAGGGTTGGAAGTGTCTCCGGTCAATCGCATGCTTGGCCGCGAGGTCAAGAATTGTTGAAGCGCTCGAGGGCGGTTGGTCCTTTGTTATCGGCAAAGATTCGCCTATATAGCTGAACCTAAGACAAGAATGAGGATCCAACAGATGACGACAAAGCATCCCGCACAGCATTTCGACCCGAAGCCTGTCCTCGATCTTATCGCCAGCATCGAGGCGGACCTGCAGAGGCTGAAGGGCCTTGTCGAGCAGGAGGTCGAGAAGTTCGACCCCGCCAATCCGCACAACAAGGCTCCGGATGGCAAGCTGACCGAGGAAGGCGTCGAATGCTGCTACCGCATGTTCGACGAGGGCAAGTCGCGCTATTCGGTCTCACAGCAGATGAAGATCTCGTTTGCCGCCGCCACCCACCGCTTCAACAATTGGCGCAAGCTGGGGGGCACCAAGAGGCAAAGGACGCTGCTGGGTTAGGAGCGCTCAATTGCCGGTCTCGGCGCCGCCCCTCATTGCCCTGCCGGCAGGACAGTGAGGGGCGGTGCAAACGCCGTTCATGACTCGCCAACTTTGTAACGGTCACATTTTTTCAATGGCACGCCACGTGCCTTTGCGGGCATCATGAGAGACACCATCTCTCTTGCTGGACTTCGCATGACCACCCTCACCCTTCCCGGCATCGCCGACATCCGCGCCGCCGCTACCCGGCTTTCGGGCCTGATTGTCGAAACCCCCTTGATCGAATCGCAGGAGCTGAACAAGCGCTTTGGCGGCCGTATCCTGTTCAAGCCCGAGACGCTGCAGCGCACCGGCTCGTTCAAGTTCCGCGGCGCCCACAACAAGCTGTCATCGCTCAGTGAAGAAGAACGCAGCCGTGGCGTCGTCGCCTTTTCCTCGGGCAATCATGCGCAAGGGGTCGCCGCTTCCGCCGCCATGTTCGGCGTCAAGGCGGTCATCGCCATGCCGGCTGACGCACCGGCGATGAAGATCGGCAATGTCCGCAGGATGGGCGCCGAGGTGGTGCCGTTCGATCGCTTCCGCGACGACCGCATGAGCGTGGTTCGCCCCTATCTAGACAAGGGCATGGTGCTGGTGCCGCCCTTCGACGATCCGGCCATCATCGCCGGCCAGGGCACGATCGGCCTGGAACTCGTGAGGCAGGCCAGGGCGCTCGGCGTCAGCCTCGACGCGGTCATCGTTCCCTGCGGCGGCGGCGGCCTGACCAGCGGCATCTCCGTCGCGGTCAAGGATGCCTCGCCCGGCACCGCGGTCTGGGCGGTGGAGCCGGAGCATTTCGACGACACGCGCCGCTCGCTTGCCGCCGGCGCCCGGGTTTCGAACGAACCCGGCTACAGCTCGATCTGCGACGCGATCCTCACCGCCGAGCCGGGCGCCATCACTTTCGAGATCAACCGCAGGAACCTCGCCGGCGCCATTGCCGTCTCCGACGCGGCGACCGCACAGGCGATGCGCGACGCCATGGCCCACCTCAAGCTGGTGGTCGAACCGGGCGGCTGTGTCGGACTGGCGGCGCTGTCTTCGGGCGGGATCGAACTCGCGGGCAAATGCGTCGCCGTGGTGCTGTCCGGCGGCAATGTCGATTTCGGCACCTATGCCGAAATCATGGCGGCATAGAATGCCGCCGCTCCTGATGCAGTCGCCAAGGTCACTTTCCGTCTTTCGACCTCGCCCCGCCCCGCAAAATCAGTCAAGCGTGCGCCTGAACCGCAACAGCGCAGTGCCCGCGAACACCAGCACGAACACGGCGAGCCAGCCGATCTCGACCGCGATTGCATGGAAATCGGCCCCCTTGAGCATGACCGACCGGGTGATGCGCAGGAAATGCGTCAGTGGAAAGATTTCGCCCAGCGCCTGGGCCCAGCCCGGCATGCCGCGGTAGGGGAACATGAAGCCCGACAGCAGCAGCGAGGGCAGGAAGAAAAAGAAGGTGAGCTGCATCGCCTGCATCTGCGAGCGGGCCATGGTCGAGATGGTATAGCCGAGCAGCACCAGCGAAAGCACGAAGACAAGCACCGACGACAAGAGCAGTGTCAGGCTGCCGACGAACGGGATATCGAACAGGAGCTTCGCCGCCACCAGCACCACCGCAACCTGCACCGCGCCGACGACAAGGAAGGGCAGCACC
Organism: Mesorhizobium sp. B2-3-5; assembly: GCF_006442395.1. Taxonomy (NCBI): domain Bacteria; kingdom Pseudomonadati; phylum Pseudomonadota; class Alphaproteobacteria; order Hyphomicrobiales; family Phyllobacteriaceae; genus Mesorhizobium; species Mesorhizobium sp. B2-3-5. Next base: position 293,668 of record NZ_VFVX01000003.1, on the reverse strand, counting down.
TTGCCCAGCATGATCTCGGCGGGGCTCGACGGCATGGCGAGCAGGTTTTCCATCGTGCCGCGCTCGGTTTCGCGGGTCAGCGCCATGGCCGTCATCATCACCATGGTCATCTGCAGGATGACGCCGAGCAGGCCGGGCACGATGTTGTACTGCGAGATGCCTTCCGGATTGTAGCGCTGATGCACCACCACCTGGAGCTGCTGCCTGGCGTTCTCGGCGGCGGCGGCCTGCATGCCCTGGGCGCGCAGCAGCGCCTGGCCGGCGATCGTGCTCAGCGTGGAAATGGCGCCGCTCGCGGCCGAGGGATCGGTCGCGTCCGCCTCGATCAGGATCCGCGGATTGTCGCCGCGCTCGACGCGCCTGGCGAAGTCGGCCGGGATCGTGACGACGAAGGACACGTCGCCGCGCGCCATCAGGAACTCCGCCTCTTCGGCGCTCTGGGTCACATGGTCGAAACGATAGTAGCCCGTCACCTGCAGCGCGGAGACCATGGCGCGCGTATACTGGTCGTTGCTCATCGCCACCAGGGCCGTCGGCAAGCCCTTCGGATCATTGTTGATGGCGAAGCCGAACAGCACCAGCTGCACCAGCGGCACGCCGAGCATCATGGCGAAGGTGATGCGGTCGCGCCGCATCTGGATGAATTCCTTGATCAGCAGCGCGCCGAGCCGGGCAAAGGAAAAGACGCTGCTCATGCCATGTTGTCCTTCGAACCCGACATGAACTGGATGAAGACGTCCTCAAGGCTGGTCTCCCCTGGTGCCACCGTCACGCCCTTGTATTGCTTCTCGACATCGGCGAGGGCCGTTTCGAGCTTCTTCTTGTCGGAGCCGACGACATGCAGCGTCGCGCCGAACGGCGCCACCTGGTCGACGCCGGGGCGGCCCTGCAGCGTTTCGGCCAGCTTGTCGAGACGTGGGCCCTGGACAACGAACGTGGTCAGCCCGGCATTCTGCACCACCTCGGCGACGGTGCCGGTGGCCAGCATCTTGCCGTAGGAGATGTAGCTGATGCGGTGGCAACGCTCGGCTTCATCCATGTAGTGGGTGGAGACCAGCACGGTGAGACCGCCGCTGGCGAGGTGATGGATCTCGTCCCAGAATTCGCGCCGCGCCTTCGGGTCTACGCCGGCCGTCGGCTCGTCGAGCAAAAGCAGCTTCGGCTTGTGCATGATGCAGGCGGCCAGCGCCAGCCGCTGCTTCCAGCCGCCGGACAAGGTGCCGGCCAACTGGTTGCGGCGGCTGGCCAGCCCAAGCTCATCGAGTGTCTTGGCCACGTACTCTTCGACCGGCTTCAACTGGTAGAGCCGCGCCACGAATTCGAGGTTCTCGCCGATCGTCAGATCCTCGTAGAACGAGAATTTCTGCGTCATGTAGCCGACTTCGCGCTTGATCCGGAGCGAGTCGGTGCGGATGTTGAACCCCAGCACCGTGCCTTCGCCCTCATCCGGCGTCAGCAGGCCGCACATGATGCGGATGGTGGTGGTCTTGCCCGAACCGTTGGGGCCGAGGAAGCCGACGATCTCGCCTTCGGCGACCGACATCGACACATGGTCGACGACGGTCTTGTCGCCGAACCGCTTGACCAGGCCATGAACGTCGATGACGTTCATTTCGCCGTTTCCGCGAGATCGACGTCGACGATCTGGCCGGGCTGCAGCAGACCCGCATCGCCCTCCGGCCGCGCCTCGACGAGATAGACCAGCTTCTGCCGGTTCTCGAGCGAATAGATCACTGGCGGCGTGAATTCGGGGTCGGGCGAGACATAGCTGACGCGCGCCTTCACGTCCGGGCCGCAACCGTCGCAACGAACTTTGAGCAGGCTGCCCACCTTGACGGAAGCGAAGGCGGTTTCCGGTATATAGACGGTGAGCTTGACCGCGCCGTCGGGCAGCATGGAGATGACAGGCGCCGTCGGCCCGGCTGTATCGCCTGGATTGCGAATGACATCGTTGACGCGGCCGGGCGATGGCGCCGCCAGCACCCGTTTCGACAGCCGCCACTCGGCCTGCTGCAACGCGGCCCGCGCCTGTTTGACCTGATTGTCGGCGGCCTTGATCGTCTCGGCGCGCGCCGGCAGGCCGCCGACGGCGAGATTGGCCTCAGCCTGCCCGACCTGGGCGTTGGCGGTCTCCAGCGTCGCCGAAGCCGTGTCGTAGTCGGCCTGCGTGCCGGTGCCGCGCTTGAACAGATCGGCGGCGCGGTCGTATTTTCGCTTTGCGTCATCGGCCTGCGCCTTGGCCATGTCGACCTGAGCCTTGAGCGCGGCGATTTCCTCCGGCCGCTTGCCGACCTGCAGGTCGGCAAGCTGTGCCTGCGCCTGGGCGAGGCTTGCCTCGGCCTGCGCCACCGCGATCTTTGCGTCGGCGCTTTCCAGCGTCACCACCGTCGTGCCGGGCGTGACGCGATCGCCGCGCTTCACGGCAACTGCCTCGACCTGCGCCACCTCGATCGGCGCCAGCAGCACATAGTCGCCTTCGACATAGCCGACGGCCAGCGGGGCGGTGGGCGCACAGGCCCCGAAAAGCTGCGCGGCGAGCGGCAGCGAACACAGCAAGCTCATGGTCTTTGCCCCTTCATCCCCGTCCCTTTTCTGGCGGCCAGTATGGCGCTGAGGTTGTCCGTGGTGACCGCAATGACCTTGGCGGCCTCGGCGGCGCCGATGTCATGCCAGCCCATGCGGCGCATCACCGCTTCGCGGCCGATGCGGAAATAGATGACCTGGCCGATCAGCGTGAATACAGTCAGCCGGGTCCGTTCGCTTTCAGCCGGCTCGCCGGTCGCCTGCTCCCAGATCACGCACAGCCGGCGATGCGTCGGCTCGAAGACGCCATCATAGATGCGGTCGAGCGCCGCCGTCGGATGCGACAGTTCACGCAGAACGAATTGCACGATCTCGCCGGCCTGCGGCTGCGCCACGATGAAACCGACCATCCGCTCCAACGCCACGAAAAGCTGCGCGCGCGCCGCTTCCGGATCGCTTGCCGCTCCCGGCTGGCCGCTGCCGAGCGCCTGGCCGGCGATCGTCTGGATGGTTTCGACGATATAGTCGGCGGCGGCAGTGCGAAGGCCTTCCTTGCCGCCGAAATGATAGGCGATCGAGCCGATATTGGCTTGCGCTTCCGCCGCGATCTCGCGGGTCGAGGTGCCATCGAAACCCTGCCGGCCGAACAGTTTCAACGCCGCGCGAACAAGCGCGGCGCGCGTCAGCTCCGCCGGGGCTGGTTGGCGGCGCGGAGTTCCCGTGATTGGCGACTTGGTCATGCCGAACTTTAATCAATCGATTGATTAAAGTCAACTTGTGAACATAGCCGTCTTGCCATCGCCCGCGGCAGACGCTTTAGTGCCCGGCCATGGGCAAGGAAGTCGAGCGCAAGTTCCTGGTCTCCAGCACCGCGTGGCGGGAACTGGTCGAGGCGGATATCCGCATTCTCCAGTTCTACCTCGCCACCGCGCCTGGGCGAACCGTCCGCATCCGCATCAGTGACGGCGCCGCCGCCAAGCTGACGCTCAAATTCGGGCACGCGGCGCGTGAGCGTGACGAATTCGAATACCCGATCCCGTTGGCCGACGCGCTGGAGATGCTGGACTTCGCCATCGGACGTGTCATCGAGAAGACACGTCACCATGTTAGGCATCGCGGCTATCTCTATGAAGTCGACGTTTTTGGTGGCGGGCTCGCGGGACTTGTGGTGGCCGAACTCGAGACGCCGGAAGACGTGCCGGACGAAATGCTGCCAGACTGGCTCGGCCGAGAAGTCACCGGCGAGCAGAAGTTTTACAACGCGTCGCTCGCCCTCGGGGGGATTCCGGAGATCGCCGCATGAGCTTTCGCATCGACCCGCGCCTGCCGTTGACCGGTGAGGTCAGGCGCATCCTTGCCGAGGAAATTGGCAAGGCCCTCCAGCATCTGGACACGGCGCGCAGCCGGCCGGAACAGGGAGTGCATAAATGCCGCAAGCGGCTCAAGAGCGCGCGCGCCTTGCTGCGGCTGGTTCATTCCGGAGACGATACATTCTGCACGACCGAGAACCATTGCTACAGGAATGTGGCGGCGCTGCTTGCCGGCCCCCGTGAGGCGACGGCGCTGATCGAGACCATCGACCGGCTGGCGGCGGATTTTCGCAAGGAAAGCGCCGATGGCGGGCTTGATGCCGTACGCGACAGGCTGGTCGCCCGCCAGCATGATCTGCTTGAGGGCGCCGGCCTTCGGGCAGCAATCGGCGCGGCGACCGCGGCCTGCGAGGACGGCATGAAGCGGATCGAAAGTCTTGCCTTGCCCGACCAGCCGGAACAGGCCGCCGACGTGCTTGCCGAAGGCGCCCGTGCCATCTTGCGCCGCGCCAGGAAGGCGCTCGACAAGGCCGGCTCGCGCGGCGAAGCCGACGACTTCCACGACCTGCGCAAGGCGGCCAAGACACATGGCATGCATCTCTCGCTGCTGGGCAGGCTTTGGCCGGCGCCGATCAAGGCGCGGCGCAAGGCCGTCGATACGCTGGGCGAGCGGCTCGGCGAGTTGCATGATGTGTTCGTCATGCGCGCGCTGCTCGAGACCGACGGCGAGCCGCTTGGGCCGCCGTCGGATACAAAGCTTCTTAGCAAGCTGCTGAAGCGTTCGGAAAAGAGCCTGAGGAAAACCTGTCTCGCCGAGGCCACCGAACTGTTTGGCGACAGCCCCAAGCACTCGACGAAGAAACTAGCCCGCAAGGCGCGCGACGATCTTGCCGGCGCTCCGTCGCCGGAGGATTTGGCCGCCGCGGGTTGACCGCGGAAGGACTTCGATCCGTCGGGTTGTGGCGACCGTGAAGCACAGGGATAATCACCGGCCGCTCGGCCGCGAGGACTTGCCGAACGATACCGTGTCCCTCGCCCGCACTCTCATCGGCAAGGTGGTGGTGCGCGACTTGCCGGAAGGCAGGGTCAGCGGCCGCATCGTCGAGACCGAGGCCTATGTCGCCGGCGATGCCGCCGGGCACGGCTATCGGGGGATGACCCCGCGCAACCGCTCGCTGTTCCTCGAGCGGGGGCACGCCTATGTCTATCTCGCCTATGGTGTCTCCTATATGCTGAATGTCTCGAGCGACATGCCGGGGATCGGTACCGGCGTGCTGATCCGGGCCCTCGAGCCGCTGGAAGGTATCGCGATCATGCGGCTGAACCGGGGCACAGAGCGCTTGCGTGACCTGAGGCGTGGGCCGGGACGGCTGGCCGCGGCGTTACGGGTCGACCGGTCGCTCGACGGCCTCGACCTGTGCCGGGAAGGCCCTCTATGGCTGGCAAGCGATGACCACGAGCCCGGCGAAATCGGGCAGAGCACCAGGATCGGCATTTCGAAGGATGCCGACCGCCTGCTGCGATTCTATCTCAGGGGCAGCCCCTTCGTCAGCGGTCCGGGATCGCTGAACAGATAGGAGTCGGCCGACGCCGCGCCTCGGGCGAGAGCTACTGTGCCTCTCGTTCTCCCGCCAGCTGTGCCCTCGCGTCGCGGATCGAGGCGGCATAGGTCACCAGCGGCCGCTTGACGCCGTGGTTGATCAGCATGCGCCGTATCTGCGGCGACGCACCGGATATGATGAAGCGCACACCGGCGCGCCTGGCCTTGTGGGCCGCGCTTTCGATGACATTGGCCGCCGTCGAATCGAAGAGCGGCACGGCGGAACAGTCGAGGATGAAGTTGCGACGCTGATCGGCGATGCGGTCGAGCACGCTGCCGACGGTGGAGGCGGCGCCGAAGAAGAAAGCGCCCGAGATACGGTAGACGACGGTGTCGGCGTCGCTCGCCTCGCTGGAATCATAGGCGCCGGCGCCATTGATGCGGTCGGCGACGTCGTCCTGCACCAGATCCGCCTCGACCGCGACCGACTTGGCCATGCGGTCGATGAACAGGATCGAGCCGAGCGCGAAGCCGACGACGATGCCTTCGGTCAGGTCGCGGAAGACGACGATGAGAAAGGTCGCCATCAGCACCAGCGCATCGCCGCGCGACGCGCGCAGCAGCGTGGCGAAGGCCTGTTTTTCGAACATGTTCCAGCAGACCACCGCCAGCACGCCGGCAAGGGCCGAGAGCGGGATGTAGCTGGCGAGCGGCGCCGCCACCAGCATCAGCACGAGCAGGATCGCCGAATGCACCATGCCCGAGAACGGCCCGTGCGCGCCGGCCCGCACATTGGTGGCGGTGCGGGCGATGGTGCCGGTGGCGCAGATGCCGCCGAACAGGGCAGAGGCGATGTTGGCGAAGCCCTGCGCCACCAGCTCGCAATTCGACCGGTGCCGCCGGCCCGTCATGCCGTCGGCGACGACGGCCGACAGCAGCGACTCGATGGCGCCGAGCAGCGCGAAGGCGATGGCGTCCGGCAGGACCTCTATCATCCTGCCGAGGCCGACCGGCGGCAGGGCCGGCCATTGCAGGCTGCGCGGGATGCCGCCATAGCGCGTGCCGATCGTCTCGGCCGGCAGCGCAAGCAGCGCCACGACGAGCGAGGCGAGCCCGATGGCGATCAGCATGGCCGGCCATTTCGGCCGCCAGCGCTTCAGCAAGGCGATGGTCGCGATGGTCAGCACCGCCACGAAGGTCGCGGCAGGGTTGATCGTGCTGGCCGCCTCGCCAAGCGCGATCAGTTTTGGCACGAACGGTCCGGGCTCCTTGCCCGGCAGGGTCAATCCGAACAGTTCGACGATCTGGCCGGAGAAGATGATGACGGCAATGCCGGCAGTGAAGCCGACGGTGACCGGATAGGGGATGAACTTGATGTAGGTGCCGAGCCGGAGGTAGCCGATGGCGAGCAGGAAGACACCGGCCATCATCGTCGCCAGCAGCAGGCCGTCAACGCCGACGCGGGCAACCGTGGCCGCCACCAGCACGATGAAAGCGCCGGCCGGCCCACCGATCTGGAAGCGGCTGCCGCCCAATGCCGAGATGATGAAGCCGCCGACGATGGAGGTGTAGAGGCCACGCTCCGGCGTCACGCCCGATGCGATCGCGATTGCCATCGACAGCGGCAGCGCAACGATGGCGACCGTCAGGCCGGACATGAAGTCGGCCTTGAATTGCGGCAGGTGGTAACCCTCCCGCCAGACCGTCACGAGTTTCGGCGTGAACAATTCGGAAAATGTCGGCTTTGCCGGCCTATGGGCCGCCTTATGGGCCGATTGATGCCCTGCCCGCCGTATCTGATCCATGGACTGCCTTCCGCACCTGAAAGGCGGCGGGATCGTCGGCAGGACTGTCGGCGGTCGCCGTCGCGACTTATGCCGGCTCAGCCTTGGGACCTGGCGGCACGGCGGGCTTGAGGCGCACGCCCCTGCCGCCGCGTTCGCTGGCCTGGTTCTCGCCGATCAACTCCACCCCGGCCTCGTCGAGAGCCTGGATGACCTTCATCAGCGTATCGACCACGCCCCTGACCACACCGTCGCTCGCTTCCATGCGCTGGATGGTCGGAAGCGAGACGCCGGCGCGCTCGGCGAGTGTCTTCTGGTCGATGCCGGCCAACGCCCTTGCGGCACGCATCTGCGCGGCAGTGATCATCGGCCGGAACCCATGTCTGAGTCTGCAGACATAACGTATAATACTATCATTCTGATGTTTCAAGCATCATCAGGCATGGTTCGAACATATGAACGTCACTCACTTTCGCCGACCACACTGCGCCGCTGCAGGAGCCGCGCGGCCAACCAGCACAACATCGCCCAGGCGAAGCCCGCGCACCAGCCTGCCAGCACATCCGACGGCCAGTGGACGCCGAGATAGACGCGGCTGATGCCGACCAGCACCGTCGTCAGCACGGCGAGTGCCAGGACATAGACCTTCGTCGCGCGGCCATGCAGGAAACGCGCCGCGAGCGAACCGAGCGTGAGGTAGGTCACCGCCGACAGCATGGCGTGGCCACTGGGGAAGGAAAGCGACGTTTCGCTGACCAGATGCGAGACGAGCTCGGGCCGCGGCCGGTCGACGCCGACCTTCAAAAGGCTCGACAGAACCTGTCCCCCCGCCACGGCGACGAAGATGAGAAGTGCGGTTCCCGGCCTGCGGATCAACAGCAGGTAGATGATCGCCGCCGTGGTGATCAGCACCAGCACGCTGGGGCTGCCAAGGCTGGTTATGTCGCGCATCGCCCCCTCCAGCCACGGCGGACCGACCGGAACGCCGGGCTGGCCCGCCTGGCGGAAAGCAAGCAGGATTTCCGTGTCGAAGCCGTGCGGCGCGGTCGCCCGCGCCACCTCCATCAACTCCACGAAGCCCCACAGCCCACCGGCGATGACAAGGCCGGCCAGGAGGACCGGGAATTCGATTCGGTTGAGCAGGGTGTTGGCGGTATCTTTCATCGGGCCGGTGTCGCAGTCTTCATCTCGATCATCGCCCCTGCAGATAGGGCCCGAGCGTGATCAGCGCCACGGCGGCGACCGCCAGCACGATGCCGGTCGCCTGCAACGCGTTGACGCGCTCGCCAAAGAACAGCAGCGCCACGACGTTGACCGAGACCAGCTGGATGACGGCCGACAGGCTGAACGACACCGACATGCCGAATTCACGGATCAGCCGCAGCATGATCAGGTTGCCCAGCGAATAGAGCGCGAGGGTCAGCAGGATCTTGCCCAGGCTCGGCGCCAATCCCCATTGCTTGGCGGCGGTTGCCGCCAAAAGGAAGATAACCGTTGAAAAGCCAAGCTGGAGCAGTCCCGAAAAGCTCACGTCCCATCCCCCTCGAAGCGGTGCCCGCCATGTGTGTCGCGGCTCTTGTTTCCGAAGCGCGCCGGGCCGTCAAGCGACGTCGTTCGAACGAAGGTCTTGGCAAGGGCAAGACTGAAGCTCAATGTGCAGCCACCGCCCGGCCTGTTGACAGAGGGGGTGGCCAGGAGCCGATGATTCGTATTCTTCAGAACTTGGCGCGGCGCTGGAGCGAGCTTTCCCTTGCCGTGCAATTCCTCGTTGCCGGCGGCTTTGGCCTTCTGGCCATCATGCTGGTGGTAGGCTTCTGGGTGACGATGCAGATCAGGGACGGCGTCATCCGCAATTCGGCCGCCACGACCGCACTTTATGTCGACAGCGTGATTGCACCACTGCTGCCGGACCTGCGCAAGAGCGAGGAGCTGAGCGAGTCCGTCAAACAGGCGCTCGACGAGACGCTTGGCCAGGGCGCGCTCGGCAAACGCCTTGTGTCGTTCAGGCTCTGGCGGCACGACGGCACCGTGCTCTATGCGAAGGACGCGGCCTTGATCGGCCGCCGCTTCGATCTGAGCGACAATCTGCGTTCCGCATTCCAAGGCAGCGTCACCGCCCAACTCGACACGTTCGACGGCAATGAAAGCAAGGAGCAGGCTGTCGGCGTACCGCTGCTGGAGATCTACAATCCGGTGCGCGAACCCTGGTCCGGCGACGTGGTGGCCGTCACCGAATTCTTCGAGGTCGCCGGCGATTTCAAAGCCACGCTGGCTTCGGCCCTGCTGTCGAGCTGGCTTGTCGTGGCCGGCACCACCTTGACGGCATTCCTGCTGTTGTCGGGCATCGTCCTGCGCGGCAGCCGCACCATCGACGATCAGCGCGGAGCGCTGCGCCGCCAGGTGTCGGAGCTGCAAGGCCTGGTGGCGCAGAACAGCGCCTTGCGCCACCGCGTGCAGCGGGCGTCGCGCCGCGCGACCGCACTCAACGAAAGATATCTGCGCCGGATCGGCGCCGACCTCCATGACGGTCCGGCCCAGCTCGTGGCCCTGGCGGCGCTGCGCATGGACAGTCCGGTGTTTTCCGGCGACGGCCACTGGGGCGAAAGCCGCTCCACCGAGGTCGCGATGATCCGCAAGACGCTGGAGGATGCGATGCGCGAAATACGCGGCATCTGCACCGGCCTCGTGCTGCCGCAGATAGAAACGGCCGCCACCACGGATATATTGCGGCTGGCCGTCAACGAACACGAGCGCCGGACGGGAACCTCGGTGACGCTCACATTGCCTGGACATTTGCCCGAGCCCGGCGCCTCTGAGAAGATCAGCATCTATCGTTTCGTGCAGGAAGGGCTGAACAATGCCTATCGCCACGGACAGGGCAAAGATCAGATGGTTCGTGCCGAAATGAAAAATGGCAGGCTTTTCGTGGAAGTTTCGGATGGCGGACCAGGCTTCGATCCGGCGCGGGCGGAGGGGCTAGGGCTCGCCGGCCTGCGGGAACGGGTCGAGAGCATTGGCGGCCAGTTCGAGACCTTGAGCGGGCCGCAAGGCACGCGGTTGGTGATCAGTTTGTCTGTCGAGGAGCAAGCATGATTGGCGCTATTCGCATTGCCATTGTCGATGATCATCCGCTTTTTCGCGAAGGTGTGACGCGCAGCCTGTCGGAGATCGGAGGCTTCGAAATGGTCGGCGAGGGCGCGACCGCGCAGGATGCGGAACGCCTCGCTTCGACGGTGCGGCCCGACATATTGCTGCTCGACATCTCCATGCCGGGTGGCGGGCTGGCGGCGGTTGCAAACATCCTCGCCGACCATCCGGCCCAGAAGATCGTCATGCTGACCGTTTCCGAGGCCAATGCCGATGTGACCACGGCGCTGAACGCGGGGGTGCGCGGCTATGTCCTCAAAGGTATCGGATCGCGCGCGCTCGCCGATATCCTGCGCAATGTGGCGGCCGGCGAGAGCTATCTTTCGCCGACGCTGTCGGCCCGGCTGCTTTCCGATCTCCAGTCCCTGCAGCCGGCCGACGGCACGACGGACCGCCTGCGGCAACTCACCGGGAGGCAGACGGAAATCCTGCGGCTGGTGGCCGAGGGGCTCAGCAACAAGGAAGTCGCCTTGCGGCTGGACCTGCAGGAAAAGACAGTCAAACACCACATGACCGGGGTGCTGTCGAAACTCAACGTGCGAAACCGCACGGAAGCGGCCCTCATGATGCGCGAGTTTCGCGACCGTGACAGGAACCGTCCATAGCGATCCCGATGCGGGAAACCGCGCGGCGCCGGTCAAAAAAAGAGGTCACCTCCGCCGGGGGCGGCGGAGGTGACATGCGAAACTGACCGTTGCCTGTTGGCCAGCTTCACAAGGCCTTGAGACGGCTGATATCGGCCGGCGTGACCCGGCGGTCGATGATCGTGCGACCGAGGGCGTCCTCCATCCTGAAACGGCCGTTCTCGATCTTTTCCGTCAGGCCGTCCGGATGCTGGACCGTGATCTTCTTGCCATCCACATCGACCTTGTCGCCGGTCGCCATGTTGACGTGACTGCTGGCGCCCTGGTCGTTCTGCCCGGTGCTGGATCCTGGGTTGCCGCTACCGTCGTCACCACTACCCGTTCCTGAATTGTTGCCGCTATTCCCGCTGTTGCCGTTGCCGTTCCCGTTGTTGCCGCCGCCACCGTTGCCGCCGTTGCCGTTCCCGCTGTTGCCGCCGCCATTGTTGCCGCCGTTACCACCGTTGCCGTTCCCTCCGCCCTTGCCGGCCTGTGCGCTGGCAGCGTAGAGGCCTGGAGCGAAGCCATGGAAGGCAATGTGGTAGGGAGCGACGGTCAGCGCCAGCGCGGATGCCGATCCGAGCGCCAACCGGAAACAACGGGTCGTGATCGATCTTCGCATCCTAGTCTCCGTCGATTGAGCCGGCGCGCCCACCCTCAACGTTGCAGCCAACATCGCCGAAAGACGTAGTAGCCGGAAGCGGCCTCCGACCGTTGCGTTTGTCCTCCAGGACCTTTGCAAGCGCAAGCTTGGACCAAAGTCCGAGATTCCGGGTGAGCAACCTGCACCATGCAAGCAACAGAACAGGCATAATGTCACGAAAATGTGATCAGCCGACTGTACGGGATTGAACAGGTACCCAAGCTCCAGCAACTCCAACAGCCAGAGGCAAGCCCCATGACCGAACAGCGTTCCTCCGACGCCCGATTCCGCACCAGCCTGCTTGAGGAAAACGAAGGACCGGCCATCAACCCCACCGACAACCGCACCATGGGCGAGATCATTGCCGCGCGATTCTCGCGCCGGGGTTTCCTGAAGGGATCGCTCGCGGTCTCGGCGATCGCCGCCACTGTCAGCCCGCTGGCCATGATCGCCGCGGACGACGCCCGCGCCGCCGAAGGCTCCGCCTTCAAATTCGACGAGCTCGAGGCCGGCATCGACGACAAGCACCATGTCGCGCCAGGCTATGACGCCGACGTGCTGCTGCGCTGGGGCGACCCGCTGTTCGCCGATTCGCCGGAATTCGATCCGACCAAACAGTCGGCCGAGGCCCAGGCAAAACAGTTCGGCTACAACAACGACTATGTCGGCTATATCCCGATCCAGGGCTCCGCCGAGCATGGTCTGCTGGTGGTCAACCACGAATACACCAACCCGCATCTGATGTTCCCCGGCATCGTCAAGATCGTCGAGAAGGACGGCAAGAAGGCAGCCGAGGTCGCACCGCTGAGCAAGGAGCAGGTCGATGTCGAGATGGCGGCGCATGGCGGCACGATCGTCGAGATCCGCAAGGTGTCGGGCAAATGGCAAGTGGTGCGCGACGGCAAGCTGAACCGCCGCATCACCTCCAACACCGAAATGGCGCTGTCAGGCCCCGTCGCAGGCCACGACCGCGTCAAGACCAATGCCGACCCATCCGGCGCCAAGGTGTTCGGCACCGTCAACAACTGCGCCGGCGGCGTCACCCCCTGGGGCACCTATGTGATGGCCGAGGAGAACATCCACGGCTACTTCTCCGGCGAACTGCCGGAGGGCCACAAGGAAGCGGCCAACTACAAGCGCCTCGGCATTCCGGAAGGCGCCTATGAATGGGCCGCGCATTACGACCGCTTCGACCTCGCCAAGGAGCCGAACGAACCGAACCGTTTCGGCTGGATCGTCGAGGTCGACGTCGACGATCCGAATTCGACGCCGAAGAAGCGCACCGCCATGGGCCGCTTCAAGCATGAGGGCGCCGAATCGATCGTCGCCAAGGACGGCCGCGTGGTCTTTTATCTCGGCGACGACGAGCGCTTCGACTATGTCTACAAATTCGTCACCAAGGGAACCTTCAACGCCAGCGACCGCTTGGCCAACAAGGACCTGCTCGACGACGGAACGCTGCATGTCGCCAAATTCGCCGAGGACGGCACGGTGGAATGGCTGCCGATCGTCTTCGGCCAGGGCCCGCTGACGGCCGAAAACGGCTTTGCCGGCCAGGCCGACGTGCTGATCGAGACGCGCCGCGCGGCCGACCTGCTCGGCGCAACCAAGATGGACCGGCCGGAAGACATCCAGCCCAATGCCGTCAACGGCAAGGTCTATGTCATGCTGACCAACAATTCCAAGCGCAAGGGCGACCAGGTCGATGCCGCCAACCCGCGCGCCGCGAACGCCTTTGGCCACATCATCGAGATATCGGAGAGCGACGGCGACTTCGCCGCCACGAAGGGCAAGTGGGAAGTGCTGCTTAAATGCGGCGATCATTCCGTCGCCGATGTCGGCGCCACCTTCTCGACCGCCACGACGGCCAATGGCTGGTTCGGCATGCCCGACAATTGCGCGGTCGATTCGGCCGGACGCCTGTGGGTCGCCACCGACGGCCAGGGGCCGAAGGCCACCGGCCGCACCGACGGCCTGTGGGCGGTCGACACCGAAGGCACGGCGCGCGCGACCTCGAAACTGTTCTTCCGTGTGCCGATCGGCGCCGAAATGTGCGGCCCGCTGTTTGCGCCCGACGACCAGACCGCCTTCGTCGCCGTCCAGCATCCGGGCGACGGCGGCGAAGACTGGGAAGCCTTTGGCCGCCCCTCCTACTATGAGGATCCGTCGACACGCTGGCCCGATTTCAAGCCCGACATGCCGGTGCGGCCGGCGGTCGTCGCCATCACCAAACAGGGCGGCGGCAAGATCGCCGTCTGAGTTCAGGTGAAAGCTCTGAAGGAGGGGTTTCGGGACCCGAGGCCCCTCCTTTTCGCATGGAGTTTGCTCGCTGCGTCGTCCAAATCCGGCATGCCTGCAGACGCATGATTGCCGGCTCCCCGAGCCGGGATCAGCGCGACGCGCCGGATGGAGGGCGGGAGCCGGCGATCCGGCCGGCGATCGCCTTGGCCAATATGGCGGCATTGGCGAAGCAGCCGCGAATGCTCGGCCGCATGCCGGTGAACCACAGGCCCGGCAGTTTCGGGTCGGCGTCGCCGCCGTTGAAGAGCGGAACGCCCTTGCCGTCGAGCACGCCAAGATTGCCGACCATGCGCTCCAGCCCGGTGCGGTAGCCCGTCGCGGCGATGACGATGTCGGGATCGACCAGGCCGCCATTGGCCAGGACCACGCCGTCGCGGGTGAACTCCCGTATCGGGGGGACCACGACGATCTTGCCCGATTTGATGGCGCTGACGGCACCGTCGTCCGCGGCGATCGCGGTGTAGTCCGAGGTCAGGCGGCTGGCGCCGCCCGCCGGCGCGGGCGGCATGCCGAATTTGGTGAGGTCGCCGAAAACCAGGCGCTGCGTCAGCGCCATCACCGCATCGGCGACGCGCAGCGGCAAGCGCGCCATGAGCGGCGAGAGCCGGTGCACGGCGATCTTGCCGATCCGCTTGGGCAGAAGGGCGGGGCCGTTGCGGGCCGACAGCCACAGAGCCGCCGTATCCACGCCCGCCAGATGATTGAGGGCATCGAAGCCCGAATTGCCGGCGCCGACGACCAGCACTTTCTTGCCGGCATAGGTGTTGGCGTCGCCAAAATCCGCCGAATGGATGATCCGGCCCGTGAACGCCTGCATGCCCGTCCACCGCGGCGTGAAAGGCTCCCTGTCGCGGCCGGTGGCGACAACGACATGACGCGCGAGGCGCGAGCCGGTGCTGGTGCGGACCGCCCAGTGGTCGCCCATGAACATGATGGTCTCGACGGCGACGCCAAACTCCACCGGCAGCCGGTTCGCCTCACGGAAATCGTTCATATGGCGGATAACGACATTCCTGGGCGGAAAGGCGGGGGTACCCTTGGGAAAGGCAAGGCCGGGCAGCGCCGACAGATCGCGATGGGTGTTGAGATGCAGTTGCTGGTGGCGCCGGTGCCAGGGCTCGGCCAGCCGGCTCTCCTTTTCGAGGATCGCGGTCGGCACGCCGGCCTTGAGCAACGCCTGCGCGACGGCCAATCCGGCGACGCCGGCGCCAATGACGATCGCCGGCTCGATCGCCGCCAACTGCTCCACCATCGCCCTGGTCGTCGTATCAGCCATTCACTCTCGTCCCATTCAACCGCCACGGCACCCCGCAACGCATCGCAGGGTGCTGTAACCGTTTGATCGCGCGCAGACCCGCCGCCAAGCGGAAACGACTGGGGTTGCGAAAATGCGGCCAAAACAACGACATGGAGCGGATTGCCCGCTTCTGTCCGAATACATGCAGCCCTATATGGCATATCAGCGGCATCGGCGATAATCAGGTCGCGGCAAATTGATTGATTCGAGGCCGGGGGGCTGGCGGATCTTGTTACCGACGCAGGAATTCGAAACCCGCAACCGATTTCGGTTTCCCACGAAAATCAAGGCGCCGTGGTGTGTCGGCAGGCGCGTCGAACCACAGGCGGCACGCGGAATCTCGACCATGCCCTCCTTGCGGATCTATTTCGACAATATCCTCGAGGGTGCCTCGCCGAAGGTAGAGCGCCAGGCGCTGACGCATGTCGAACGGCTGGCAATGGTTCGCCGCCATGGCGACTTCTCGCTCGCCTATTCCACCGCCGTGCAGGGCAAGCTTTCCTATTTCGGCGACGCCGACGGCTACATCGCCTTCGGCACCAAGATGAGGCATCACTTCGCGCTTGGCGACCCGGTGGCGGCTCCGGCCAAGCGGCCCGACTACATCAGGCGCTTTGTCGAGACCGCCGGCGACCCATGGTTCGTG
Organism: Mesorhizobium sp. B2-3-5; assembly: GCF_006442395.1. Classification (NCBI taxonomy): domain Bacteria; kingdom Pseudomonadati; phylum Pseudomonadota; class Alphaproteobacteria; order Hyphomicrobiales; family Phyllobacteriaceae; genus Mesorhizobium; species Mesorhizobium sp. B2-3-5. The sequence continues at coordinate 277,854 of NZ_VFVX01000003.1, read as the reverse complement.
CAGATCGGCGAAGAGACCGCACGCGTGCTGGCCGGACTCGGCTACAAGATCAATCGGCTGGGCATCGACACCCGCCTGCCGCTACCCCATCATGACTTTTCCGGCAAGCGCAACGAAACGGTGCGCTATTCCGAGCGTTGGCTGTTGAAGAAGGGGTTTTCCTTCGACGAGGACAAACGCACCATCTTTCTCGACGAGATCGCCCGGCTCTCGCAAAATTGGCGCGGCGACCGCATCGTCAAGCGCTGGGAGATGGGCTTCCTCAACCGCCCCTTCAACGATCAGCTCGGCACCGACATGCGCCGGTTCGTCCTGCATGGTCCCGATGGCGAACTGATCGCGCTGCTCGACTTCGACCCGCTGTTCGCCGACGGCAAGGTGATTGGCTACACCACCGCCTTCAAGCGCAAGCATGTCGACGCCTCGCCGCATGCCGAGGTCGGGCTGACCAAATTCGCCGTCGACCGGTTTCGCGAAGAGGGTGTTTCCGTGGTCACGCTTGGCCTGTCGCCACTGGTCGACATAGGCCTAGGTGGATTTGCCGAAAGCGCGTTCTGGCGAAACATCTTTCAGCGCGCCTACGAGTCGCCCTGGATCAACCGCCGCAGGTTCAACCTGCAGGGCCAGGCGGCGTTCAAGCGCCGCTTCCATGGCGCGGAAGAGCCGGTCTACATCGCCTTCCGTAAGGGGACATATATCGAGATGCTGGGGTTGCTGCGGCTGGTCAAGGCCATTTGAAGCTGGATTCTGCGAAGCCGCGTCAGTTCCGCAACCGGTAACCGGTCCGGAAGATCCAGGCGACGATGGCGATGCAGACGGCCAGGAAGACCAGCGTCATGCCCAGGCTGACGCCGACGGAGACGTCGGCCTTGCCGTAGAAACTCCAGCGGAAGCCGCTGATCAGGTACACGACCGGGTTGAACAGCGTGATCGTCTTCCAGATGCCGGGCAGCATGTGGATCGAATAGAAGCTGCCGCCCAGGAAGGTCAGCGGCGTGACGATCAGAAGCGGCACCAGCTGCAGCTGCTCGAAGGTCTTGGCCCAGATGCCGATGATGAAGCCGAACAGGCTGAAGGTCACCGCGGTCAGCACCAGGAAAGCGACCATCCAGAACGGATGCTCGATCCTGAGCGGCACGAACAGCGCCGCGGTCGCCAGGATGATCAGGCCGAGCAGGATCGACTTGGTCGCAGCACCCCCGACATAGGCGATGATGATCTCCAGATAGGAGACCGGCGCCGACAGCAATTCATAGATCGAGCCGACGAATTTCGGGAAATAGATGGCAAACGACGCATTCGAGATCGATTGCGTCAGGAGCGACAGCATCATCAGGCCCGGCACGATGAAAGCGCCGTAGCTGATGCCGTCGATCTCGGTGATGCGTGAGCCGATGGCCGAGCCGAAGACGACGAAATAGAGCGATGTCGAAATGACGGGCGAGATGATGCTCTGCAGCACGGTGCGGAAGGCACGCGCCATCTCCACCCGGTAGATCGCCCATACAGCACGAAAATTGGGGGCCGCACGAAGGTTCATGGCAGCGCGCAGGTTCATGGCTCTTGCCTCAGAAGATTGACGAAGATCTCTTCCAGCGAGCTGTTCTTGGTGTCCAGATCGCGGAACTGGACCCCGGCGGCCTCGAGATCGCGGATCAGCGAGGCGACGCCCGGCCGGTCGCTCTGGTTGTCATAGGTGTAGGTGAGCTGGTTGCCGTCCGGAGCCAGCTCCAGCGCATAGTGCGAGAGCCCGTCGGGCACACTGTCCAGGGGCGCGCGCAGCTCCAGCGTCATCTGCTTGCGGCCGAGCTTGCGCATCAGTTCGGCCTTGCCCTCGACCAGGATGATCTCGCCGCGATTGATGACGCCGACGCGGTCGGCCATCGCCTCGGCTTCCTCGATATAGTGGGTGGTGAGGATGATGGTGACGCCGTCCTCGCGCAGCCGCCGCACCATCGCCCACATGTCCTGGCGCAGCTCGACGTCGACGCCGGCGGTCGGCTCGTCGAGGAACAGGATGCGCGGCTCATGCGACAGCGCCTTGGCAATCATCAGCCGCCGCTTCATGCCGCCCGACAGGGTGATCGCCTTGGCGTCCTTCTTGTCCCACAGCGACAGGTCGCGCAGCACCTTCTCGACAAAGGCCGGGTTGGCCGGCTTGCCGAACAGGCCGCGGCTGTAGTTGACCGTTGCCCAGACCGTCTCGAAGGCATCGATGGTCAGCTCCTGCGGCACCAGCCCGATCAGGCTGCGCGCGGCGCGATAATCGCGGCCGATGTCGTGGCCGTCGACGGTGACGGTGCCCGACGAGCGGTTGACGATGCCGCAGACGATCGAGATCAGCGTCGTCTTGCCGGCGCCGTTGGGACCTAGCAGCGCGAAGATCTCGCCGCGCTGGATGTCGAGATTGACTTGCTTGAGTGCCGTGAAACCGGTGGCGTAGGTCTTGGAGACCCCGGAAATGGACAGGATGGAGGGCATGGCTGAAACGGCTGCCTGAAAGAGGTCCCCTGATATAGGCCTGTTGTCGTCGCATGCAACCGGAAGTCAATGGCGCTGCTGACAGTTCTCGACATCGAGGCTTGGGGACCGGCCGGAAATGCGTCGCTTGCAACCGGCAAAATTGTCCTGTGGCGTTCGGCCTCGCGGCAGGACGCCGCTTTGACCTGAAGCCGCTTCGGGCCTATCCTTCGCGAATACTTGCAGCAGCCGGAGCCCATCATGGACCCGCTCATACTTTCGCGTATGCAGTTCGGCGCGAATATTTCGTTCCATATATTGTTTCCGACGATCACCATTGCGCTGGGTTGGGTGCTGCTGTTCTTCAAGCTGCGCTACAACGCGACCAACGATTCCGCCTGGATGCGTGCCTATTTCACCTGGGTGAAGGTGTTCGCTCTGTCCTTCGCCATGGGCGTGGTCTCGGGTGTCACCATGAGCTTCCAGTTCGGCACCAACTGGCCGGGCTACATGGAGCATGTCGGCAACATCGCCGGACCGCTGCTCGCCTACGAGATCCTGACCGCCTTCTTCCTCGAGGCGGCCTTCCTCGGCATCATGCTGTTCGGTTTCCGCCGCGTGTCGAACCGCATCCACACGCTGGCCACCGTGCTGGTGGCTGGCGGCACCACGGTCTCGGCCTTCTGGATCATCGCGCTGAATTCCTGGATGCAGACGCCGGCCGGCTTCGTGATGATCGACGGCAAGGCGCATGCCGTCGACTGGTGGGCTGTCGTCTTCAACCCCTCGATGCCCTATCGCCTGGTCCACATGCTGCTCGCCTCAGGCCTGACGGTTTCGTTCCTGATCGCGGGGCTGTCGGCGCTGCGCTATCTCAATGGCGACCGCTCGGAATCGATGTGGAAGGCGCTGCGCACCGGCGTCTTCACCGCCGCGATCCTGATCCCGATCCAGATCTTGGCCGGCGACCAGCACGGGCTGAACACGCTGGAGCACCAGCCGCAGAAGATCGCCGCCATGGAGGCCAACTGGACCACCGGGCCCAACGTGCCGCTGGTGCTCTTCGCCCTGCCCGACGAGGCGGCGAAGGAGAACAGGTTCGAGGTGACCATTCCCGACGGGGCAAGCTTGATCCTGCGGCACAGCGCCAGTGGCGTCGTGCCGGGGCTGAACGATTTTCCGGGCAACCATCCACCGGTCTTCCCCATCTTCTGGAGTTTCCGCATCATGGTCGGAACCGGCCTTCTGATGCTTGCCGTTTCCTGGTCGGCGGCCTTCTTCCTCAAGCGCCGGCACCGCTTGCCGAAGCCACTCGCCCTGCTGATGGTGCCGATGGCGCTGTCGGGCTGGCTGGCGACGCTGGCCGGCTGGTACACGACCGAGATCGGCCGCCAGCCCTGGCTGGTGACGGGCGTGCTGAAGACCGCCGACGCCGTCGGCCCGGTGGCGGGCAGCCATGTGGCGCTGACGCTCGCCATCTATCTCATTCTCTACCTGCTGTTGCTGATCGCCTATCTCGGCGTGCTGGTGCATCTGGCGCTGAAGGCGGCCAAGGATGGCGACACCTCGCCGCTGCCGGGTGTTCTCAACGCGCCGCTGTCGCAGCCGGCGGCAGGAGAGTGAGCATGCTTTCCTCGCGGGTCCGCGCGGACCCCCACAATCAATTTGAAACGATCGCTTCAAGCGGTAAGGCCGTGCACCCGGCCCATCGCGGCTGGGAGACATAGCGATGACCTACGACTGGCCAACCCTGCTGCCGCTGATCTTCGCCGGCCTGATGGGCCTCGCCATCCTGATCTATGTCATTCTCGACGGCTTCGATCTCGGCATCGGCATCCTGTTCGCCGCGGCGGAAGACACCGAGCAGGACACGATGATCGCGGCGATCGGTCCGTTCTGGGACGCCAACGAGACCTGGCTGGTGCTGGCTGTCGGCCTGCTGCTGGTCGCCTTCCCGATGGCGCATGGCGTCATCCTGACCGCGCTCTACATTCCGGTTTTCGTGCTGCTGGTCGGGCTGATCCTGCGCGGCGTCGCCTTCGACTTCCGCGCCAAGGTGCCGACCGAGCGCAAGCATCGCTGGAACCGCATCTTCTTCCTCGGCTCGATGATCGCCTCGCTGGCGCAGGGCTATATGCTGGGCGTCTATGTGCTCGGCCTCGATGTCGGCCCGGGCGGCATGGCGTTCGGCGTGCTGGTGGCGCTCTGCCTGGCAGCCGCCTACGCGGCGATGGGTGCGGCCTGGGTTATCTACAAGACCGAAAGCGCGTTGCAGAGGAAGGCGGTGCGCTGGCTGCGCACAGCGCTGGTGCTGACCGCGCTCGGCATGGCGGCCGTGTCGCTGGCGACACCCTTCGCCAGCCCGCGCATCTTCGACAAATGGTTCGTCTGGCCCGAGATGCTGTACCTGTCGCCGCTGCCGATCCTGTCGGCGCTGCTGTTCCTGTGGCTGTGGCGGCAGACCTTCCACCTGCCCAGGCCCGACGACCGCCATGCGCTGACGCCGTTCCTGACGCTGGCCGGCATCTTCGTGCTGGGCTTTGCCGGCCTCGCCTGGTCGTTCTACCCGTTCGTGGTGCCCGACCGGCTGACCATCTGGCAGGCGGCGTCGGCGCCCGAGAGCCTGGCCATCATCCTGGTGGGCACTGTGGTGGTGCTGCCGATCATCATCTTCTATTCGTTCTATGCCTATCGTGTGTTCGGCGGCAAGGCGACGGATCTGACCTACGATTGAGAGCATAATCTCCCCCCTTGAGGGGGAGATGTCGCCAAAGGCGACAGAGGGGGTTGCCGCGCGTGAGGCGCTAACCTCCATTCGCCGGAATGCGCCAGCGCCCGGTCGAACCGACCCCCTCTGGCCTGCCGGCCATCTCCCCCTCAAGAGGGGAGATTATGCTCAATTGCTCGCCGACAGCACCAAAACCGGCTTTTCGCTGTACAGCGCCGGGAACAGCGTCTTCAGGTTCGCCACCTTGGGCAGGTCGTTGTAGACGATGTAGGGGTAGGTCGGGTTCAGCGTCAGGAAGTCCTGGTGGTAGTTCTCGGCCGGATAGAAGGTCTTGCCGGTCTCCAGCGTGGTGACGATCGGCTCGGGGAACACCTTGGCCTTGTCAAGCTGGGCGATGTAGCTCTCGGCGATCTTCTTCTGCGTATCGTTTTCGGCGAAGATGGTCGAGCGGTATTGGGTGCCCGAGTCCGGCCCCTGGTAATTGAGCTGCGTCGGGTTGTGGGCGACCGAGAAATAGACCTGCAGCAGCTGGCCGTAGGTGACCTTCGACGGGTCATAGGTGATCTCGACGGATTCGGCATGCCCGGTGCGGCCGGTGCCGACCGTCTCGTAGACGGCGTTTTCCTTCGAGCCGCCCGTATAGCCGGAGACGGCCTTGCTGACGCCCTTGACGTGCTGGAACACGCCTTGCACACCCCAGAAGCAGCCGCCGGCGAAGATCGCCGTCTCGGTGCCGCCAGCCGCCTTTTCGTCCATCGCCGGCGGCGGGATCTTCACCGCGTCCTCGGCGGAAACGGCCGGCGTCAGCCAGAAGGCGGCGCCGGCGGCGGCCAGGACGAGCGCGGCCAGCGCGCCCCTGACAAGGCCGGTCGAACGGTTCTTGATATTGGTCATGGTTGCACTCCTCATGGCTCCACAGGGATCAGTCTATTGGATCGGGTAGGTCGGCGCGATGCACGAGTTGCGGCGGAAGCTCACATTCGTGTGCGCCGGCGCCGGCATCCCGGGTAAAATGGCCGCCCCCGACCTTGGACAGGAACGGCCATGGCAGGGACGGCCGGGAGCCGTGGCCCAGGGCCTAGAGCCGGATGATTTCAGGTCGAGTCGACCTGAAATCTGAATCCGTCTCTAAATCAAAAAGTTAGAGCATGATGTCGTCCGAAAACCGCTTCACACTTTTCGGCATCATGCTCTAGTTGGCCGGAGCCGTCGCTCCCATCGCATCCGCCGGCTTCATCGCGTCCGTCGCCGGCTTCATGGCATCGGCGGGCTTCATCGCGTCGGCTGGCTTCATGGCATCCGTTGCCGGCTTCATGGCGTCGGTGGCCATCGGGTCAGCCGGCTTCATGGCGTCCGCCGCCGGCGCCATCGCGTTGGCGGCCGGCTTCATGGCGTTGGTGGCGTCGTCGGCGCGGGCGATGCCGCCGGCCAGCAGCGCCGTCGAGCAGAGAGCGAGAGCGAGCGCCGGCAGCGTCAGGCGGGAAAAATTGGTCATTGGTGGTTTCCTTGCGGTTGGCGTTGGTGGTTGGTGGCGCGCCCTTGCGGCGGCCGGGCTTTTGCGACGCCGCTCAGGCGGCGTAGCGCAAAATTGCGTGCGATCCGGTCCTTCGGTGAGGCGATCTGGCTAGTTGGTGGCGGCGGCCAGGATCGGCCCGCCGCCCGGCGATTGCACCAGCACGGCGGTGCTGAGGCCGCCGGACGCCGCGGGCAACGCATAGGTGGCGGCATCGCCCGTCCAGCTGCCCAGCTTTTGCAGCGCGTGCACGACATTGGCGTGCGGCAAGGTGCGGCCGGTGTTTTCGCCGCGCGCGACCGGCACCTGCACGACGCCCCTGGCATAGCGCACCAGCCAGACATCGGCCTTGCCGCCCGGGGCCGGACCGGCGCCGATCACGACCTTGCCGCCGTCGAGCGACAGCGACGGACCGCCGGTCTTGCCAGCGGCGGTGATCAGATGTTCGATCTCGCCGGGTGCGGCGCCGACGACGTCGGCATGGCCGTTGACCACCACTTGCGGCGTGAACGGCCCGTCATGGCCGAGCGGCGGCTCGTAGGAAACCTGGCGCTGGGTGAATTCGGGCTTTCCGAATGTGTCCTTCCAGCCGAGATAGTCCCAGTAGGTGACGTTGAAGGACAGCGCCAGCACACCGGGCTGGTCCTTGACCTTGATGAGATTGGCGTTGGCCGGCGGGCAGGACGAGCAGCCCTGGCTGGTGAACAGCTCGACCACGGTGAGCGGCTGGGCTTGCGCCGCCCCGAGCGTGGCCGCGAGCGCAAGCGCGCCGGACAATGCGATGAATTTGCTGCGTCTGGCCTGCGACATCGGCTTGCTCCGTGGGGGACGGCGCTCGGTTGCGCCGGTCATATCCCCACTTCGCCGCCATTTGCCGCTTCGTTACAGCGCTCACCGGTTCGTGATCGGGGGCGCGTTTTCCTTCTCCCCAGAAGATTGGCGCAGGCGCTCGCGGCAGCAAATCTCCCCCCTCGAGGGGGAGATGGCCGGCAGGCCAGAGGGGGTCGGTTCGACCGGGCTCGGCCTTGTCTGCGCCGTAAACGGAGTTGGCGCTCCACGCGCGGCAACCCCCTCTGTCGCCTTCGGCGACACCTCCCCCTCGAGGGGGGAGATCGGCAGCCTTACTGCGTCAGCACCGTGTTCGAGGGCCGCTTGTCGAAGTCGCACTTGCCGGTCACGTTGTAGAAGAAATCGGCGTTGCCGACAGGCGCCGGGACCGCGTTGCCGCCGTCTTCCCAGGCCTGATAGCCTGTCGTGCCGCAAGGCACGATGCCGAAGATATCAACGATCTGGCCGGTCGCGATCTCTTTGTAGTTGATAGCGTTGGTCTGCGGATCCTTGACCCCGTTATAGAGCCGGTTGGAGGTGGTCGCATCGTTCGTCTTAAGGTACTGCGGGTTACCTGATGGCACATACATCTGCAGATAGAGGCCACCCATCTGGCTGACGTCGATCGACGCGCCAAGGCCGTCGGCGGGGTACATCGTGTCGACGCAGTAATATTGCGTCTTGAATGTGTCGGTCTGGATCACCGCACCGGCGGGTGTATTGGAGTCGACGAGCTTGCAGACCTGCTTCTGGGCCACCGTGGTGACGGTCTTGCCGGTTGAATCGGTCGTAAGCACGCTGGTGGTGGTGGTGCCATAGCCTTTCGGGTCCCCGGTGCCGCCATATTTATAGTCGATCGTCATCAGCGGCTTGGCCGCCGTCGCCCCGAACTGCGTGCCGTAGAGCGTCATCGTCTTGTTCCAGTAACCCGACACGCCTGTGACCTTGAAGGTGGCCTGCACCAGCGCCGGCGGCTTGCTGACCGCCGAGGCGACGGCGACCGGGACGGTGTCAATCCTGGCGATGGTCATGAAAACGGTGGGCATGGCGAAACTTGCCGTGGCCCGCGCGGTGGTGGCGGTGGTGGCGGTGCCAGCCACGAAGCTGGTCAGCGTCGCGCTGCCTTGTCCGCCGTTGGCGATGAAGGCATCCTGCAGCCCCTGCTGGCGCTGCTGCAGCGTCGAGGCGGTATCCATGGTGGTGATCGACAAGATCGCGGCATCCAGCGCCTGCTGCTGATTGGACCTGGTCTGCACGGCCGACGTATAATCGACGGCAAAGCCGACGACGGTGATCAGCGGCACCGTACACAGGAAGAACAGCGGCATGATGGAGCCGCTGCGGGAGCGGGCAAACCCGCTTGCAACATTGCGCATTTCTTACCCCCGAAACACATGAGCGGCCAGGCAAATACCATGCCGCCGACAACCAAGGTCTAACGCGATCCTTTAAAATTTATGCATTCCAGGCCGCCAGGCCCGGATTTTCGATTTTTCCGGCAATGCTCACCGCTTTGTGATCGCCAGGGCGGCCCTTGCGCCGCAAGCCTTGCCGCCGATTGCCGCCCCTGCTAAAGCGCCGGGCATGAGCACGCCCCTCGACCACATCCGCAATTTCTCCATCGTCGCCCATATCGACCATGGCAAATCCACGCTTGCCGACCGCCTGATCCAGCTGACCGGCGGGCTGGAGGCGCGCGACATGAAGGAGCAGGTGCTGGACTCGATGGACATCGAGCGCGAGCGCGGCATCACCATCAAGGCGCAGACCGTGCGGCTGAAATACCGTGCCTTGAACGGCGAGGACTACATCCTCAACCTCATCGACACGCCCGGCCATGTCGACTTCGCCTATGAAGTGTCGCGGTCGCTGGCCGCCTGCGAGGGCTCGCTGCTGGTGGTCGACGCCTCCCAGGGCGTCGAGGCGCAGACGCTGGCCAATGTCTACCAGGCGATCGACAACAACCACGAGATCGTCGTGGTGCTGAACAAGGTCGACCTGCCGGCCGCCGAGCCCGAGCGCATCCGCGAGCAGGTCGAGGAGGTGATCGGCATCGACGCCTCCGAAGCCGTGCTGATCTCGGCCAAGACCGGGCTTGGCATTCCCGACGTGCTGGAGGCGATCGTCCACCAGCTGCCGCCGCCACGCGAGGGTGACGCCACCGCGCCGTTGAAGGCGATGCTGGTCGACAGCTGGTACGACGCCTATCTCGGCGTCATCGTCCTGGTGCGCATCATCGACGGCGTGCTGAAGAAAGGCCAGACCATCCGCATGATGGGCACCGGCGCCAAATATTTGGTCGAGCGCACCGGCGTGTTCACGCCCGCCCGCGTCAATGTCGACGAGCTTGGCCCCGGCGAGTTCGGTTTCTTCACCGGCTCGATCAAGGAAGTGGCCGACACCCGCGTCGGCGACACCATCACCGAGGACAAGCGCCAGACCGCGCATGCGCTGCCCGGCTTCAAGCCGGCGCAGCCGGTGGTGTTCTGCGGCCTGTTTCCGGTCGACGCCGCCGATTTCGAGGATCTGCGCGCCGCCGTCGGCAAACTGCGCCTCAACGACGCCAGCTTCTCTTATGAAATGGAAACCTCCGCCGCGCTCGGCTTCGGCTATCGCTGCGGCTTCCTCGGCCTCTTGCATCTCGAAATCATCCAGGAGCGGCTGGAGCGCGAGTTCAACCTCGACCTCATCGCCACGGCGCCCTCCGTCGTCTACCGGCTGTTGCTCAATGACGGCTCGATGAAGGAACTGCACAACCCGGCCGACATGCCCGACGTGGTGAAGATCTCGGCCATCGAGGAGCCGTGGATCCGCGCCACCATCCTGACGCCCGACGACTATCTCGGCGGCATATTGAAGCTGTGCCAGGACCGGCGCGGCATCCAGGTCGACCTCTCCTATGTCGGCAAGCGCGCCATGCTCACCTACGATCTGCCGCTCAACGAAGTCGTCTTCGATTTCTATGACCGGCTGAAGTCGATCTCCAAGGGCTACGCCTCGTTCGACTACCACCTGACCGACTATCGGGAGGGCGATCTGGTAAAAATGTCGATCCTGGTCAATGAGGAGCCGGTCGACGCACTGTCGATGCTGGTGCACCGCACGGCGGCGGAAAAGCGCGGCCGGCAGATGGTCGAGAAGCTGAAGGAGCTGATCCCGCACCACCTCTTCAAGATCCCGATCCAGGCCGCGATCGGCGGCAAGGTCATCGCCCGCGAAACCATCTCTGCCCTGCGCAAGGACGTGACCGCGAAGTGCTACGGCGGCGACGTCTCGCGCAAACGCAAGCTGCTGGACAAGCAGAAAGAGGGCAAGAAGCGGATGCGGCAATTTGGGAAGGTCGATATTCCGCAGGAAGCTTTTATCCAGGCGCTGAAAATGGGGGATTGAGAAGCCGGTCTTGGTGGACTCATCGACCGGCGATCGATGAGTTCATGTTTTGCGATATCCGGCCAGCGTCTACCTGAAGCACTATTCCATCAAACGGTACCAGTTGCGGACGACCAGCTTGAGCTTTACGACATCGTCCTCGCCCAAAACACCGCAGTGCGCGATAGGACCGCGAAGCATATTAAGCTGCTGTAACACCTTTTCGACGCCGACCTTGTCATGTCGCGAGAAAACTCCACCGAACACGTCCCAGTTTGCCTTTATGATCTCACCAAGCTCGCCAAAGGTAGTGTAATCGATCATACGATCCGATCTTGGAATGATGCCCTCTCGGCGCTCACGCTCCAAATTCTTTGCTGCATTCAACCGAACGTTTTCAGGAACTTTGGTTAGCCACCAGTCTGATTCGTCGCTAGCTTCAATCAGATCAACGATGAAGCTACGTATCTCGTTTTCTAAAAGATAGAATAGTTTATAATATGACCCCATACGATCTGCTTGCTGCCGATTCTCGGAAGAAGCCACGGAAACATAACCCTTAATAAGAGCGTCAGAAAACTTTTCAATTGCGGTTACGTGTCCTTTCACACCTTGCTCCGCAAGGGCGGCATCCACTGCCGACCGCAGGGATGCGCCTCTCAACAAAAAATGCTGAAGCTCTATTTTCAATTCAACAAGTTCTCTCTTATCGAGCGAAAGATCGCATTGTATACTTGGACATCGGTCGTTTCTGGAAGAACAACATTAATTGTGGTCACAAGATTAAAATCGGGGCTTTGGTTGGATTTCCTGTTCTCGCCACCTACCGAGTCCTCAAATTTTCCTGACCTTTCCTGATTTTGCTCCTGGGATTTGAGCTCTTTCGCACTTCGTGCGAACTCGTTGAAGGCGTTGAACGTACCAAAAATAGCACTCACGATCGGGTCGCTTTTGTGAAGCCCTGTTATTTCGATAATCAACTCTTTTATGCGCTCATCAGGTAGTCTGTGGGCATATTCGTTTCGCCGGAAAATTTCTGAGAACCCATTCTTAAGCGCGACGAGCGCAGCTTCTGCGCGAGTCGAGTCTGACTTGAATCTGGAGTACAGCTCCGTCGGAGAGTTGTCGGAATTTAGCAATCCCATCCGCTTTAGAAGCGGAGGAATCGGTCGAGCACTACCTCCACGAATTTTTAATACAGTGTCCAAAAAACTTTCGTTGAATTGTTGTGGGCGCTCCGCCTCAACCAAGGCTTTTAGCGCCTCACTTAGCCTGCCGTGGGTAGGGGTATATGGAAGATTACCGGGAATTTCACGTCGAGTTCCCTTCTTTTCACCAGGTGTTTGATCAAGCTCAGTTTTTGAAGATGACGCTTCTTCCTTTTGAATCGTTTTTTCTGCCACCGAGCCCTCCCCGAAGGAACATCAATGGAACAATACAGGGGCACGTTCGCCCGATGTCAAGCTACCGCAAGCCATTATTTAGCTAGCGCTTCAGAACTTGGCTCGGGTCCCCATTCTTGCAACATCAGGATTCTCTCTGGCTCACCTAGGCCGCGTCTGCGTTGAATTCTCGGAAAGTCCGGAGGGAGGTCTGCCTGAGCCCATAGGGCCATACTTTTAAACCTCCCGGGGCGTATGCTCTCGCCGGCTAAAAGGAGACCACATGCGCACCAGCCCTCTAGACACCATCGCCGCGCTCGGCCTCGCAAGCGGCGGCGTCTTCGGCCTCGCCGGCACCTTTGTCGCGAGCGCTCCGCTACGCGAAACGCTCTGGGCGATCGACGGCGTGGCGCTGGTGGTGGCGACGGCGCTGCTCACCATGAAATACCAGCGGCTGGGCAATGATTGCGTCGCGGCAGGCTTCCTGACCTTCCTTGCCGGCGAAAGCCTGCTTTTATCCGGCAATGCGGCGGGGCTCGAGGCCAGCGTGCCTTCCTATGTCGGCGGCATCTCGCTTTGGGCGGCGGCGCTGATCATGGTCAGCGTGCCCAGCACCTTCGCGCTGTGGATGCGGTTCACCGCGTTCATTGCCGCCGCCCTGTTCCTGGCCTCGGTGGGCATGGTGCTGTGGGGCACGCCGCTGCTGCCGACCTCGTCGCCCCTGCCCGCCGCCGGCTATCCGTTCCTGGTGGCGACCTTTGCTGGTTGGATCTGGACGCTGGTGAGGCCGGCGCGGTGAGTGGGACCGCCGAGCGCTGGCGCTGCCCCTCACCTGCCTGCCGGCATCCTCTCCCCGTAGGAACGGGGAGAGGGGCGCTCGTCGCCGATTTCGCCAATCGCCGAAAGGTGGAGCCAGCGTTGCGGCCAGCCCTTTCTCCCCGTCTCTATACGGGGAGAAATGCCCGGCAGGGCAATGAGGGGCGGCGCGACGTCTGGGGGAGTTCGCCCCTGCTGCCGACCTCGTCGCCCCTGCGCGCCGCCGGCTATCCGTTCCTGGCGGCGACCTTCGCCGGCTGGATCTGGACCTTGGTGAAGTCTGCGCGGTGAGAGGGACCGCGCGGCGCGACTTGCCTTCTCCCCTTGTGGGAGAAGGTGGATCGGCGCCTTAGCGCCGAGACGGATGAGGGGTGTTCCAGCGGAGTGTGGCGTTGGTGTTTTCTGGTCTCGTGATTGTTGAGGTGTCGCCAAGCTGGAACACCCCTCATCCGACCTCGCTTCGCGAGGCCACCTTCCCCCACAAGGGGGGAAGGTAAGAACGCGCTCTGCCTCACCCCCCAATCCACACCTTCTCGAAATGCTGTTCCAGCGCCTGGTGCTGTTCGCAGCCTTCGATGCCTTTGCGGTAGGTCCGATAGACCGAGCGCCAGTAGGGTTGGATGATGATGCCTGAATCGCGCAGGTTCTTTTCGATCCCAGCCATGATCTCCTTGCGCTGGGCGGGGTCGGGCATGGCCAGCGCCTTGTCGAGCAGCTCGTCGAACTCCTTGTCGGCATAGGCGCTCTCGTTCCAGGCCGCACCCGATTTATAGGCCAGCGCCAGCACCTGGACGCCGAGCGGGCGGCCGAGCCATTCGGTGCAGGAATAGGGGAACTTGCTCCAGTCGTTCCAGAAGGTGGCGGCGGGCAGCACGGTGCGCTTGATCTTGAGGCCGGCCTCGCGGATCTGCGCGGCGATGGCGTCGGCCGTGCTCTTCTGCCATTCGATGTCGACCGAGATCAGCTCGTATTCATGGTCCGCCTTGCCGGCTTCGGCGATCAGCTTCTTCGCCGCCTCGACGTCGCGCCTGGCCGGGCCGATATCGGCATATTCGGGATGCATGGGGCCGACATGGTGATTATCGGCCGGCTTGCCGCGGCCGTCGAGGCCGAGCTTCAGCACGGCGGAATTGTCGACGGCGAGCTGGGCGGCGCGGCGCACCTTGACGTCGTCATAGGGCGCGTTGGAGACATTGAAGCGGGCGACGATGGTGGAGCCGGTGGCGATCTCGGAATTCTTCAGCCCCATCTTCTCGGTCTGCGACACGGCATCGGAGGCGGTTTCGTGGTCGGTGTCGATCTCGCCGGATTCGAACGCCGACAGCATGGCGTTGGGGTCGGAGCCGTAGTCGATCCACTGGATGCCATCGAGGTAGAAGTCGCCCTTCCACCAGGGCTTGTCCTTGCGCTTCACCTCGGCGCCCGTTTCGGCGTCCCATTTCATCAGTTCGCAAGGGCCGGTGGTGATGGCCAGCGCCTTCATGGGATCGCCATTGCCATCATAGGAGCGGTGCATGATGAGCGCCGGATAGTCGGCCATGCCGGCGACCAGCGAAATGTCGGGCTTCGGCAGATTGAGTTTTATCGTGTGGTCGTCGAGCTTCTGGATGCCGCCATCGACCACTTTCTTGGTGTCGGCATTGACCAGCGCGCCCATGCGCGCGGCGACCGAATTGCCGGCGACACCAGCCTCGCACCAGCGGGTGAGGTTGTGGATCACATCGTCGGCGTTGAAGGCGTCACCATTCGACCAGGTGATGCCCTTGCGCACATGCAGCGTCAGCGTCCTGGCGTCGTCGCTCATCTCCCACTTCTCCAGCAGCCAGGGCTCGAAGGTGAAGTCGGTGTTCCAGCGCACCAGATATTCGTTGCAGTGGCGGGCGACGTTGGACATTTCGACGCCGTCGAAGGTGCGCGGGTCCTTGAAACCCTTGACGTTCATGGCGACGCGCAAGGTGCCGCCCTTCTTCGGTTCCGCCGCGCGGGCCGGCGTCGGGGCGAGGCCGCCCAGCGCAAAAGCGCCGGCGGCGCTGACGCCGAGGCCGGCCATGAGCGCAAAATATTCGCGGCGGTTGATGCCGCCCTTTTTGAAATCGTCGGCGACGGGCTTGGCCCGTGGGTGCAGCTTGCGGTCGGTCAGCATGAATTTCATCGTCGTTCCCTCTTGTTGGTGCATGCCGCCCAAAATGCGAGGCGGTTTTGGGACAACGGCATGCACGGAAATTGGCTCGCCCCGGTGGACCGCGCCAACGTGGGGCGGCCGCGACCGCCGGAGCGCCATTGCCTCAGAGGGAATGATAGGGCGGGGTGACGCGGCGGAATGTTCTGGAATCCGCAGGACTTGTGCGCTGGTCCGCATGGGGGTGAGGAGCGGTTCCGGCTATCCGACGCCGAGATCCTTCACACCCCCCTCTGTCCTGCCGGACATCTCCCCCGCAAGGGGGGAGATCGAATGTCGCGAATGCTCTCGCCAATTATCGCCAACGTTGAAGGACGGGCGCTAGGCAGAAACTGCCAATCTCCCCCCTTGCGGGGGAGATGTCCGGCAGGACAGAGGGGGGTGCTGTCCCGCCGACGTTGCGGCAGCACAAACAAAAAACCCGGCGCGAGGGCCGGGCTTTTCGGAAACGAGGATGAGAAGCCTCAGCTCACCTGGACCTTGGACGCGGCCTGGTCTTCGGCGATCTTCTGCTGGAACATCTGGGCGAAATCGATCGGGTCGAGCATCAGCGGCGGGAAGCCGCCATTGCGCGTCGCCTCGGCGATGATCTGGCGGGCGAAGGGGAACAGCAGGCGCGGGCACTCGATGAACAGGATCGGCAGCATGTGCTCCTGCGGGAAGCCCGAAATGGCGAAGACGCCGCCATAGACCAGCTCGACGTTGAACAGCACTTCCTGGTCGAAGGAAGCCTTGGCGTTCAGCGTCAGGTTGACGTCGAACTGCTTGTCGGAGAGCGGATTGGCGTTGACGTTGACATTGATGGCGATGCCGGGAGCCTTGTCGCGGCCGCGCAGCGAATTCGGCGCGCCGGGGCTTTCGAAGGACAGGTCCTTGACATACTGGGCCAGGACGTTGAGCGAGGGCTGCGTCGCGTTACCGTTTCCGTTGGCCGCGCCGGCGGGCGCGTCATCATTGCTGGCCATGAGCCTGATATCCTTTTGCCTGGGCAGCGTTGCTGACCGAATTGAAATCGGGCGTTCGCTACCATGGCCGGCATGACAAGACAAGGTTTGCCGCCTTCGGGGCAGGGCGATGGTTCGGAGCTTTTGTGGGAGATCAATATCCCGGGGTAGCGCCGCCCCTCACCTGCCTGCCGGCATCCTCTCCCCGTATAGAGACGGGGAGAGGGGCGCTGTCATCCGCGATTTCGCCAATCACCAGCGTTGCGGGAAGAGCGCCGAGGGCGCGACAAGTCCCTTCTCCCCGTCCCTATACGGGGAGAAGGTGCCGGCAGGTGGATGAGGGGCGGCGCTGATCTCTCACCAGCTACCTAGTCATCCTTCAGCCGCCGCCAGGGCGAGTTGTGGTCCGGGCCGCGCTTCGGATCGTCCTCGCGCGAATAATCGCCGTCGTCGAGGTCGATGACCCTGTCGCGCGGCCGGCCGCGGAAGCCGCCTGGCGAGAAGTTGGTGGCCACGACGATGCGGCCCTTGAACCTGCTCCAGGCAAGGTCGCGCACCGGAGGCAGGAACAGCAGCAGGCCGATAATGTCGGTGATGAATCCGGGGATGATCAAAAGGATCGCGGCGACCACGATCATGGCGCCATGGGCAAGCTGGCGGCTGGGGTCGCGGCCGGCATCCATCTCGTCGCGGATTCGGGCCATGACGCCGAAACCCTGGTGCCTCAGCAGCAAAACGCCGGCAAGGCTGGAGGCGATCACCAGGCCGACCGTCGCCAGGGCGCCGACCTCGCGGCCGACGATGACGAAACCGGCGATTTCCAGCAGCGGAAGCGCGAGGAGGAAGAGGGGTAGCAAGGAGATGCGCAAATCTTGCCAACCTTTTCTATCGTTTGGCCGTTCGATTGTTTTGGCCGTCGGCGACCAATCGCCGCTGGCCCTGGGGCTGTTAGATAGGTATGCCTGCCTTTAATTTGAATGATTGCGCCTTGCGTTCTATATGCTTTGGATATTGAACGCTATGCGACCGTGGGCTCCGGGCCGGGCGGTCCGGCCAAGAGACAGGGATTGATTGGCGGAAGATATGGGCTTCTTCGACTTCGGCACGATTTTCTTCCTGATCGCGGCGGTGGTGATCTTCTTCCAGCTGCGCAATGTGCTGGGCCGTCGGACCGGTAGCGAGCGGCCGCCCTTCGACCCCTACACGGCGGCGCGCACCGACAAGGATGCCACGCAGAAGCCCGAAAATGTCGTTTCGCTGCCACGCAAGCGGCTGCCGGGCGAGCCGGCGCCGGCCGACGCCTACACGGCCATCGATGCCTTCGCCAAGCCCGACACCGATCTCAACAAGGGCCTGCGCACGATCAAGGACAATGATGCGTCGTTCGATCCGAAGGGTTTCGTCGACGGCGCCAAGATGGCCTATGAGATGATCGTCATGGCCTATGCCGATGGCGACCGCAAAACGCTGAAGAACCTTCTGTCGCGCGAGGTCTATGACGGCTTCGTCGCCGCGATCGGCGAACGCGAGGCCAAGTCGGAGAAGATCCAGTCCTCCTTCGTCGGCATCGACAAGGCCGACATCGTCTCGGCCGAGATGAAGGGCGGCGAGGCGCATGTCACGCTGCGCATCATCAGCGAGCTGATCTCGGCGACGCGCGACAAGGCAGGCACCGTCATCGACGGTGATCCCGAAACCGTGGCCGAGGTCAAGGATGTCTGGACCTTCGCCCGCGACACGCGTTCGCGCGATCCGAACTGGAAGCTCGTCGCCACCGAAGAAGAAGACTGAGCCCCGATGCATGTCGCCCAAAAGTGCGAAGCGGTTTTGGGGCAACGACATGCAGCAGAACCAGGGCTTGAAGCGCGTCGCATGACGCTCTTCGAGCCCGACGCGCTTTAGACAGGCGGCGGGGCTCCGGTGTCGCTATCGCCTTCCTTCGCGGCAAAATCCTTTGACGATCTTCCCGGCTGGGGCGACGACGACCATCTGCCGGCCTTCGAGGCGTTCCGCCGGTCCGCCTTCCATGCGCCGGTAAAACCCTATCGCAGCGGTGCGCTCGGCGTCGATTTCGGCGCCTTCGCCGAGGCCTATGCCGAAGCGCGCGGTGTCCCTTGCGCCAGCCGATCGGAAGCCCGCGCTTTCTTCGAACGCCATTTTGTCCCGATGCTGGTGCGCGCCGAGGCCGGCGCCGGCCTCGTCACCGGCTTCTACGAACCGCAAGTCGAGGCTTCGCCGGTGCGGACGGAGCATTTCTCCGTGCCGCTCATGTCGCGGCCGGCCGATCTCGCCGATGTCGACGACGCCGACCGGCCGCCGGGAATGGATCCCTATCTCGCCTTCGCGCGCCGGACGCCCGGCGGGCTGTCGGAATATTTCGACCGTGGCGCGATCGAACGCGGCGCGCTTGCCGGCCGAGGGCTGGAGATCGCCTGGCTCGCCGACAAGGTCGACGCCTTCTTCATCCATGTGCAAGGGGCGGCGCGGCTTGCCATGACCGACGGACGGCTTTGCCGCGTCACCTACGCCGCCAAATCCGGCCAGCGTTTCACCGGACCGGGCAAGGTGTTGAGCGAGGCGGGCGAAATCCCGCTCCCTGAAGTGACGATGCAGTCGATCCGCGCCTGGTTCAAGGCGCATCCGGAGCGCGTCGACGAGATCCTGTGGCAGAACCGCTCCTACATCTTCTTCCGCGAGGCGGATGTGGAAGACGCCGCTCTCGGCCCGATCGCCGCCGCCAAGGTGCCGCTGACGCCGGGCCGCTCGGTCGCGGTCGACCGGTTGCTGCACACATTCGGCACGCCTTTCTACATCGACGCGCCGACGCTCACCGCTTTCGAGGCAAAACCGTTCCGGCGGCTGATGATCGCGCAGGATACCGGCTCGGCCATCACCGGCCCGGCGCGCGGCGACCTGTTCGCCGGGTCGGGCGATGCCGCCGGCGAGATCGCCGGCGTGGTGCGCAATGCCGCCGATTTCTACGCGCTGGTGCCGCGCGCGCTGGCCGGGGGCGCATAATGAGCAGGCGCCCCGACAAGCTCAGCGAGGACGACCGGGTGCTGTGGAGCCTGGTGGCGCGCACGGCCAAGCCGCTGAAAGGCAGGGCTTCGGTCGACATTCCCGACATGACGGCTGATGCCAAGCCGGCGACGCCACAAGCGGCCCAGCCCGTCGCCAGTCCGGCAGGCGCCGCAAAGCCGAAGGCCCAGCATGTCACGCACCGGCTCGATGAGCCGACGCTCGACAAATTGTCAAAAGGCCGGCTGCCGATCGAGGGCCGCGTCGACCTGCACGGCATGACCCAGGACGAGGCCTATTCGCTGCTGTTCTCGTTCCTGCACCGGGCGCATGCCGGCGGCGTCCGCTATGTGCTGGTCATCACCGGCAAGGGATCCTCCTCGGGCGGCGACGGCGTCTTGCGGCGCGCCGTACCCGCCTGGCTGTCGACGCCGGCTTTCCGGCCGCTGGTCTCCAGCCACGACCATGCCGCCCGCAACCATGGCGGGTCCGGCGCGCTTTATGTGCGGCTGCGGCGGGTGCGCCCGTGAGGACGGGTTCGTGACGCCGTTGGGCGAGCGGTTGCGGGCGCTGCGGAAGGAGCGCGGCGTCAGCCAGAAGGACATGGCGGCGGCGATCGGCGTCAGCGCCGCCTATCTGTCGGCGCTCGAGCATGGCAGGCGCGGCGCGCCGACCTGGACGCTGATCCAGAAGATCATCGGCTATTTCAACATCATCTGGGACGACGCCGAGGAACTGGCGCGGCTGGCCGAAGCCTCGCACCCGCGCGTAAAACTCGACACGTCGGGCCTAAGTCCCGCCGCCACTGAACTCGCCAATCTGCTGGCCGAGAACATCGAGAAGCTCGACGAAGCGGAACTGCGCCGCATCACCGCCTCGATCCGCAAGGCGCTGGGCCAGCTGAAGTAACTGGCTTTATCCGATTTCGCGACGGCCGGGCGTCCCGCTCATCGCAAGACAGTGCCCGCCGGCGGCAGCCAGCGGGCATCTGTGGCGAGATCAATACTTGCCGGCCGTAGGGCCGTTGGGGTTGCCGCCATTGGTACCCGGGTGGCCATTGTCATGATGGTCGCGGCCGTTGCCGCCGCCCAGGCAGTCCGAGGCGCCCGCAGTGCCACAACAACGGCCGGCCCAAAGGTCATTGAGCGTGGTCTTGACGCAGCTCGTGTCGATCTGACCAGCCAGAGCGGATCCGGTCAGGGCCGATACCGCGACGGCGGCGAGGAGGCTGTTGCGCAGGAAAGCAGTCATTTGAAGTCTCCATGGTTTGTTTCTGTCGTCCACGGCTGTGTGTCGCCGGGCGGGACGAATTGGTTCACGGAGAGATGGAGACAATTTTCGGGAGGGCCCCAAAGGGGGCGGTTAGTCGAAGGCAGTGCGGCTATGGCAGAGGCCCAAGAGATTGGCGGAAGCCTCCACGGTTTCGTCATCCACGGGCGGAGCGGGAGCGAAGCGGACGCGCAGACCCGAGGATCCATGCCGCGACCTGCGAGCTCCGCGGCGGTGCAGAATGTAGTGATATAGCCGCGCCTAGTCCTAGGCCGCCGTGTTTTATGTTGGTGTCACGGCATGGATCCTAGGGTCTCCGCGACGTCGCTTCGCGACTGCTGCGCCCTAGGATGACGAAGCGCTGGGGTGGCGCCGCCTCAAGCGGTCCCCCCCCGCTGTCGGCCCTTACTCCACCGACCCGACCAAAACCTGCTGGCCACCGCGGATGGAGACCCAGCGGCCGGTATTGTCGATCGCCTGCCGCTTGAGGAAGCGGTAGCCGGTCTGGTCCCAGGGCTTGACCTTGTCGTTCAGATTGTCGAGCACATAGTCGCCCCTGTCGGTGCGCACCGTCAGCACGGCGTGGCCTTCGCCATCGGGCTTGCGCACGACGGTTATCAGCACATCGGCAAGCGACATGCCCATGCGGGCGAGCTGGCGCCGCTTTTCCAGCACATAATCCTCGCAGTCGCCGACGCCCTTGTCGGGATAGGCCCAGACCTCGTCCTTGCCGTAGATATCCATGTCGCTCATCGGCTTGACGGCGGCATTGACCCTGGCGGTGACGTTGACCAGCTTGCGCATCAACCCGTCGGTCAGGATTGCCGGCGCGAGATCGGCCGGACGGATCGAGCATTCGCCGGGATAGAGCTTGCAGAAATCGTAGTGGCCGATCGGCTGCGAGGTCAGGCCCCCGGTCGCCATCGCTCCGGCCGCCAATGCCGGCCAGCTGCCCGTTATTGCCAGCCCGGCTGCCACGCACACGCGCAGCCTTCGCGCCATGATGGAGGAATTCATTGTCCCCGCTCGCCCTGTTGTTAACAAAAAGTTAAGGGCGATTTACAGTCCGTGTCAATCAAGACGCGGGCCTGATCTGCAAGCATGGTTACCCGCGGGCAGGGACAGCGCCTATTATGCAACAGAACAGGCTGGAGCGCCGATCTCTTCGGAGTTGGCCTGGAAATATCTATCGCTTGGCCGTGCGGACCAGCTTGGGCTTCATCGTAATCCGGTCCTGACGCCCATAGCTGGTGATGAAGTCGACGATGCGCGGCACGATCTCAGAGCGGAAACGCGAGCCGTTGAAGACGCCGTAATGGCCGACCGCCGGCTGCATATAATGGGCCTTCTTGTCGGCCGGAATGTTGACGCACAGATCCTGCGCCGCCTTGGTCTGGCCAAGGCCCGATATGTCGTCGTTCTCGCCCTCGACCGTGAACAGGGCGACGTTGCGGATCGCGGACGGATCGATCCTGGTGCCGCGATGCGTCATCTCGCCCTTGGGCAAGGCATGGCGCACGAAGACGGTGTCGACGGTCTGCAGGTAGAACTCCGCGGTCAGATCCATCACAGCCAGATATTCGTCATAGAAATCGCGGTGCTTCTCGGCACTGTCGCCATCATACTTCACAAGGTGCATGAAGAAGTCCTTGTGGGCGATGATGTGACGATCGAGGTTCATGCTCATGAAGCCGGAGAGCTGCAGGAAGCCGGGATAGACCTCGCGGCCGAAGCCCGGCACCGGCCAGGGCGCGCACATGATCACGTTGTCGCGGAACCAGTCGATGCCTTTTTCCTCGGCCAGCAGATTGACCGCCGTCGGGTTGCGGCGCGTGTCGATCGGCCCGCCCATCAGGGTCATGGTCGAAGGGACGAAGGGGTCGCCCTTCGTCTCCATCAGCGCCACGGCGGCCAGCACCGGCACGGAAGGCTGGCACACCGCCATCACATGCGTATCCGGGCCCAGCGTGTGCAGCATGTCGATGACATAGTCGATATAATCATCGAGATCGAAGCTGCCGTCGGCCAGCGGCACCATGCGGGCGTCGACCCAGTCCGTGATGTGGACATCGGCATAAGGCAGCATCGCCTCCACCGTGCCGCGCAGCAGCGTGGCATAGTGGCCCGACATCGGCGCCACGATGAGAAGCTTCGGGTCCGGCCGGCGGCCGGCGGGGACGGCGCGCTCGAAACGGACGAGATTGCAGAACGGCTTCGACCAGATGGTCTTTTCGGTGACCTCGACGCTTTTCCAATCGACGACGGTCTTGCCCAGGCCGAAGGCCGGCTTGCCGTAGCGGCGGGTGATGCGTTCGAACAGCTCGGCGCCCGCCGCGACCGAACGGCCCCAGGGCGTGTGCGAAAACGGGTTGAGCGGGTTGGAGTAGAACATCCGCACCGCATCGGCATAAAGCCGTGCCGGCTGCAGAGCCGCGTGATTCAATTCATAGAGCTGGTAGAACATCAACACCCCCGCTGCTGCCTCGACCGAAAGGGACGACGAGCAGCGCCGAGCCTCAAATGTCTCGCGGCGAGGTTAACAACTAATTGCTGCGATGCAATACGTCACTTGGCGTGACCAACTGTTCTTTCGTCCAAGGTGTTGAAAACCCGGCTGGAACGGCGGAGCCGGCTCAATGTGTGTTGCGAAGTGTGTAGGAAATGTGTCCGGCCCCTCATGCCGGACACCGGAAGCATCAAACGCGCGCCATGCAGATCGCGGTCTGGCCGGAGCCGATGAAGCCGAGCTGGCTGGCGGCGCCCTTCGATAGATCGAGCACGCGGCCCCTGATGAACGGACCACGATCGTTGACGCGGACCACGACGCTACGGCCGTTGTTCTTGTTGGTGACCCGCAGCTTGGTGCCGAAAGGCAAGGTGCGGTGGGCGGCGGTCAGGGCAGAGGGATTCATGCGTTCGCCCGATGCGGTCCGCGAATGCAGCGCGTACCAGGAGGCGCGGCCACACTGGCCGGCCGACGCGGTTGCCGAAGTGGCGGAGGCGCCGACCATCAGGCCAGCAGCGAGCGTTACCGCGACAAGCGCGGTTTGTTTGTTGGTCTTCATATTTGGGGGATGGCTCCGTTTTTGACAGGCCTCAGCCGTTAGGTGCCGAATAAGGCGGGAAATACGGCCGCGATCTGGCGGTTCCATGGCGGGAGCACACGTTTGGAGTCACCAGGTAACAGTCTGTCAGGGATTTTCCGGCGGCCCGGTATCACTTTCCGATGATCTTCCAACTGACATCGGAGATCCGTTTGACAAGATCCGCGACTAGTCTCCAAGTAGAAACCGGCAAGATTTGCCCACTTCCTTTGGCTCATTCATTCGCGCCACGGCGCCGCAATCGATTGACTGGGAAAGCGAGATTCGTCAATGAGACTGACCAAAAATCTGCTGGCCTTGGTTGTGCTCGCCATCGGCGCGCTGTGGTCGCTGCAAGGCATCGGCGTGGTCGGCGGCAGTTTCATGACCGGCCAGTCGCGATGGCTCTATATCGGCCTCGCCGCCATGCTGGTCGGCCTGGCCGGGCTGGTGTGGGCGAACCGCCCGCGCGGCTGAGCAAGCGCTTGCTTGGGTGAGCTGATTTCCTTTGGAAGCTGGAGGGACAGCACGGCAACGCGACAGCGCGCGTTCTGCAACATCTTCCAGCTGGAACATCATTCCCCGTCTGGCCGGGTGATTGGCATGATCTATCTTCTTTCCCGCGACAAACGGCTGGAAAAGAGGCTACGCTGCCGCTCCGCCCTTGGGGCGGCCGCTTGATCATGGAGCATCGATATGAGCGAGCACAAGATCGCCGCGCCTGGCGGGGTTTCCCCGGAAAGCGGATCGTCCCGCCTGCTGCCGCCCTACAGATCGGTTCTCGACCTGATCGGCCAGACGCCGGTGGTCGAGCTGACCAGATTCGATACCGGCAAGTGCCGGCTGTTCATCAAGCTCGAAAGCCAGAACCCCGGCGGCTCGATCAAGGACCGCATCGCGCTGTCGATGATCGCGGCGGCCGAGAAAGAGGGCAGGCTGAAGCCAGGCGGCACGATCGTCGAGGCGACCGCCGGCAATACCGGCCTTGGCCTCGCCCAGGTCGGCATTCCCAAGGGCTACCGCATCATCCTGGTGGTGCCCGACAAGATGTCGCGCGAAAAGATCCAGCATCTGCGCGCGCTCGGCGCGGAAGTGCGCATGACGCGTTCCGATGTCGGCAAGGGCCATCCCGAATATTATCAGGACATGGCCGAGAAGATCGCGGAAGAGCTGCCGGGCGCCTTCTACGCCAACCAGTTCGCCAATCCGGCCAACCCGCTGGCACATGAGACAACGACCGGCCCGGAAATCTTTTCGCAGCTCGAGGGCAATGTCGACGCGGTGGTGGTCGGCGTCGGCTCCGGCGGCACGCTGACCGGGCTCGGCCGCTACTTCGCCGAGGTCTCGCCGAAGACCGAAATGGTGCTCGCCGATCCCGTCGGTTCCGTGCTGGCGCCGCTGATCAAGACCGGCAAGATGGAAGCGGCCGGCAGTTGGACCGTCGAAGGCATCGGCGAGGATTTCGTGCCGCCCAATGCCGACCTGTCGCTGGTGAAGAAGGCGTATTCCGTCAGCGACAAGCAGAGCATGCTGGCGGTGCGCGATCTCCTGTCCCGGGAAGGCATTCTGGCCGGCTCGTCGTCCGGCACGCTCCTGTCCGCCGCCCTGCGCTATTGCCGCGAGCAGACATCGCCCAAGCGGGTGGTCACATTCGTCTGCGACAGCGGCAACAAATATCTGTCGAAGGTGTTCGACGATATCTGGCTGGCCGAGCAAGGTCTCGCCGACCATGAACAGCATGGCGACCTGCGCGACCTCGTCATGCGCTCGCCCCGCACCGGCGACATCGTCTATGTCGGTCCCGACGAGAGCCTGCTCAACGCCTATGGCCGCATGCGCCGTTCCGATGTGTCGCAGCTGCCGGTGCTCGATGAGGGCAAGCTGATCGGCATCGTCGACGAGAGCGATATACTGGCTCACGTCGACGGCCCCTATGACGGGCGCTGGGAGCGCTTCAACGGCCCGGTGCGCACCGCCATGACCTCCAATCTGCACACGCTGCAGGCGAGCCAGACCCTGGATGCGCTGCTGCCGGTGTTCGACCGCAACGAGGTCGCCATCATCTTCGACGTCGACGAGTTCGTCGGCCTGATAACCCGCATCGACCTGATCAACCATCTGAGGCGCCGCGCGAAATGACATCGACAAGACCACCATTGGGCAAAAACCGCCTGGCCTTCTCCACCCGCACCATCCATGGCGGCCAGAGCCACGATCCGCTGACCGGTGCGGTGATGGTGCCGATCTACGCCACCTCCACCTATGGCCAGCAGTCGCCCGGCGTGCACAAGGGGTTCGAGTACGCCCGCAGCCAGAACCCGACGCGCTTCGCCTTCGAGCGCGCGATGGCCGACCTCGAAAGCGGCTCGGCCGCCTTCGCCTTCGCCTCCGGCCTGGCGGCGATCTCAACCGTGCTGGAGCTGCTCGATTCCGGCGCCCATATCGTCGCCACCGACGACATCTATGGCGGCTCGTTCCGGCTGATGGAGCGGGTGCGCAAGCGCTCGGCCAATCTGCAGGTCAGCTTCGTCGATTTCACCGACCTCGCGGCGGTGGAGGCCGCGATCCGCCCCGAAACCAAAATGCTCTGGGTCGAGACGCCGACCAACCCGCTGCTGCGCATCGTCGACCTCGAGGGCGTCGCGGCGCTCGCCAGGCGCAAGGGCATCCTGTCGGTCGCCGACAACACCTTTTGCAGCCCCTACATCCAGCGGCCGCTCGAGCTCGGCATCGACATCGTGGTCCATTCGACGACCAAATATCTCAACGGTCATTCCGACATGGTCGGCGGCGTGGCTATCGTCGGCGACAACAAGGATCTCGCCGACCGGCTGAAATTCCTTCAGAACGCCATCGGCGCCATATCGGGCCCGTTCGACAGCTTTTTGGCGCTGCGCGGCTTGAAGACGCTGGCACTCAGGATGGAGCGCCATTCGTTGAACGGCCTGAAGATCGCACAATGGCTGGAAGCGCGAAAAGATGTGCGGCGCGTCGTCTATCCCGGCCTCGGCAGTCATCCGCAGCATGCCATCGCCGTCCAGCAGATGCACGCCTTCGGCGGCATGATCACCGCCGTGCTCGACCGCGACCTCGCCGGCACGAAGCGCTTCCTCGAACGCACACAGCTGTTCACGCTCGCAGAAAGCCTCGGCGGCGTGGAGAGCCTGATCGAACACCCGGCGCTGATGACGCATGGCTCGATCCCGGCCGAGAAACGCGACGAGATCGGCATATCGGATTCGCTGGTGCGGCTGTCGGCGGGGATCGAGGACGGGGACGATCTGGTCGCGGACCTGGATCAGGCGCTGGGGGGTTGAACGGCGAGTGCGTGCAAGCACCGGGAGACTGGTATTCTTCGGCCGACGTCCCGGCATGGATCCTAGGGTCTGCGCCGCGTCGCTGCGCTCCTTGCTTCGCCCTAGGATGACGAAGAGAAAAACAGCCAAGCCAATCGCGGATGTTTAAGTTTGGCGGTTGCATTTTGAAGACTTTGGAGATTGGCTGAAACAAACCTCACTTCGTCATCCTAGGGCGGAGCAGGAGCGCAGCTCCGTCGCGAAGACCCTAGGATCCATGCCGCGACATCAAAGCGTCTCGACTCTGAAGGCCACGCCGTCTCAAGCAGTGATGAGCCAAGTACCGTTGACCCCGGACGCCATTCGCCCGAATTGTATCGTCCATGGCCACGCGCGACGCTTCAAAACCCACCGAGACCATCACCTTCGCGGTGCTGGTGTTTCCCGGCTTCCCGATGATGGCGTTCAGCTCCGTCATCGAGCCGCTGCGCGCCGCCAACATCCTGGCGAAGAGGGAATGCTACCGCTGGATCATCGTCGGCGGCACGAAGGGTTCGGTCGAGGCCTCGAACGGCGTCGTCATCCAGCCGGGCTTTTATGCCGAGGATGCGCCGAAGGTCGACCGTATCGTCGTCTGCTCGGGGGGCGACGCCGATCATCTCGTGGCCGAGGACGCGGCAAGCTGGATCCGCCGCAGCCTGCGCGGCGGCGCCCATATCGGCGCGGTTGCCGATGCGGCGTTCTTTCTCGCCCGCGCCGGCCTGCTCGACGGCCATGCCTGCACCTTGCACTGGACCAGCCAGGCCGCCTTTACCGAGGCCTTTCCCAACATCGAGCTCAGGCGCGATCTCTATGTCATCGACCGCAAGCGTTTCACCTCGGCCGGCGGCGTCGGCAGCCTCGACATGATGCTGGAGATCATCACCCGGGACTACGGCGCCGAGCTTGCCGCCGGCGTCGCCGAATGGTTCGTGCACAGCCAGCTGCGTTCCAGCGTCGACCGCAAGCTGATGCCGCTGCGGCTGCGCACCGGCGTCCGCAACGAACTGGTGCTGTCGGCCATCGCGATCATGGAAGACGCCGTGGAGGAGCGGCTCGGCATGGCCGAACTGACCCAAAAACTCGGCGTTTCCTCCGACAAGCTCGAACGCTCCTTCCGTTCCGAACTTGCGATCTCGCCCAACGGTTACTACCGGCGGCTGCGGCTGAAGCGCGCCGCCGATCTGCTGGCGCATTCGACGCTCGCCGTGCGCGACGTGGCGCTGGCCTGCGGCTTTGCCTCGATGTCGAGCTTTGCGCGGGCATTTCGCGAGGAGCATGGACATCCGCCGAAGCTGGCGAGAAGGCACTAGGGGCCGCACTCTACGAGGGCCCCTCATCCGGCCGCTACGCGGCCACCTTCTCCCCGGTGGGGAGAAGAGGTTGGCGCCGGCGCTGGTGGTCTCCTCTCCCCCTCGGGGAGAGGTCAGCCGAGTGAAGCGGAGGCTGGGTGAGGGGCAGCGCCACGCGTTCCAGAGCGGCATCCCGCACAACCCACGCGGTTTTCCGCACAATGCATCCGGCCCTCCTGCGCCATGGTCGAATCCAGCAACCCACCCAAGGCCAGGCACATGAGCATCGTCGTTTTCGAACCGGACAGCACCGAGGACGTGGACTTCAAGGACCGTATGCGCCATCCGGCGGCGGCCGATCCGGCCGGCGGCATGTGGCTGTCCGACACCGAGCCCTCCTTCATCGATGCCGACGCACTGCGCAAGGGCCGACTGGCCAAGCTGCGCGGCTGGATGCGCGAGGCCGGCTATGGCGGCGTCGTGCTGTTCGACCCCTACAACCAGCGCTATGCCACCGGCTCGCGCAACATGTTCGGTTATTTCCTGCGCAACTCGACCCGTTATTTCTTCGTCCCGACCGAAGGGCCGATCGTGCTGTTCGAATATCCGCAGAGCTACCATGTCTCCATGGTGCTCGACACGATCGACGAGGCGCGTCCTTCCAAGCTCGTCTGGTCGTCGGTTTCGGGCCGCGACGACGAGACCGCCGGTCCGTTCGCCGACGAGATCGCCGAGTTGCTGAAAAAGCATGGCGGCGGCTCGATGAAGCTCGGGCTCGACCGCTGCAGCCATCTGCAGGCGCTGGCGCTGGAAAAGCGTGGCTGCGAGGTCCGCGATTGCCAGGGCGAGATCCTGGCGGTGCGCGCGGTGAAGACGCCGGAGGAGGTGAAATGCCTGCAAGTGTCGATGGCCGGCGCGGAGGCCGCGGTGGCGGCGGTGCGCGAGGCGATCAAGCCCGGCGTTTCCGAAAATGACCTGTTCGCCATCATGTATGGCGAGGTGATCCGCCAGGGCGGCGAGTTCATCGAGACGCGTCTGCTGACCTCGGGCCAGCGCACCAATCCCTGGTTCAACGAGGCCAGCGGCCGCAAGATCCGGCCGGGCGAATTGCTGGCGCTCGATACCGACACGATCGGCTGCTACGGCTATTACTCGGATTTTTCCCGCACGTTCCGCTGCGGGCCGGGCAAGCCAACCCCCTACCAGAAGTCGCTCTACCGCATGGCGCATGACCAGGTTCAGCACAACATCTCGATCGTCAAGCCAGGCATGGCCTTCCGCGAGATCGCCGAGAAGGCCTGGAAGATCCCGGACCGCTTCGTCGACCAGCGCTACACCTCGGTCATGCACGGGGTCGGCATGCATGGCGAGACGCCGTTCATCGCCCATGCCATGGACTACGAGACCTATGGCCGCGACGGTCATATCGTGCCAGGCATGGTGGTGAGCGTGGAAAGCTATATTGGCGAGAAGGGCGGCCGCGAGGGCGTCAAGCTGGAGGACGAAATCCTGATCACCGACACCGGCACCGAACTTCTGTCGCGCTTCCCCTATGAGGATAAGTTCCTGGAGAAACAGGTTTGATGGTCGTCTCCGCCGCAGGCCTACACGCGGTACCGCCAACCTTCGAGATTAGCCGCAACGCCTCTCGCTTCGTCATCCTAGGGCGGAGCAAGGAGCGAAGCGACGCGGCGCAGACCCTAGGATCCATGCCGCGACCCCAACGTGTCACCACGGAGCAGAATTCTGCTCCGCTGCACCCTTCGACAAACATCACGGCATGGATTCCAGGGTCTCCGCGACGCCCTGGAATGACGAAGTCGCGGACGCTCTTCGGCCAACATCAGAGGTCTGTGCCAACATGTCGGCCAACATGCCGAGAGAAACAGCGTTAGCCGGAAAACCCTCCGCATGAAAAGCCCCATCACCATCAAGCGCGGTTCGGTGGCCGCCGTCTTCATCGACCTGCAGGAAGAGCACCGGCAGGACCCACGCTACCTGGTCGACGGCTTTGAAGAAATCCTCGCCAACGTCCGGCGACTGCAGATGGCGGCGCGCGAGAACCATGTGCCGCTCCATCACTGGGCCTATATCGTCGATCTCGACAAACAGGATCGGCCGTTTCATCCGCTCGATGCCGACGGCAAATCGGCCTTCTCCGACAAGAGCGATCCGCTGACCGAGATCTGTCACGAGGTGGCGCCGGCCAATGGCGAGGCGTTGCTGATCAAGGCCGAGGCCAGCGCCTTCCGGTCCGGGCCAGCGGCCGATCAGCTCAAGGCTTCGCGCATCGAATGGCTGGTTGTTGCCGGCGTCTGGACAGAGGCCTGCATCGACGCCACCGTCAAGGACGCCGTGGCCAAGGGCTTTCGCGTGCTGCTGGTCAAGGATGCCTGCGGCAGCGGCAGCGCGGCCATGCACCAGACCGGCATCCTCAACCTTGCCAACCGGCTCTATGGTGGCGCGGTTGTCGACACCGACGGCGCCTGCCGGCTGCTGGCCGGCGAGACGGTCACCGCCTGGCAGGTCGAAGGCTCGGTGCCGCTGCGCTTCAGCTTCGACAACGCGGCCGAGCTTTATGCCGAGCTCTGATGCGCCCGGCCGTGCAGACTGACGTGACCAGCCGCGGCAAGTACGAGACCCGGCTAGACCCGGCCCTGTGGGCCTATATTGACAGCGTCAACGCCTGGTACCCGCAAGAGATCGTCGGCCTGCCTGTCGACAAGCAGCGCGCGGTCTATAACCGGATGTGCCGCGCCTTCCATCAGGGGCGCCCGTTAGGGGTCAAGACCCGTGACGGGCTGATCGCCGCCGCCGATCGTGGGATTCCGGTGCGCCGCTACCAGCGCGCCGGCGAGGCCGCGCGAGCCCTGGTCGTCTATTATCATGGCGGTGGCTTCATCCTTGGCGGGCTCGACAGCCATGACGACATCTGCGCCGAGATCTGCGCCGGCACCGGCTTCGAGGTGCTGTCGATCGACTACCGGCTGGCGCCGGAGCATGTCCACCCCGCCGCCTTCAACGATGCGCTGGCCGCCTTCGAATGGGCGGCCAAGACGAGCAGCCTGCCGATCGTGCTGTGCGGCGAGAGTGCCGGCGGCAATCTGGCGGCGGCTGTTGCGCAGGCGACGCGCCGGCATGCCCGCGCAGCGATCGGTCAGGTGCTGATCTATCCCGGCCTCGGCGGAGACGAAAACGCCGGCTCCTATGTCGAGCATGCGGAGGCACCTCTGCTGTCGGTCGGCGACGTCGCCTTCTACCGTGATGTCCGCTCCGTCAGGCGGCAATCGCCCGACGATCCGACCTTCTCGCCCTTGCGCGACACCGACTTCTCCGGCCTGCCGCCCACCGTGGTCATCACGGCCGAATGCGATCCGCTGTCCTCGGATGGCGAGACCTATCGCGACCGCATCCTGGCCGCAGGCGGCAAGGCGTGGTGGCATGAGGAGAAGCGGCTGGTGCACAGTTTCCTGCGCGCCCGCACCACGGTGCCAGCCGCGGCGGAGGCTTTCGTCCGCATCATCGATGCAATTGCGGCGCTGGGCCGGGGCGAATGGCCGTATTGAGGTTCGTCCTTGTTTCTTGACGAAATTCCGGACGGCGAACCGTCTCACACTTTTCCTGGAAATGCCTTACGACGCCGCCACGGCACTTGCTTCGGATGAAGCGGCTTTCAGCCACAGCGCCTTTTCGCCGAGCGTGGCGACCATGGCGGCATGGGCGGCGCGCTCGGCTTCGGTCAGGCGCGGCCGCAGCTGTGCCGGTCGTTCGGCGACGACGATCTCGATCTGGCGGACATTGTCGCCGCCCTGGGAAGGGCCGGCCATGCTGTCGAGGATGAGGGCGGCCTGCTTGCCGCCGATCAGCTCGATATAGACTTCGGCCAGCAGTTCGGAATCGAGCAGGGCGCCGTGCTTGGTGCGCTTCGTGTTGTCGATGCCGTAGCGCCGGCAGAGCGCGTCGAGCGAATTGGGGCCCATCGGGTGCTTGCGGCGCGCCAGAGCCAGCGTGTCGACGACAAGCCCATTGTCGACCGGCGGATGACCAAGCCGGGCGAACTCGACATTGAGGAAGCCGATATCGAAGGTGGCGTTGTGAGCGATCAGCTTGGCGCCTTCCGTGAACTTCAGCCACTCCTCGGCGATTTCGGCGAAGGTCGGCTTGCCCGCAAGATCCGCCGCGCTGATGCCGTGCACCGCCTGCGCCTCGGCGTGGATCGCGCGGCCCTGCGGGTTGATGTAGTGGTGGAAAGTCTTGCCGGTCGGGAAGCGATTGACCAGCTCGACGCCGCCAAGCTCGATCACGCGGTCATCGCGCGAATCAAGGCCGGTGGTTTCGGTGTCGAAGATGATCTCGCGCATCGAATCAGTTGCTCCAAAGGAGCAGCATCGCGAGACCGGAACAAAATGGCAATGGGCAACGCCGACAGCATGCCGTCAGGAGGGGGTGTTGCCGGACTTATCCCCGGAGAGTTCGGCGATGATGGCGGCGACGGCGGCGCGGGCGGCATCCAGCCCCAGCCCGGTGTCGATGATGAAATCGGCCATTTCGCGTTTCTCCGCGTCTGGCACCTGCTTGGCCAGGATCGACGCCAGTTTTTCCTCGGTCATGCCTGGCCGCGCCAGCACGCGCTGGCGCTGGATTTCGGCGGGCGCGGTAACGACGACGACCTTGTCGACGCGGTTGCGGCCACCGGTTTCGAACAGCAGCGGAATGTCGAGCACGGCGATCGATTCGCCGGCGTTACGACGCTTGGCCAGGAAGGCGTCGGCGTCGGCACGAACCAGCGGATGGATGATGGCCTCCAGCCGCTTCAGCGCGGTGGCGTCGCCGAGCACACGGGCACCCAGTTTTGCGCGGTCTACGCTTCCGACAGATGTGGTTCCGGGAAAGGCGGCTTCGACCAAAGGCGCCGCCTTGCCGGCATAGAGGCGATGCACGGTCTCGTCGGAATCGTGGACGGGCACGCCAGCCTCGGCGAACATCCTGGCCGTTGTCGACTTGCCCATGCCGATCGAGCCGGTGAGACCGAGTACGATCATGCTTTCGGCACCAGGTCGGCCACGATGAGCGCGCGCAGCTCCGT
The DNA here is from genome assembly GCF_006442395.1 of Mesorhizobium sp. B2-3-5. Taxonomy (NCBI): domain Bacteria; kingdom Pseudomonadati; phylum Pseudomonadota; class Alphaproteobacteria; order Hyphomicrobiales; family Phyllobacteriaceae; genus Mesorhizobium; species Mesorhizobium sp. B2-3-5. Next base: position 244,552 of record NZ_VFVX01000003.1, on the reverse strand, counting down.
GGTGACTTGCGGCATGAAACCGAACCAGCGTTCGAAACCGGGCACGGCCTGGTTGAGCAGCATGCCGAGGCCGTCGACCGTCTTCAGCCCCCTGGCGCGGGCGGCAGCCAGCAGCGGCGTTTCAAGCGGCACATAGACGATGTCGGTGACGATGGCGTGGGCCGGCAACAGAGCCGGATCGGCGGAGAGGCCTTCATTGCCATGCATGCCGAGTGCCGTGGTATTGACCAGCAGGCCGGCGTCGGCAAGCAGTTCGTTGGTCGCCGCCATGTCATGCGCCGAAATGCCGTTGCCGAAACGATCGCGCAACTCTATAGCCCGGGCAAGCGTGCGGTTGACGATGCGGATGTCGCGGACGCCGCGCCGCTTCAGCGCCTGGACCACGGCGCGGGCCGCGCCACCAGCGCCAAGCACGACCGCGGGCCCCGCATTCACCCAGTCCGGCGCGTAATCGTCAAGATTGGCGGCAAAGCCATGGCCGTCGGTGTTGCCGCCCCACAGGACGCCGTCCTCGAACCAAAGCGTGTTGACGGCACCGATCTCTTCAGCCGCCTGATCGCGGCGTTCGACCAGCGCGAAGGCTGCCTCCTTGTGCGGGATGGTGACATTGCCACCGCGATAGCCGGCCGGCTGCAAGGTCGCGATGAATTCGGCGAAGTCCTGCGGCGCGACGTCGATGGCCTCGTAACTGCCGTCGATGCCATATGCGGCCAGCCAGTAACCATGGATCTTCGGCGAGCGCGAATGTTTGACCGGATGGCCGGTGACGAAGGCCTTCTTGATAGCCTCAGCCATCAATGGCTCCCAGCGTGCGCAGTTCCGCCAGCAGTGGCAAAAGCGGCACGCCGACAATGGTGAAATGGTCGCCCTCGATCTTTTCGAAGAGTTGAATGCCTTCGCCCTCGACCTGGTAGGCGCCGACGCTGGCCAGGGCTTTGGCCCCGACACGGGCGAGATGGCGGCCGATGAAGGCAGGGGCGAGCTTGCGCATGGTCATCGAGGCGATGCCGACATGCCGCCACAGCACCTTGCCGTCACGCACCAGCACGGCGGCGCTGTTGAGCTGGTGGGTCTTGCCCGACAGCGCCAGGAGATGGCGGCGCGCGCCTTCCATGTCGGCCGGCTTGTGGAACACCTCATCGCCGAGCGACAATGTCTGGTCGCAGCCGAGCACCAGCGCACCGGGTTTGCGCTCGCTGACCTCGGTGGCCTTGGCCTCGGCGAGGATGAGAGCGACATCTTCCGGCGAAACGCCGCTGTCCTGCAAGGGCGCCTCCAGCGCCCGCTCGTCGACATCGGCGGGAACCGCTTCGACGTCGATGCCGGCATTGAGAAGCATCGCCTTGCGGAACGGGCTGCCTGAGGCAAGGATGATTTTTTCGGTCATTTTTTCACACAGGCGCGGACACAGGCGCGGTTGGAGTACGGGGCTTATTCAGTGAAGCCGGCGCCGCCCCTCATTGTCCTGCCGGACATTTCTCCCCGTATAGGGACGGGGAGAAAGGAGCGGTTTCAGCGCATGCGCTCTTTCCGGCCACGTTGACGATTGGCGAAACCATCAATGACAGCGCCCCTCTCCCCGTCCCTATATGGGGAGAGGATGCCGGCAGGCAGGTGAGGGGCAGCGCCGACTTCCGCAAAACCGACTCTTCGCTCATCTATCTGTTCTTCCCCCGCAGGGCAACGATCGCCGCCGCCGTTTCCTCGATCGAGCGGCGGCTGACGTCGATCATCGGCCAGCCGTGCCTGGTGCAGATCTGGCGGGCATAGGCAAGCTCCTCATTGATGGCGGCGCGGTCGACATAGTCTGTCGGCACATAGGAACTGCTGTTGCCGAGGATGCGGTTCTGGCGGACATGCGAGATGCGCTCGGCGGTGGCGATCAGCCCGACGACCAGCGGTGCCTTGGCGTTGACCAGGCTCTCGGGCACCGGCACGCCGAGCACGATCGGGATGTTGGCGGTCTTGATGCCGCGGTTGGCGAGATAGATGCTGGTCGGTGTCTTGGAGGTGCGCGAAATGCCGATCAGCACGATGTCGGCATCGTCCATATTGGCCGGCAGCTGGCCGTCATCATGTTCCATGGTGAAGTTGAGCGCATCGATGCGGCGGAAATATTCGGCGTCGAGGACGTGCTGGGCGCCGACGCGCCGGCCGGCCGGCGTGCCGAGATAGGACTGGAAAACGGTAAGCACCGGCTCCAGCACCGAGACACAGGGCAGGCCCATGGTGGCGCAGCGCTCATCGATGCCGCGCGCCAGCCTCTGGTCGACGACGGTATAGAGAATGATGCCCGGCTCCTCCTCGATGTCCTCGAACACCTTGGCCACCTGCTTTTCGGTGCGGATGAGCGGGTAGATGTGCTCGATGGCTCGCGCATCCTTGTATTGCGCGGAAGCCGCGCGGCCGGCTGCGAGCAGCGTTTCGCCGGTCGCGTCGGAAATCAGGTGCAGGTGAAAGAAGCTCTGGGGTTTGTTCACAGGGATCACCTGGGTCTGTGGGCGGATGTGGATAAGGTCGGACAACGAGCCGGGCTCGTCGAAGGCGACTGTATCAGATGCCAGTTTGTCCACAATTCGATGTGCTGTCGGCTTCGTCGGGCGGCTGGGGACAAATCCGGGGAGGATGTCGTTTGCCTTTCGTCCGTCCACAGGGCCGGCTTTTCCGGCGGCGGCGTAACGCTTTGACTCCGATGATGGATTCCTGATCGTCCCCAGAACCCTGCATTCGGGAGAAAGAAGCGCGCGACAATATGCTTGCTGGCTTTTTGCTTGATGAAGCGGGACAGGTGACAACCACCACAACCAACAGACTCTTAGAATCAGAAGAATCTTAGATATAAGAATATTTGATTAGAAAGAGGCTTGGAGAAGCGAGCGCTCGATGCCCCAGAACCGGATCATGCTGGATGTCCTGAAGGGCAAGGCTCATTTTCCTCCTCCGCTCTGGATGATGCGCCAGGCCGGGCGCTATCTGCCGGAGTATCGTGAAACGCGCCGACGTGCCGGCTCGTTCCTTGACCTCTGTTACGATCCCGACCTTGCCGTCGAAGTGACGCTGCAGCCGATCGAGCGCTTCGGCTTCGACGCCTCGATCCTGTTCTCCGACATCCTTGTCGTTCCGCACGCGCTTGGCCGCGACGTTCGCTTCGAAGAGGGGCGCGGCCCGCTGCTGACGCCGATCTCCGCCGCCGAGATCGCGGCTCTGGAGAGCAGCATGTTTCACGTGAATCTCAAACCGGTCTACGAGACGGTTCGTCGGCTGCGGGCGAAACTGCCCGACGAGACGACCCTGATCGGCTTCTGCGGCGCGCCATGGACGGTGGCGACCTACATGATTGCCGGCCACGGTACGTCGGACCAGGCGCCGGCGCGGCTGTTCGCCTATCGCGAACCGGTCGCCTTTCAACAACTGCTGAAGGTGCTCGCCGATCATTCGGCGGCCTACCTGATCCGTCAGATCGAGGCCGGCGCCGACGTGGTGCAGATATTCGATTCCTGGTCCGGCGTGCTCGACGATGCCTCTTTTGAACGGTTCTGCGTTCAGCCGGTGGCCGAGATCGTCCGGCAGGTCAGGGCTGCCCATCCCGATGTTCCGATCATCGGCTTTCCCAAGGGCGCCGGTGTGCGCTACCAGACCTATCGGGAGAAGACCGGCGTAACCGGCCTGGGGATCGACTGGACGGTGCCGCTGGAGACGGCGAAGGACTTGCAGCGCTCGGGTGCCGTCCAGGGCAATCTCGATCCGTTGCGGCTGGTGGCCGGCGGCCAGGCGCTCGCCGATGGCGTCGAGGCGATCCTGAAGGCTTTGGGCGAAGGCCTGCTGATCTTCAATCTCGGCCATGGCATCACGCCGGAGACGCCGGTCGCGCATGTCGAGGCGATGGTGAAACAGGTGAGGAGCGCGACACGCTGATGGCTCGGTCGGACAGCACTGGAAACACGAACAGCACCGGTCAGGCAATGATGCGCATGGTCGTCGGTATCGCGGCGCTTGTTGTGCTCACCGCATTGTTGTTTTTCGTTGCGCCTGAAAGTTTCTATCCCTGGGCAAAGGCGATCCATATTCTCGCCGTCATTTCGTGGATGGCCGGCATGCTCTATCTGCCGCGCTTGCTGGTCTATCACGCCGATGCCGAGAAGGGTTCGCTGCAATCGGAGACCTTCAAAGTGATGGAGCGGCGCCTGCTGCGCGGCATCATCAATCCGGCAATGATCGTCACCTGGATGTTCGGCCTCTGGCTCGCCTGGAAAGGTTTTGGTTTCCAGGGTGGCTGGCTGCACGCCAAGATCGCCGCGGTGCTCCTGTTGTCCGCGGTTCACGGCTATCTCGCCAGCGCGGTGCGCAAATTCGCCGAGGATCGCAATGAAAAGCCGGCGCGGCACTGGCGGATCGTCAACGAGATCCCCACATTGCTGATGGTGGCAATTGTGATCCTGGTTGTCGTCAAGCCTTTCTGAGGCCTGTCAGGTCCGTAAAACGCGGCTTGCTCTTTCACCAGACCGACGATAAAAGACGGGTCTTCCTTCCCGTCATGCGCCGCCCCTCATTGTTTTCGGCCGCGCCCGGCATTTGTCGCATCCCGCCGATATTTTCCCAAAGCTCACCCAGAGTCCGTCTATGCAAGAAATGAAACTTACCGAGTTCAAGAACAAGAAACCGCCAGAGCTGATCGCTTATGCCGAATCGCTCGAGGTCGAGAACGCCAGCGTCATGCGCAAGCAGGAGCTGATGTTCGCGATCCTGAAGAAGCTGGCCGCACAGGACGTCGAGATCATCGGCGAAGGTGTGGTCGAGGTGCTGCAGGATGGTTTCGGTTTCCTGCGCTCCGCCAATGCCAACTATCTTCCAGGTCCCGACGATATCTACATCTCGCCGTCGCAGATCCGCCGCTTTTCGCTGAAGACCGGCGATACGGTCGAAGGGCCGATCCGCAGTCCGAAAGAGGGCGAGCGCTATTTCGCGCTGCTCAAGGTCAACACGATCAATTTCGACGATCCGGAAAAGATCCGCCACAAGATCCATTTCGACAATCTGACGCCGCTCTATCCGACCTCGCGGCTGAAGATGGAAGTCGAGATCCCGGCCACCAAGGACATATCGTCTCGGGTGATCGATCTGGTGGCGCCGATCGGCAAAGGGCAGCGCGCCTTGATCAACGCGCAGCCGCGCACCGGCAAGACGGTGCTTTTGCAGAACATCGCGCACTCCATCACCGCCAACCATCCGGAATGCTATCTGATCGTGCTTCTGATCGATGAGCGCCCGGAAGAGGTGACCGACATGCAGCGCTCGGTCAAAGGCGAAGTCATCTCCTCGACCTTCGACGAGCCGGCGGTGCGCCACGTGCAGGTCGCCGAAATGGTCATCGAGAAGGCCAAGCGGCTGGTCGAACATGGCCGCGACGTCGTCATCCTGCTCGATTCCATCACCCGCCTCGGCCGCGCCTACAACACCGTCGTGCCGTCCTCCGGCAAGGTGCTGACCGGCGGCGTCGACGCCAACGCGCTGCAGCGGCCGAAGCGCTTCTTCGGCGCGGCGCGCAACATCGAGGAAGGCGGTTCGCTGACCATCATCGCCACGGCGCTGATCGACACCGGCAGCCGTATGGACGAAGTCATTTTCGAGGAGTTCAAGGGCACCGGCAACTGCGAAATCCAGCTGGATCGCAAGGTGGCCGACAAGCGCATCTATCCGGCGATAGACATCCTCAAGTCCGGTACCCGCAAGGAAGACCTTCTGGTCGCGCGTTCGGACCTGCAGAAGATCTTCGTGCTGCGCCGTATCCTGGCGCCGATGGGCACCACCGATGCGATCGAGTTCCTGATCGACAAGCTGAAGCAGACCAAGACCAATGCCGACTTCTTCGATTCGATGAACACGTAACGGGCAATCGGGAATTTCCCGGACCGCGCATCAGGCCCCATTCCGGTCAACCGGGATGGGGCTTTTTGTTGCCTCCAGATGGGTCGCATTCCGGATACCGCGTGGTTGTATGCGGCGGCGGGCGGTGCCAGCCTTGTGCGATGGTGCGCGTCTTGTTGAGGCATGATTCTGCCCGAGCCGGTTTGCTGTTTTGATCACATGCGCGGTTGGAAGTGACGTGAAGAAGACCATCCCGACGCTTGTCGGCTTTTCAGCCATCCTGACCTGGTCGTTTCTGGCGCTGCTTTCCACGGCCGCGGGGCCGATACCGCCCTTTCAGCTGGCGGCGATGACGTTCTTTCTCGGTGCGCTTGTCGGAGTGGGCAGCTGGACCTTCCGTCCAGGCGCGGTCCGTTCGCTGCGGCAGCCATGGGAGGTCTGGGCGACAGGGGTGGCGGGATTGTGCATCTATCACTGCGCCTATTTCTTCGCGATTCAGTCCGCACGGCCTGTCGAGGTCAGCCTGATCGCCTATCTCTGGCCTTTGCTGATCGTCGTCTTCGCCGCCTTCCTGCCGGGCGAAAGGCTCAAGGCTCACCACCTTGTCGGCGTCGTCCTTGGCCTTGCCGGGGCGATCGTGGTGATCACCAAGGGAGGCACTATCGGTCTCGCGAATGGCGTGATGAAGGGTCATGTCATTGCCTTGTTCTGCGCCTTTATCTGGGCCGGCTATTCCGTCCTGTCACGGCGCTTCGGCCAGGTGCCGACCGATGTGGTGGCCGGCTACTGCTTCATCACCGCCGTGGTTGCGCTGGCGTTGCATCTGACGCTGGAAATCACGGTCTGGCCCGAAACGACGATGCAGTGGGCCGCGATCCTCGTTCTTGGCACGATCCCGCTCGGCGCCGGCTTCTATGCCTGGGACTATGGCTGCAAGCACGGGGACATCATGATCCTGGGTGCCTTGTCTTATGCCGCGCCGCTGTTTTCGGTGATCGTGCTGTTGTTGGCCGGGTTTGGCGTGTTCCACTGGTCCGTGGTGCTTGCCTGCGTGCTCATTACGGTCGGCGCGGTGATCGCGGCCAGGGATTTGCTGTTCAAGCCACGGCCGGATGCGAAATCGGTCAGGGCATTGCCTTCGGCTGTGCCGGCGGAAGCGGACACCGCCTGACGGAAAATCGCCTCACACTTTTCCCGAGTTGCCCTATTGGCGGTGCAGGAGATGCTCGAGCTCCTGCGGGTCGCTTACAGCGGGAAGGCAAAGCTGGCCCGTACAAAGCCAGGCGCCCGCCCTGTTGGTCGGCGGGAAAATGCCGCCAGGCAGCAAGGGTCGATTCGCTTCCGAACCAATCGCTGCAATGATGTCGACGCGACGCGGGTCAGGACGTCGATTCGCGGCCGTAACGAGCGCTGGATCCTCCGGCCTGTCCACGACAACCAACTTCAATGGCTCGATCGCGAGTGCACAGGCATTGACGATGCCCGCCTGGCCATAGGCCTGGTGCGCCGCGCGGCCGGCGGCGTGCTCGGCGATCTTCCACGCTCTCTCCTGCAGCTCGATATCGGCGGTAACGGAAGCCAGCCGGACCAGCGCTTCGATGATCTGGCTGGTGGCTGACGGAATGGCTTCGTCGACATCGCCCCTGATGCGGATCGGCACGTCCGTGCTGTCGGAAGCGGTCAGGTAATAACCCGTCCCCTCGGCGTCGACGTGCCAGCGGTCGAGCTGCTCGATGAACCGGCTGGCCTGATCGATGTAGCGCCAATCGCCTGACGCCTCGAACAGCGAGATCGCCGCATTGGTCATGCCGGCATAGTCGCCGGACAGAGCAGGAAACAGCTTTCTGGGGCCGAGCATGGAATGCGGCAAGCGCCCGTCTCTGGCGGCGGCGCCGATATGGGCAAAGGCCTTGGCCGCCGCATCGATCCAGTCGGGTCGCGCCAGCGATCGGCCGGCCTCTGCGAGCGCCGCGATCACCAGGCCGTTCCAGTCGGTCAGGGCTTTCGCGTCGAGGCCTGGCCGGACCCGATCTTCGCGAGCGGCGAGAAGTCCGGCCTTGAGCTCTACCAGCCTTTCGCGGTCGGCCACGCTTTGGGTTTGCTGGGCGAGGGTTTGATGGACAATCGGCTTGCCTTCCCAACCGTGCGGGCTGGAGAGCGTGAAGTGTTTGAAAAACAAGCCGGAATCGTCGCCAAGGACGGCTTCGATCTCCTCTCTGGTCCAGGTGTAGAAAAGGCCTTCCTCGCCATCGCTGTCGGCGTCCAGGCTGGCGGCAAAGGCACCGCCGTCGACGCGCATTTCGCGCAGCAGCCACTCGACGGTCTCTTCGATTCGTATGCGGAACAAATCATTGCCGCTCGCCGCGTATGCCCAATTGCAGAAGCGGATGAGCTGGGCGTTGTCGTAGAGCATCTTTTCGAAATGCGGCACCAGCCATTCCGCGTCGGTCGAATAGCGGCTCAGTCCACCGCCGATGTGGTCATAGATGCCGCCGGCCAGCATCTGTTCCAGGCTGACGAGGACGTCGTCGCGATGCGCGGCATCGCCGTCGCGCAGCCAGGACAGCCACAGCGTGAGCATGAACGGCGCATTCGGGAATTTGGGCGCGCCGCGCAGGCCGCCAAGGTCACGGTCGATCATGCCGGAGATGCGGCCGGCAAGGTCGGACAATGTATCGCGATCGAGAAGCGCCTTGGCATGTGCCGCCGAGAGCCGCACCTCGACATGGGTGGTCAGGCCGTCGGCGCTCTGGTTCAGGCTGGCCCTCTTCTCGCGCCAGGCCTTGTCCACCGCCTCCATCACCTGGATGAAGCCCGGGCGGCCAAAGCGCGGCTCCCTGGGAAAATAGGTGCCGCCCCAGAACGGCTTGCCGTCCGGTGTCAGGAACATGGTCAGCGGCCAGCCGCCCTGCTCGCCCATGGAGGAGAGCGCGGCCATGTAGATCTGATCGATGTCGGGGCGCTCCTCGCGGTCCACCTTGATATTGACGAACAGACGGTTCATGACGGCGGCGACGTCGTCGTTCTCGAAGCTCTCATGGGCCATGACATGGCACCAGTGGCAGGCGGCATAGCCGACGGAGAGCAGAATCGGCCTGTCCAGGGCCTTCGCCTCTTCCAGCGAAGCCGGCGACCAGGGCCGCCAATGCACCGGATTGCCGCTATGTTGCTGCAAATAGGGGCTGGCTTCGTCGGCAAGCAGGTTTTGCGCGGGCAATGTCACAACGGGCAACTCGGTCACAGTGGGTAGTTGGGCGGCAAACTCGGTTCAGTGTGTGGCGGAAGCTAGGGCGGTTCGACAGGGTGGGCAAATGATTTCAGCCGATTCGATCGTTGCGCTGTCGAGCGGCCGGCTTCCGGCAGGCGTTGCCATCATCCGTATTTCCGGCCCGCAGACTCGATTCGTTGTCGAAACGATCGCGGGCGGCATGGTTAAGGACCGCGCGGCGGTCTTGCGCAAGTTCAGGGCCCCCGATGGAATCGTGCTGGACAGCGGGTTAATCATCTTCTTCCCAGGCCCGGCCAGCTTCACCGGCGAGGATGTCGCCGAATTTCATGTCCATGGCGGACGCGCCGTGGTGGCCAGGATGCTGGAGACGATCACCGGTTTTGCGGGCGTCAGGCATGCCGAAGCTGGGGAATTCACGCGCCGCGCGTTTCTCAATGGCAAGGTCGACCTGATCGAGACCGAGGCGCTGGCGGATCTTGTCAACGCCGAGACCGAAGCGCAGCGGCGCTTTGCCCTCCGAAATGCCGAGGGCGTCCAGAGTGAACTCTATCTCGGCTGGCGTCGCAGGCTTGTCCATGCGCGCGCCATGATCGAGGCCGAAATCGACTTTGCCGATGAGGACGACGTGCCCGGCGCCGTTTCGGATACGGTCTGGTCCGATGTCGGGATGATGATCGGCGAGATCGACCGTCACATCGCCGGTTTTCGCACCGCGGAGATCATCCGCGACGGCTTCGAGGTTGTGATCCTCGGCGCGCCGAACGCCGGCAAGTCGAGTCTGTTCAACGCCTTGGCGCGAAGGGATGCAGCTATTGTAACGGATGAGCCTGGCACGACGCGGGATCTGCTTGAGGTGGCGCTGGATCTCGAGGGGTTGCGAATCCGGTTGACGGACACAGCGGGATTGCGTGAGGCGGCAGGCAAGGTCGAAGCGATCGGCATCGAGAGAGCGAGAGCCAAGGCCGATCGCGCCGATCTCGTGTTGCTGTTGGAGGACGTGGCGAATCCCGGCGATGTCGCTTCTCTGCCCGGTTCGGTACCGGTGCTGCGGGTCGGGACCAAACTCGATCTGCTCGATGAGCGGACGGCAGTGGCAGCGCGCCGACATTATGATCTCGTTATTTCGATCCTGAATGGGGCGGGCGTGGACGCGCTCGTTGCAGAGATCGGCCAGCGCGCGGCGGATGCGGCCGGCGACCTTGGCGATGTTCTGCCGTCACGTCTGCGGCATGTCGAATTGCTTGGCGAGGCGAACCGCCATCTGCTTCGGGCGACCGAAGCCGGCGCCACAGGCCAGGAGCTCCGTGCCGAGGAGTTGCGGCTCGCGGCGGATCGGCTGGGCCGAATTGTCGGCGCCATCGATGTCGAGGACATGCTGGACGTGATCTTCGCGCAGTTCTGCATTGGGAAATGACTCACGTGAAACACGCACCGGCGCGAAGACGCTTAAGGATTCACGTGAAACACCGGCAGGCTGGATTGCCCCAATCGTTCCATTGATTCACGTCAAACGACGTTGCCGGACCTTGCCGCTCTGTTTCACGTGAAACTTGCCGCGAAGTTTTCTTGACAGCTTCGCCCCGCGGGGACATGTGTCCTCAAAATCTTTCGAGTCCAGGATGTGGAAATGACCGATCACTATGATGTGGTTGTGGTGGGCGGCGGCCATGCGGGTAGCGAGGCAGCCAGTGCCGCCGCGCGCGCCGGCGCCAGGAGCGCGCTGGTGACGTTGCGCTTCGAGACGATCGGCGTGATGTCATGCAACCCGGCGATCGGCGGGCTCGGCAAAGGGCATCTGGTGCGCGAGATCGACGCCATGGACGGCCTGATGGGCCGTGTGACGGATGCCGCGGGCATCCAGTTCCGCCTGCTCAACCGCCGCAAGGGGCCAGCGGTGCGCGGCCCGCGCACGCAAGCCGACAGGAAGCTCTATCGCCTGGCGATGCAGGAAGCGATTCGGCAGCAGAACGATCTCGACGTGGTCGAGGCCGAGGTGCTGGACTTCGAGATCGTGGACGGGCGGATCGCAGCCGTCTTGCTGGCCGACGGCCGCAGGCTTGCTTGCGGCGCGGTGGTGCTCACGACCGGAACTTTCCTGCGCGGCCTCATTCATATCGGCGAGAAGAAGATCGTCGCCGGCCGCATGAACGAGCAGGCGAGCCTTGGCCTGTCGGCGACGATGTCCCGCGCCGGCTTCCAACTCGGCCGCTTGAAGACTGGCACGCCGCCACGGCTGGACGGGCGGACCATCGACTGGGCGTCGCTCGAAAGCCAGGCGGCCGACGAGGATCCGGTGCCGTTCTCGCTGATGACCGATCATATCTCGACGCCGCAGATCGATTGCGGCATCACGCGCACGACCGCCGCCACCCACGAGCTGATCCGTGCCAATCTGGGCCGCTCCGCCATGTATTCCGGCTCGATCGAAGGCGTTGGGCCGCGTTACTGCCCGTCGATAGAGGACAAGATCGTCAAGTTCGGCGATCGGGATGGACATCAGATCTTTCTCGAGCCGGAAGGCTTGGACGATCACACTGTCTATCCGAACGGGATCTCGACCTCGCTGCCCGAAGATGTCCAGCTCGATATTCTGAAGACCATTCCGGGCCTGGAGCGGGCTGTGATGCTGCAGCCCGGCTATGCGATTGAATATGACCATGTCGATCCGCGCGAGCTTGATCAGACACTCGAGACCAAGCGCGTCGCCGGGCTCTTCCTCGCCGGGCAGATCAACGGCACGACCGGTTATGAGGAGGCAGCCGGGCAGGGCTTGCTGGCCGGCATTAACGCGGCGCGCCGGGCGTCGGGCGGCGAGCAGGTCGTGCTCAGCCGCACCGAGGCCTATATCGGCGTGATGGTCGACGACCTGACCAGCCGCGGCATCAGCGAACCGTACCGGATGTTCACCTCGCGCGCCGAATTCCGGCTGTCGCTGCGCGCGGACAATGCGGACGAGCGGTTGACGCCGCTGGCGAAGAGGCTGGGGATCGCTTCCGCGCGACGCATGCAGCGTTATGGCAATGTCATGCGGCGGCTCGACGAAGCGCGGGAACTGGCTACCGCGCTGACGATGACGCCCAATGAGGCGGCGCGGCACGGACTGGAGATCAATCGTGATGGCGTCCGCCGATCGGGCTATGAGCTGCTGGCCTATCCCGGCGTCGACGTCGCCTGGCTGGCGACGATTGAGCCGCGCTTTGCGGCAATTGACGCCAAGACCGCGGAGCGTCTTGAAACGGAGGCGAAATATTCTGTTTACCTCGACCGTCAGAAGACCGACGTCGCCCAGATTCGGCATGAGGAGAGCCGGCTGATCCCGGACAGCGTCGATTTCGCCGGCGTGCCTGGTCTGTCCAATGAGTTAAAGCAGAAGATGCAGGCGCGGCGGCCGCGCTCCATCGCTGACGCCCAGCGCATGGAGGGCATGACGCCAGCTGCATTGGCGATCATTGTCGCGCATGTCCGCCACCATGAGAGCGCCCAGAGGGACGTTGCGTGAGCTCTGTCTCCTGGAAGAGCCTGCAGGACGCGGCCGGCCCCGTTTCACGTGAAACATTCGATCGGCTGGTGGCGTTCGAGCAGATGTTCCAGAAATGGAACCGCAGCATCAATCTGGTGGCGCAGTCGACCTCGGGCGATGTCTGGCAACGCCACATCCTCGACAGCGCACAGCTTGGACGCATAGAGCCCAATGCCACGCGCTGGGTCGACATCGGTTCGGGCGGCGGATTTCCGGGCCTGGTCATGGCTTTCCTGCTCGCCGAGCGCGATGGGGCCAGCATCGATCTGGTGGAAAGCAACCGTAAGAAGGCGTCGTTCCTGCAGACCGTCATCGGCCAGTTCAACCTGCCGGCACGGGTCGTGGCGCGGCGCATCGAAGACAGCCATGCGCTTGTTTCGATGCCGCAAATCGTCACGGCGCGGGCTCTGGCCTCGCTCTCGCTGTTGCTGGACCTGTCGGCGCCCTGGCTGACGTCAGGCGCGCGCGGGCTATTCCACAAAGGCCGGGATTATCGCGCGGAAGTGCAAGAAAGCGTTAACCGATGGTCCTTCGATCTGGTAGAACATCCCAGTGTGACCGACCCTCATAGCGTCATCCTTGAACTGTCTGACCTGCGACCTGTCTGATCTTCGCCTTGTCGGGCTATTTTGGCGACCCAAAAATGAATTTCTGGCATAAACCCATGATGAAGAATGGCCCTCGAATCATCACCGTAGCCAACCAGAAAGGCGGCGTCGGCAAGACGACCACCGCCATCAATCTGGCCACGGCGCTGGCGGCCATCGGCGAAAAAGTGCTGATCGTCGATCTCGATCCGCAAGGCAACGCCAGCACCGGTCTCGGCATCGACCGCAAGGACCGCACGGTCTCGTCCTATGACGTGCTGACGGGCGAGCTGGATCTCGAAGCCGCGGCGGTTCCGACCGCCGTGCCTGGCCTGTCGATCGTGCCGTCGACGCTCGATCTGCTCGGCATCGAAATGGAAATCGCCTCGGCGCCGGATCGGGTGCTGCGGCTGCGCAACGCCTTGCGCGCCGCGGCCGGGCGCTCGGCCAATTTCGGCTATGTGCTGATCGACTGCCCGCCCTCGCTCAATCTGCTCACGCTCAATTCGATGGCGGCCGCCGATTCGGTGTTGGTGCCGCTGCAATGCGAGTTCTTCGCGCTTGAAGGCCTCAGCCAGCTGCTGGAAACGGTCGAGCAGGTGCGCCGTTCGATCAATCCGGAGCTCACCATCCAGGGCATCGTGCTGACCATGTATGACGGCCGCAACAATCTGGCCAACCAGGTGGTGCAGGACGTCCGGGAGCACATGGGCGACAAGGTCTACGAGACCATCATCCCGCGCAATGTGCGGGTGTCCGAGGCGCCGTCCTATGGCAAGCCGGCGATTCTGTACGATCTGAAGTGCTCGGGCAGCCAGGCCTACCTGCAATTGGCCTCAGAGGTCATCCGCCGCGAGCGCAAATTGCGCGCCGCTTGATGAGCTCCTGCGCATAATCAACAGCGATTCGATACCGAAACGATCTGACGACAACGATCTGAAGCCTGGAATAAAGATGAGCGAAGACCTTTCGAGAAAAAGACTGGGGCGGGGACTGGCAGCGCTGATCGGCGAGATCGATCGCCCGGCGGCGCCGGAAAAGCCCGGCATCAGCGCCGATGGCAAGGTGCCGATCGAGTTTCTCAGCCCCAACCCGAAGAATCCACGCCGGCATTTTGGTGACGCCGAACTTACCGATCTCGCCCAGTCGATCCGCGAACATGGCGTCGTGCAGCCGGTCGTCGCGCGGCCATCGCCGACACAGGCCGGCCGCTACGAGATCATCGCCGGCGAGCGCCGCTGGCGGGCGGCACAGCGCGCCGGGCTGACCGAAATCCCGGTCATCATCCGCGATGTCAATGACCGCACCGCGCTCGAACTGGCGATCATTGAGAACGTCCAGCGTGCCGACCTCAACGCGGTCGAAGAGGCGCTGGGCTACCAGCAGCTGATCGACGACCATGGCTACACCCAGGCCGATCTCGGCCAGGTGATCGGCAAGAGCCGCAGCCATGTCGCCAACACGCTGCGGCTGCTGAAATTGCCTGACGTGATCCGCGACATGCTGGTCGACGGCGCGCTGTCGGCTGGCCATGCCCGCACGCTGGTCACGGCGGAGGATCCGGCTGGCCTCGCCAAGCGCATCGTCGAGGAGGGGCTTTCCGTGCGCCAGGCCGAGGCGCTGGCGCAGATGCCGGCCGGCAGCGCCGCGAAAGAAGCTCGGCCCGCGGCCACGCCGGAACAGAAAGACGCGGATACGCTGGCGCTCGAAAAGCTGCTGACCGACACGCTCGGCATGATCGTGACCGTCGATCACAAGGGCAAAGGCGGCGGCCTGCTTCGGGTCGCCTATCGCAGCCTTGAGCAACTGGACGAGGTTTGCCGCAGGTTGAAGGCCGAGCGGTAGGTGTGTCGAAGCACAGAGGATTAGCCGGCTAAATCCTTGATTGAAGATGATGAGGGCCGGCAGCTGCCGGCCTTTCTCATTTCAGCGTTGGCGATTGGCGAAAATCTCCCCCCTTGAGGGGGAGATGGCCGGCAGGCCAGAGGGGTCGGTTCGACCGGACGCCAACGTCCTGAGGCGATTGAGGTTAGCGCTCCGCGCGCGGCGACCCCCTCTGTCGCCTTCGGCGACATCTCCCCCTCGAGGGGGGAGATTCCGGCCGCGCTTTTTGCGACGATCTCCGTGCCGCTACCGCTGTGCCAGCCTCGCGCTCTCAACCGCTATCCCCAGCAGCGCCTGTCTTGCCAGTGCGACGGAGAGGTCTGGTCTGCGCCGTGTCTGCAGCACGGCCGTCTGCAGCCGGGTCAGCGCGCGGCCAAGCGCTTCGCTGCTCCAGCGTTCCAGCGCCTTCTCCACCAGCTTGCGTCGCGAGAAGAAAACCGGCGGGCGCGCGCCGGCAACGACCGAAGCCGCGTTGCGGCCGCTCGATTCCATCTGGCCGCGCATGAGCTGGATCTGCTGCAATTGCCGCATGGCGGAGGACAGAACGAGAAAAGGCGGGCCGCCGGACTGGCAGTGGCGGGTGAAAGCGGTGTCGAAGTCGCCGATCTTGCCTTCGAGAAGCGCATCGACGGCGTCGTCGAACGAGGCGCCGGATACGTCGCCGGACATCGCCTTGACCTCCTCCAGACCGATCTCCTTCTGCCCGTGAGCATAGAGGACGAGCTTCTCGATCTCGCCACGCGAGGCCAGCCGGTCGCCGCCGAGATTGCGGCGCAGCGCCTGCCTTGCCTCCAGCGTCATCGACATGCCGGCCTTGCGCAGCTCGTCGTCGATGACCGCGTCGATATCGCGGGCCTCGTCGGCGTAGCAGGGCAGCGCCATGGCGTTGTCGGCGCCTTCGACCACGGCGCGCAGGCCAACGCCCTTCTTGAGATCGCCGGCCTCGATCAGGATGATGGCGTCTCGCGCGGGCTCCGCCGTCAACGCCTTGACGTCGTCGGCCAGCGCCTTCTGCCCGGAGGCATTGCGCACCCACAGCAGCCGCCGGTCGGAAAACATCGGTACGGTGCGGGCTTCGTCGAGCAGCCGGCCCTCGTCGCGGTCGACCTCGGAGCCCTCAAGCCGGACCACGGAGAACGGATCATCCAGCGGCAGCCCGGTCTTTTCGGCAAAGGCCTTCGCTCGCTCGGAAACGAGCCCCCGATCAGGACCATAGAGCAGGACGATCGAGGTGCGCGGATCGGGCCGCGACAGCCAGGAATCGACCTCGAAAGCTTTCTTCTGTGCCATGAAGGGTGGTTAGCATGACTGGAGCTAGTGGTGGTAGCTCGAGATTTGGCGGGGGCGCCTCCTCATCCTCTCCACCCCTTGGGGGATGGCCTGACGGCAAGGCTAAAGCGCGTCGCGTCGAAACGGATTCATGCGTCGGGCTTTAGGTCTTTGTCTTTACGCATGTCGTTCTCCCAAAACCGAGGTCCCTTTTAGGCGACATGCACAGGGATGAGGTCGAGGCGGATTTTGCTGGATCGGATCACCGGCATTTAGCGGCGTGCTACTTCAGCCTTGGCCGGTTCGGCGCCACCGGAGGCGCGCAAGCCATCAGGTCGTAGACGCCCTTGTCCTCGACGATTGTGAAGCCGAGCCTGACATAGAGCTGCCGCGCCGGATTGTCTTTCTCGACATGGATGGAAGCTGATTTGCCGGCTAACCATGCCTCCTCGACCAGGTCGCGCAACAGGGCCGAACCATAGCCGTTGCGGCGGTATGCCGGCAGGAAAGCGATGTCGATGATGCGATGCTGGCTCGGCCAGCGTTCGATATAGAGACGCCCTATATCCTGCCCGGCGCGGTTCACCACCAGCCACTCGGCCTTGGGATAATGCCTGACATAGTGGGCGCGCTGCGCCTGGAACTGCATGTCGAGAAAGGCAGCCTTCTGCGCGTCGCTCCAATCCGTCACGGCGAGTTCTTCGGCGCGGGTCGAGGCGTAGAGCCGCGACAGAAACGGTATGTCGGCCTCCTCGGCCGGGCGAAAATTCAGCCCGGCCTGCCCGGAGCGAGGCCAGGCCGGAAGGGGGCGCGCCGGCTTACCGTTTGTCACTGCCCGCAACGCCGTCAGACCGGCGGGGTCAGGTCGCGCACCACGACAATCTGCTTGAGGTTGTCGTTGGTCAGCGACGTCCAGGCATGCTCCCACTCGGAACTGTCGATGGCCATCTGGTTGACCGTCCAGAGTCCGTGGGTGCCGTCCGGCATGATCATCAGGCTGAACAAGGCGAGCCGGCCGTCGGCATTGTAGTTGAGCGTCAGGCGTGTCGAGTAGAGGGACGCGCCGAAATCGCGCCATCCCGACCAGTTCTGGGTGCGGGCGTCCCACTGCGCGTTGAATTCGTGGACACGCTGCTGGTCGGACGAGACCAGCACGATGTCGCCATCACCCTGGATGCCGGCGGCGAGCGTGTATTTGGGCACCCTGGAGTAGCCCGGCGTCGCCCATTGCGTCCATGTATCCGAGCCGGCGGGCTGCTGGCGCGTGTGCAGCACCTGCCCGTTCTGGGTCAGGGCGAACAGGTTGGTGGCGCCGAGCGGGCCGACCACCGGCGCCATCTCGGTGAAACCGCCGGTTTGGCCGTTCTGCACCCACGGCGTCCAGTCGGTGGCTTTCAGCGCTTCCGCCTTCGCCTGCTGGCAGCGGTAGAGGTGGAGGCCCGAATTGATGCCGAACAGCCCGATGCGGCCATCGGCCTGGCGTATGGCCGTGACTGCCACCAGCCCACCGGGAATCTGGATCCACTCACCCCACATCTTGGCCGGCGGAACGCGCACGTCGACGGTGACGACGATCGGCGTCGTGGTGCCGGGCGGCGTAATGGTTTTCTTCACCTGAACGACCTGGTCCGGATTCTGGTAGATCCACCAGATGCGGCCCTGATGATCGGTCACGAAAACCTCGATGCGGCCGTCGGCATCGTTGGCCATCGACAGTTTCTGGTAGCTGGTGGCGCCGGGCGGCGCACCGATGTCCATCGGCGGATTCCATTTCTCGATCGGGCCGATCTGGTTGGCGTCCTCGGTGATGAAGGACAGTTTGGTGCTCCCTGACTTCTGCGCCACCACCGCCACCCGCCCGTCCTTGGTCAGGCCGGCGGTCATGATCACATAGGCGCCGGGAGCGATGGCCGACCAGTTGGCCGGCCATGGGCCGTTCGGGGCGGTCTGCGCCTTCTGGATCAGGCGTCCGGCAGCCGAATCGATCCCCACCACCATCAGCCGCGACAATTCGAAGAAGGGCGTGCCAGCCGGCATGTTCTGATAGACGGGCGCGGTGCCTGGCGCCCGCGAGCGGGCCGGCGCCCGTCTTTCGCTGGACGCAGGCGCGGCTTCCGCCTTCTTGCCACTGGCCGCTTTCGACTTTGGAGCTGTTGTCTTGGCCATTTGATCGGTCCTGCCTGTTGGCTCGGTGTCAGGTTCTCGGCGGGTAGACGCCTTGCAGCGCGATGCAGAAATTGAGTGTGAGATACGGCATCAGGTTGTTGTGCGGCTGGTCGCCGCCGGCAGACGTCAAAGCCTGATCGGCCATCGCGACCATGTTGGCGTTGGTCGTGGCCTGATAGGCATTTCCCTGGGCCGATTGCGCAAATGAAGTCGCTGGCGTCGGCGTCTGAATGTCGGCAGGGTCGCCATTGTGCGCCCTCATGAAGTGGCTGTGCGACGGGATCTCGGATTGAAGCAAAGATACCGTGTCCGAACCGCCGGTCTCGCCCAGATAGTGCAGCGAAAGGCCGAGGCCCTGGCCCGGATGCATGGGGGCATTGCCCTGCATATCCGGCAGGGCGAAATTGGACTTGCCGTCGCCGCCATAGGTGGTCCCCAGCAACGAAAATAGCGCCGTGTTCTGAGAAAGCGGCAGCAGTTGGCCATCGCAGAAGGCCCAGCCCTTGGGTGGGAAATTGAAGGGAAAGATCCGGATTTCGGCGACGAATGGATCGGCCATGACGTCCTCTTAGGTCTGTGACGGAAAGATGCCGAACAGCGAGATGATGAAGTCGACGCAAAGATAAGGTTGGAAATTGTTATGTGGCTGGTTACCGCCTACGAAACTGACAGCTGCAGCCGCCATGTTGGCGTCGGTGACATCCGCCGTGTACAGCGTGACTGAGGGCGATGCGGCGGTCACGGAGGCAGCCGGCGAGTTCCGGGTGCCGGCCGCTGTCGAAGCGAGCATCGCATGACCATGATTTGGAAGCTGCTGCATCGTCAGCGTGATCTCTTCCGCACCGCCGGTCTCGGCCAGGACAAAGCCGTTGCCCTGGTGAATCGGCAGCCGGCCGCGCAGGTCAGGCAGCGCGAAAGTCGATTGGCCGTCGCCGCCATAAGTGGTGCCGATCAGATTGAACAGCGTCTCGTTCTCGGAGATCGGCAAGAGTTGTCCTTCGCAGAACATCCAACCGGCCGGCGCGAAATTGCCGGCAAACATGCGGATTTCGCCAACGTAAGGCTGTGCCACGATGCGTCTCCGTTAATTCTGCGAGGGGAAGATGCCCTGCAGCGCAATGCAGAAGCTGAGCGTCAGGAACGGTTGCATGTTGAGGTGTGCCTGACTGCCGCCAGCATTGGCAATGGTTGTCGGATTCAGTGAGGTGAGGCTGGTTGGCGCCCCATAGGCATTGAGCGTGGACGCCAGGACATTGTTGGCGGGAAAGCTGACGTTTCCGGCAGTGGCTGTCGATGCCATGGCTGTGTGCACATGCGTGGGCATTTCGGAGATCGACAGCGTGTGGCTCTGTTCACCGCCGCGCTCGCCAAGCGTGTGGCCGCCGCCCCTGTGCATGGGCGCGCGTGCCTGCAAGTTAGGCAAGCCGAAATTCACCCGGCCATCGCCGCCAAAAGTGGTTCCGAGCAGCGAAAACAGCCCCTGGTTCTGGTTGATGGGAAGAAGCTGGCCGTTACACAACGCCCACCCTTTGGGTGGAAAATCGAATGACATGATCCTGATTTCGGAAAGAAAAGGCTCTGCCATCGAAATCCCCTCCGACACGGCTCATAACAACATCTGGCGGGCAAAGTCTTATCGTGTCGAACCATAAAGCATATGGCTCAGCAAAACGCCCTCTGATCGTCACGGAACTTTGACACCGCCAAATTAGCACTCAGCATAGCCGCTGATGTAGTTGAATTCAAGTAGCCATTAACAGTTCCGACGCGGTTCTATTCTAGCGAAAACTTAGTCAACTTGATGGGCCGACACGAGAACGAACCGTCAATTCGGCACCGTCGGCAGTGGTGTCGTGCCGCTCAGGAATCCATGTCCACTCGTCGTGAATTGCGACGTCGTCGTGATGTCGCTTGCCGGCGTCAGGCCTGGATTCAGGCCGCTGAGATACGAGATGACAGCCGCCGTATCGCCGGCGGCGCCGGCATAGCCTTGTAGATGGACGGTAGAGTCGTTGCGCTGACGAATCCGGATTGTGCTTCCCGAGTTGGGCGGCGTCGCGCCGAGATCCACCGTGTTTCCGAAGATATTAAGGAATGCGACGTTGTTGGTCGAAACCGCGGCAGCGCCAATATTGAAGACAATACCGTGCTGCGAACCGGCGCCGGGGGTGTCGATGATGTTGTTGCTTACCGTCGCATTGAGCACAGCCGTTCCGTTGTCCGGCTCGCCATCCTGAAGGTTTATTGCGGGGCCACCACCCCAACCCGAAACGTGATTGCTATCGATGATGACCGTCATGATGCCGCCGGTAGAATGGTTCTCCGCGCGAATGCCGGAAGACTGCGTCGTGCCCGAAGTGGCGTTGCCCACGGTGCCGATGGTGTTGCCCGCTACCTGACCCTGCCAAATGCCGCTGCCCGCGCCCTCATTGACGTTGATTGCACCGCCCTGAATCGTTCCCGTCATTATATTGTTCGAGATGTTGAAATTCACATGCTCGGTGCTGCCGGCGGAGCCACCGGAAATCGTTATGCCTTGGCCGAGCGCGTTGACGCCACCGCCACCCGAGAAAGTATTGCCCGTGGCGACGATGGTCATCGTCGCACTGTTGTCGCCGACGGTTTGCAGATGGTCGCCATTGGTGGCGGCAAACGTGTTGCCGGTCACATGCGCGGTGACGGTGGCGGTGCCATTCGCCTCGATGAAGAGATTGTCGTTGCCATTGGTGCCGGTATCGGTGTCGCGGATGGTGTTGCCCGAGATCGTCAGGGCGAGCGTACCGCTTGAGGTCAGGATGCTGATATTGTCCTGATGACCACCCTTGACGACGCTGTTGGTAATGGCCGCCGTGCCGGTCAGATCGGTGAAATAGATGCTGCCCTGATTGATCGCGCTGCCCCCATTGGCCCCGTCGATCGTCGAGTTGGCAAGCGTGAAACCGTTGACAGTCGTGCCGCCGATGCCGTTGCCGGATGTGTTGGTGACGTGGATATTTGTCAGCGACACCTTGGCCGTGTTCGTCAGCGATATGCCGTCGCCCGACGTGTTCTGGATTGTACCACCGCTATTAGCGGCACCCGTGCCCGTCACCGTCAGCCCGCCGCTGGACCCGGTGGTGTTGAGCACGATGCCGTTGACCGCGCCGTTGGACGAAATGCTCTGGAACGTCAGGTTGGCCGCGCCGATCGTCGTATTGGCGACGTTGAGTGCGGTCGCGGTGCCCGAGTTGATGCTGCTGCCGGTGCCGGTGGCGCTGATCGTGCCGCCGCCGGTGGCGGTGAAGCCGGCAGTGCCGCTGCTCGAGGTGTCGATCGTCAGCGTGTTGGCGAAGTTGATGGTCGAGCCGGTGTTGCTGTTCAGGAAGATGCCGTCGCTCGCGCCAGTCGAAGTGATGGCGCCGTTGAACGTGACCGAGCCGCCGGTACGGTTCTGGATGTCGATCGTCCGGCCGTTGCTGCTCTTGGTGATCGAGCCGCCGTAGGTGATGGAGGCGGTGCCGCCAGAGCCAAGGAAGGCGACGCCCGTGGCGCCTGTCAGCGAACCGGTTCCCAGGCTGACGACGCCGGCGCCGGTGACACCGCTGACCACGACATTGTTGACGCCGCCGCCCGAGGTGGTCGAGGTGAAGTTGATGCCTGTCGTCGTGGCGATGCCGTTAAGGTTGATCGCCTGGCTGGCAGTCGTGCTCACCGAGCCGGTGGCGACATTGACCGTGCCGCCATTGGTGGCGGTGAAGGCCGTGTTGGAGCCGCCCGTTGTGATGGTGAGATTGGCGAAGCTGACGGTCGAGGTCTGGCCGCCATTGTTGATCGAGACAGCGGCGCCGGCGGCGTTGTTGTGGTTGACGGCCCCGGTGAAGCTGACCGTGTTTGCTCCCGTCGCGCCGGAGATGACGATGCCGCTGGCCCCAATGCTCGATGTAACCGTGCCGGCAAAGCCGAAGCTGCCGCCGGAGCGGTTGGTGATGCTGACAGCCGTGCCGGCGACGCTGGCGACCGAGCTCGTGCTGTCGAAGCTGAACGCAGCATCGCCACCGACGACGGACAGGCCGCCGCCGCCCGTCGTATCGACATTGGTGGCGGTGACCGTACCGGAGGCAGCGCCGAACTTGATTGCGGTCCCGGGCGCCCCCGTGGAGACGAGGAAGAGATTGGCCAGCGTCGTCGTGCCTGTGGCGCCGGTGCCGAAGTCGATATCGGCGCCGGTGACGTTCCTGATCGTCATGTTGCTGATCGTGGCGTTCGCAGTGCCGTTGCCGCTGATGCCGATAGCGGCATTCACGCCCGTGCCGTCGTCACCATTGATGGTAAAGCCGTCAATGATGTTGCCGCTGCTGCCCAGCGTGATGACGCTGCTGCCATCCGCGCTTGTCAGCGTCGCCGCGCCGCCGGACGTCTGATCGGCGATCGAAAGGCTGTTGCTGGCCAGCTGGACCGGCAACGGCACATTCAGCGCCAGGTTGATGTTGCCGTTGCCGAAGCCGCGCACCTGTTCATTGGCCTGCAGAACCAGCGTGTTGTTGCCGTTGCTGCTTGCCGCGGTGATGACGCCATTGTTGACGAGAACGATGATGTCGGTCGAAACCGCCGCCGCTTCCGCTGTCGAGAGCGTCGCGAGATTGTTTTGGTCTTTGCCGCTGCCGTCGCCGGTCGCGCTGGCGCCGACGAAATAGGTCTTGCCGATGCCGAAGCCGAGGCCGGGGCTCGCCTGGAAGTTCACGTCCTTGAAATTGTAGGTGCCGGAGGCCGGCGCGCTGGAGGCGTCGATGCCGACATTGGCGCTGATGGTCGAGCCCTGGTCGGTCCCCGATTCGCCGTCGCCAAAGGTGAAGGCGAGGTTCGTCGTGCTGTTCAGGAATATGCCGGTGTTGACGCCGGCGATGCTGGAGCTCACGCCGCCGGCAGCCGCGTCGCCGAGGCGCATGGTCTGGCCGCCGGTGGCGCCGCGCAGGTCGACGCCGATCGAGGTGCCGGCGGCAGCCGCGTTGGTAACGTCGAAATCGGCGGCCGTGATCGCCGCGTTGATCGTCGCGCCGTTGAGACTGAAGGCTGTCGCCGTGGAGCTGTTGAGGCCGATGCCGAGCGAGTTGAAGGACAGCGCCGCACCCAGCGTGCCGGAAACCGAGACGCCGGTGCCGGTGATGCCCTGCAGGGTGACCGTGCCGAGCGCGATCGCGCCGGCGCCGGACGACGCGACGTTGGTCAGCGCGATGCCGGTTGCCGCACCGCTGGCCGAGACGCTGGAGAAGTTCACGCCGCCAGCGCCGACGGTGACGCCGTTCAAGCTGAGCGCGGTGCCGGTGCCGGTCGAAATGGTGTTGCCGGACCCCGTGGCGCTGATTGTGCCACCGCCCGTGGCGCTGAAGCCGGCGGCGCCGCTGCCGCTGGTGTTGAGGGTCAGCGTGTTGGTGAAATTGATGATCGCGCCGGTGTTGGTGGCAAGAGCAATGCCGCCGCTGGTGCCGCTGGCTGCAATGGTTCCGCCGAAGCTTGCCGTGCCGCCGGTGCGGTTCTGCACCGAGACAATGTTGTTCGCATTGTTCTTGGCGATGGTGCCGGCATAGGTGATGTTGCCCGCGCCGCCATCGACGTTGAAGCCCACGCCGCTCGGGTTGGTGATCGAGGTGTTGGCGCCGAAGCTGAAGGTGCCGTTCGAGCCGGTGGTGATGTCGACGCCGGCATCGCCGCCGTTCAGCGTCGTCGTGCCGTTGAAATTGTAGGTGCCGTCGGCGTTGCTGAACTGCAGGCCGGTGCCGTTGGTCGCCGACAGCGTGCCGGTGCTGAAGGTCAGCGTGCCGGTATGGCCGCCCGAGACGCTGACCATGGCGGCGTTGCTGGCCTGCGTGATGTTGCCGGAATAAGTGACATTCGCCGTGCCGCCGCTGACCAGGAACGCCGTGCCCGTGGCGCTGCTGAGCGCGCCGGCGCCGAGGCTGACCGTGCCGGTGACATTGGTCAGGCCGACATTGTTGGCGCCGCCGCCGGACGAGGTCGAATCGAGATTGACGTTGGTGGTCATGCCGAAGAGGCTGATCGCCTGGCCGCCGGTGGAATTCACCGTCTCGCTGCCGGTGGTGGCGATGACGTTCATCGTGCCACCGCTTCCGGCAATGCCGGCACCGGTCGTGGTGGCGATGGTCAGGCCACCGTTGAAGCCGGTGGTGCCACCGCTTTGCGTGAGTCCGGCGCCGCTCGTCGTGTCGATATTGACGAGCCCGGTGACGTTGAGCGTGCCGGTCGCCCAGCCGATGCCGCCGCCGTTCGTGTTGTTGACCGTCACCGTGTTGAAATTGAAGGTGCCTGTGTTGGTGTTGATGGCGCTGATGCCATCGCCCGTCGTTCCGGTGACGCTCGTCGCGCCGGTGACGGTGAACGTTCCGGCGACACCGTCGAAGATGATGCCGTTGGCGCCGCCGCTGGCGGAGACGCTGTCGACCGTCATGTTGACCGTCAGCGGGTCGAGGTTGAATGCGGCGCCGTTGGTGGTGTCGACCGATCCGCCGCTGCTGTTCAGCGCGAAAGTGGTGTTCGCCGCCTTGGCGTCGACCAGCAGGCCGGTGCCGCCATCGTTGAAGGCGGTGAACGTGCCGAGATCGAGCGTGCCGCTGGTGTTGACGAGGCTGAGACCGTCGCCCTGCGCCCGCGCAGCCAATGTCCCAATGTCGAGCGTGCCCACACTGACGGTGCCGCCGGCGCCGGTGGAATCGAACGTTATATTGTTGAAGGCGATGCCGCCGCCGGTGCCGCCGAGGACCGTGTTGCCGGCAAACGACCGGATGGCGATCGAATTCTGCGTCGCATTGATGTTCTGGCCGACAAAGGATGCGGCCAGTGCGGACCCGGTCGATTGCAGCGTGTTGCCGTCGAGCGAGAGCAGAAGCGTGTCGGCCGGCGCACTGGTGGTCGAGAAGTCGAGCGCACGACCACCGGCCGCGATGTCGTTGTTCCGGAGGAAGAAGCTGGAGGCGGATGTCGCATCGACGGCGACGCCGGCGCCGGTGCCGGTATTGCGGATGATCAGGTTCTCGATGCCGCCGGTGAAGGCGCCACTGCCGGTGGTCGCCAAATTGACGACCGAGGTGGCGCTGTTGCTCTGCAGAATCGGGCGCAGCGAATCGATGCCGGCCGGCGCCGCGATAACAGGTGTGTTCTGCACCGTGGTGAAATGGAACGCCGCCGAGGCGCCACCGCCGGCATCGACACCGAGCTGCGACACATCGACGGCCGCGTCGCCGCTCTTGAAGGCGAGCAGCACTTGCCCGTCATCGAGCTGGAACGTGCTTCCAGCCATGTCGATCGTCGACTGGCTGCCGCCGGTGGTCTTGTCGATCAGCACGATGACATTGGCGGTGGAGGCCTGGGCGCTCGTATAGCTGCCTGGATTGGCAAGGCTGCCGTCGCCGGTGCCGCCTTCGACGACGTAGTAGACACTGATCGACGACAGGTTGGCGGTGTCGCCAGAGAAATTGACGTCGTTGAAATTGTAGTCGCCCGCGGTCGGCAGGCTGTCGGTGGCGTGGATGACCTGACCGCCCGTGGTCGCGATCGACGATTCGGCCGGCCCCTGGCCGTCGCCGAACACCAGTCTGGCGTTGGTGGCGCTGGAGAACTGGACACCATATCCGACATTGCTGATGGTAGAGGTCT
Organism: Mesorhizobium sp. B2-3-5; assembly: GCF_006442395.1. Taxonomy (NCBI): domain Bacteria; kingdom Pseudomonadati; phylum Pseudomonadota; class Alphaproteobacteria; order Hyphomicrobiales; family Phyllobacteriaceae; genus Mesorhizobium; species Mesorhizobium sp. B2-3-5. The sequence continues at coordinate 218,385 of NZ_VFVX01000003.1, read as the reverse complement.
GGCCGGTCGGGTTGTTGTTGACGAGATCGCCGAGCTGGATCGTACCGGTGCCGGTGGTGCCCGCCATGTCGATGCCGATCGTGCCGGCGAAGCCGCCGCCGCCAACGTCGAAATCACCGGCGGTGATGGTGCTCGTGCCAAGCGAGGCACCATTGAGGTCGAGGCCGACCGCGTTGGCGGTATTGAGCCCGATCTTCAGGCTGTCGAAGCCGAGCGCCGAACCGAGCGTGCCGGAAATATCGACGCCGCGCGAGGTGATGTCTTTCAGGTCGACCGCGCCCAGGCTGATGCCGCCGCCGCTGACATTGTTGAGCGAAACGCCGGTCGCCGCGCCGTCGGTTGTGACGGAGGCGAAGTTGATCCCGCCGGCTCCCACGGTCGCGCCGTCGAGGTTGAGCGCGGTGCCGGTTCCGGTCGTGATGGTGTTGCCGCTGCCGGTGACGCTGACCGTGCCGCCCTCGAAGGTGCTGGCGCTGAAGCCGGTGCCGCTGGCGGTGGTGATCTTGAGACCGCCATTGGTAAAGTTGAGCGTACCCACACCCTGGTGATTGACCGTATCTCCACTTGGGTCCTTGGTGACGGCGTTGTTGCCACCGCTGCTGGTGTCGAAGACCTTCGACGTGCCGTCGAAGGTAATCGTTCCATCCGAGAAGCCATTGACATAGACGCCTTGGCCCGAACCATGGTGGTCGATGGTGCTCGAAATCGTATACGAGCCGTCGGCCGTCCAGAAATCAAAGGCGTTCGAGGACGTGGTCGAGCTGACCGAGCCGGTCAGGGTCAGGTGGGTCCAGTCGCCCGCGCCAGTTGCCACGGCGGCGCCGGTGCCGACCTTGATCGACCCGTTGTAGTCCAGCGTACCAAAGGCAAGATTATTACCGCCCGAGAGGGCGAGGGCCGAATTGAGGGTGCTTGTCGTCGCGCCGATGCTGGCGCTGCCGCCATTGCCGCCGACATGGATGGTCCCACCCTGCGTGTTCAGCGCGACGCCCCATTTCCCACCGTCGATGGTCAGGGTGGATCCGGCGACATTGGCGATGTTTATGGTGCCAAGCTGGCCGCCAATATCAAACCCGGTCTCGCTCACGTCGAGATCGATCGTGCCGGTGAAATTGACCGCGCCAGCGCCGCTCAAGTCGGCCAGCGAGGCGCCGATGAATCCGGTATCCCTGAGCCCGCCAATGTTGATATTGCCCGCGAGATTGGCGCCCGATAGGAACACGCCAGCACCGTCCGAATTCGATACGGCCGAGATGCTGTCGAAGGTAACACCGGCACTGCCCACATCGGCGGAAGCTATGATCAACCCGTTCGCGCCGGAGGTGATCTTGTTGCCGCTGCCGGATACGCTGACAGCGCCGCCATAGCCCGCGACGAAGCCTGCCCCGGCTGCCGTCGTTATATCAAGGCCGCCATTGGCGAAATTGATCGTGCCGTTCGTGTTCGGCGCCGGCGCGCCCGCCGGATAATTGCCCGCGAGACCCAGGCTGACGCCATCGGTCGCGCCCGAGCTGATCTGCTTGGTGGCGCCCGAGAAGGTGACGGTTGCCGCCGCGCCGTTGTCGATCCCGCCAACGAGAATATTGCCGCCGCCAGCCGCGTTGTTGTCGGTGAGGTTGCCCGACAGCGTCACCGAGCCGCCGGTGAGTTCCTGAATCGAGACCGCGGCGCCCAGACCGTTGCTGGCAATGGTGCCGGCATAGGAGATGACGGCGTTGCCGCCGCTGGCATTGGTGGCCGAGCCGACATTGAACGACGCGCCCGTGCCGGTGTTGGTCAGCGTGCCGGTGCCGAAATTGGCGGTGCCGGCCAGATTCCGCAGGTCGATGCCGTTGCCGGAGGTGAATGTCGCGCTGGTCGAGGCGAAATTGATACCGGCGGTGATGCCGTCGAGCGCCACCGCTTGCCCGTTGGCGTTTGCCAGGGTCCCGGTCGTGACGTTGATCGTGCCGCCGCCGGTGGCGGTGAAAGCTGTCGCTCCATTGGTGGAAACGTCCAGGTCGGCGAAGGTGACCGTGGAGCCGGTGTTGCCGGCGAGCGAGATGCCATTGCCGCCGATCGTCGCCTTGTCGGTGAAATTCACCAAGCCGCCTGTGCGGTTGGCGATGTCGACGCCGCCGCCGGTCAGCGTTCCGGCCGTTGCGCTGTTCGGCAAGGTGCCGCGCGTCACCGTGATGTCGCCGGCGCCGCCATTGGCTTCGAGCAGCGTGCCGGCGACGTTGATGTTGTTGTTGATGATCGACAAATTGGTGTCGACGTCGGCGACCTTGAACGCCGTCTGGCCGGCGGCGACATTGCTGACCGTCACGCCTTCGATGATGACGCCGCCGGTGTTGTCGAAGCCGATCGCGTTCTGGTCGATCGTGAAAACGGAACCGGTGGCGCCGGTGAAGTCGAAAGCCGTGTTGCGCACCTGGTTGCCACCGAGCAGGTGCATGAAATCGCCGCTGCCGGTGACCACGCCTTCGTTGCCGGTGACGCTGCCGCCGGTGGCGCCGAGATTGCCCTGGACATTGATCGGCTGGACGGTGCCGGAGGTAAAGATGGAGGTGCCGTTGCCGAAGCCGGTGATCGACTGGCCCGAATCGAGCGTGAACGGCGTGGCGCTGAGGTCGACCGTGCCGACGAAGGCGAAGGTCAGGTTGCCGGTCATGGCATCGGCCTGGGCAACCGTGACCGTCGTCACCGCGGCGCTGAGCCCGTCGGTGCCGGCGGCGATCACACCACCGCTCTGGGAGACCATGATGACGCCGCCGACCGCGCTGGCCAGATGGGCGGGGCCGGTGAAGGTCACGTCGTCGAAATCGTAATTGCCGAGGCTCGGATCGAGCCCGATGGTGTTGACGGTGTAGCCGCCGGCCGCCGCGGTGATGGAGGATTGCCGCCCGTCGCCCGCATTGCCGTCGCGGAAGGTGAAGTTGGCGTTGGCCGAGGTCGCCGTGGTGCCGCCCGAGGACAGCTCGACGCCGACGCCTGCATTGGTGATGCTGGAGCCGCGCAGGAAGGTGATGGTCTTGTTGCCTGACGTCGACGACAGGTCGATGCCGCGCGAGGTCAGGTCGCCGGTGCCGGTGATCGTCGTCAGGCCGAAACCGGCCGTGGTGGACGAGCCGCTGAAGTCGATGCCGGTCTGGTTGGCGCCGGCACCCAGCGTCACATTCGTCGTGCCAAACGTCACGTCGGCATTGGTGCCGCTGAAATTGATGCCGGCCGTGCTGGCGGCCGAGCCCATCGTCACGCTGGTCGTGCCCGTGAACGTCACCGAACCCGCATTGCCGCCGATATCGATGCCGTTGCCGCCGGCGCCCGAAACGGTGACGGCGCCGAAAGTGGCGCTGCCGGCGACGTTCGAAATCGACAGGCCGTTTCCGGTTGCATTGGTGACCGACAAGGGCGCGGTCACGCTGAGGGTCGCGCCGGCGCCAAGGCCGGAGACAACCGCACCACCGCTGCCGGTCGCGGTCAGCGCCGAGCCCGAGAAGCTGATCGTGCCGCCGGTCGGGGCACCATTGGAGCCGATGGCGAATAGGTTGCCGGTGCCGGTCGAGGTTATCGCCCCGGTGAAGGCAACCGAGCCGCCAGTGATGCCATCGACTTTCACCGCCGTACCCGGTGCGGTCGCCGAACTGGTGATGGCGGCGCCGATGGTGATGGCCGCGCTGCCGCCGGAAACGACGACACCGTCGCCGGTGCCGGAATTGGTGATGGTGCCGCCGATGCCGATCGTACCGGTGTTGCCGTTCAGGCTGACGTCGGCGCCGTTGACGCCCGACGTGACGAGATTGTTGACGCTGACGGTTGCGCCACTGTTTTGTACCGTAAATCCGGGTCCGCTGCCGCCGACCGTGGCTAGGGTGGTCGTGCCGTTGAACGTGTAGGTGCCGCTGGCGATATTGCTGAGGCGAATGGCGTCGCCATTGGCGCGGCTGATGCTTACGGCGCCGAAGGTGACATTGCCGCCGCTGGTGTTGTCGATGACGATGCCGGTCGGAACGGCGCCGCCGGCGCCGTCGACGGTTACGCTGGCGAACGTCACGCCGGAAGCGCCGATGGTCAGGCCGCTAGCGCCGCCGAGAAGCTGGAGGCCCTTTTCGGTTGCGCCGGCGCCGGTGTTGATCGTGTTGCCGGAGCCGGTCACCGTCAGTGTGCCGCCATTGACGGCGCTGAAGCCAAAGCCGCCGTCGGTGGTCAGGTCGAGGCCGCCGGTGAAGTTGATCGCGCCGCCCGTATCGCCGCTCAGGTCGATCGCGTTGGCCGCGCCGGTGCTGGCGGTGATCTTGCCGCCGAATGTGGCGCTGCCGCCGGTCATGGCGTTGATCTTGACGGCGCTCGCGGCGGCGGTCTGGTCGATCGTGCCGTTATAGGTGAGGTTTGGCGTCGAGGAATCGATGTTGAACGCCACGCCTGTCGTGCCGGCGATCGAGCTTGCCGCGTCGAAGGTCAAGGTGCCGGTGGTGCCGCCGGTGATGCTGACGCCGGTGCCGGCGCTGATGACGTCGAAATTGTTGAAGGTGCCGGTGCCGCTGAAATTGTCGAGCGCAAGGCCGGTGGCGACGCCGCTCGCCGTCACGCCCTGGACCGTTAGGCTGCCGGAGCCGGAGGCACTGATCGCGGCTCCGGAGCCGGCGGAAATGTTGAAATCGAGCAACGAGCCGCCGGCCGCGGCGGTCACGACGGCGCCAGCACCGGAATTGGTCAGCGTCGCCGCGCCGCCGCCGGGGTCCGAAATCACTGTGTCGTGCTGGATGTTGTCACCGGTGACGTTGACCGGAATGCCGCCGAGCGAGAAGCCGCGGCCGTTGCCGAACGATGCCAGCGTCTGGCCGGCGCTGAGCGAGAAGCCGCCCGTGGTGGCGATGGGCGAGCCCTCGTTGACCAGCACGAAGATCGCGTTGCTCTGGGTGTCGAGGTCGGCCTGGTCGATCGCCAGCAGGCTCGAGGTCGAGGAGCCGTCCCCGGACGATCCGATGGCGCCGACGAAGATCACATTCTGCTGGTCGAACAGCTGCGGACCGCTGAAAATGGTCGACCCGAACCCGTAATGGCCAAGCGTCTGGTTGAGGCCGCGCGCGTCGAGCGAGGCGGTGCTGCCGGAAATGGAACCGCCGCCGAAGCTGAATTCGGCATTGGCCGAATGGGTCAGCGATCCGGTGATGCCGAGGCGCACGCCCGTGTCGACGCCCGAAATGGTGCCGCCATTGGTGACGGTGATCGTGGCGTCGCCGGTCGTGTCGGCGAGGTCGATGCCGATGCTGCCGCCGGCGCCGGCGCCGGTGATGTTGAGCGACCGCGCGGTGAAATTCGTCTGGCTGCCGGAGAAATCAAGGCCCGTGCCGACGCCGAGGCCGGAGATGACGATGTTGCCGGCCACCACGGCGGCGTTGACGCCCGTAAACGACATGCCGCCGGCGCCGGGGTTGGTGATGTTGATGTCGCCGAAGCGGATCGTTGCGGGCGATTCGGAAATGGCGATTGCCGGTCCGGTCGTGTTCGAGATCGTGGTGTTGCCGGTGACGGTGAAGCTGCCCGAGACATGGTCGAGCACGACACCCGAGGGGCCGCCGTTCTGGGTGATCGAATCGAGCACGACATGGGCGGTGATCGGGTCGATATAGACGCCGATGCCGCCATTGCCGGCGATGGTGCCGCCGGTGGTGGTGAACGTGCCGCCGCTCGACGTGCCCTGCACGGTGATGCCGCGGTCGGTATTGTTCAGCGCGTTGATCGTGGCGAAGGTGTAGGTAGCCTGGCCCGTAATATCGAGGCCATCATCGCCGTTGCCCTGCAGCAGCGTCGTGCCGGTGAAATTGTAGGTGCCGTTGCCTTCGATGTGCAGGCCGTCGAGACCGTTGCCCGAGGCGGTGAAATTGGATCCGGTGATCCCGATCGAAGTGCCCGTGAAGTCGGCGCCGTTGCCGCCGGCATTGGTCACCGTGACGTTGGTCAGCTTGGCGCCGGTGATGTTGTTGCCGAAAATGCCGTCGGCGCCACCGGTGATGGTGATGCCATTCAGCGTGTTGCCGTTGCCGAGCGTGATGACGTTGTTGGCGACGTTGGTGCCCTGGATGGTGCCGTCGCTGCCGCCCAGGTTGAAGGTCGTGGTGCCGCCGTTGAAAAGCCTGGCGGTAACGCTCTCGCCGCCGCCGATGACGGTCTGGCCATTGGCCAGCGTCACGCCGGCGGTCGTCAGATCGCCATTGCCGCCAAGGGCCACCACAAAGCCGCCGCTGCCGGCCTTGGCGACCGCGTCGTCGAGCGTCGTCGGGTCGCCCAGCGTGCCGGTGCCGGCAAGCCCCCCATCGGCGAAGTAGAACTTGCCGAAGGCGGTATTGGTGGCGGCGTTGATGGCGACGCGCGTCGTCGAGCCGCCAGTCTTGTCCTGCGACTGGATGCGGACGCCGATATCGCCGCGCACACGCTCGTTGAGCCGCTTGCGCAGGCCTTCGCTGACCGGATAGACCGGCTCCGGCCCGCTGTCTGCTCCATCACCCGAGCCATGGCCGGGATTGAACGGGATGTTCAGCCGCACGCTGCCGGCGAACTGGGTGTCGTCGCGGTTGTCGTTGCGGACCTCGCCGGCGAAGACCAGCGAGGTGCCGCTGCCGAAGACATCGCCGATCGTGTATTCCAACCCGGCCTTGGCGCCGGTGACGCTGCCGTCGTCGCCGTGCGGATCCTCGAAATGGTAGCCGCCGATATCGAGCCGCAGCGAATGCTTGTCGGGCAGGTTGACCGGTACCTGGGCGCCGATCTCGCCCTCGATGCCCCATGCCGCGTAATCGCGATGGTCGAGCACCGATATCTGCTCGATCAGCTGATTGGAGACCATCGAGAGGGTCGAGCTGACCGAATGGTCGGTGCTGTCGCCCTTGATCGGCACGAAGACGTTCACATGCGCGTCGAAGTTCGGCGTGATCGCCTCGGCGCCCAGCGTGGCCGATGTGAACTGGGTGCCGTTGTAGTTTTCGAGATTGATATAGGCGTAGCCGCCGACCATCAGGTCGGGGTTGACGATCCGGCGAATGCCAAGGCCGATGTCCTGGCCGGAGGCGTCCTTGAAATCGTGCTTGGCCCGGACGTCCAGGAACAGCACCGATTCGGCGGTCTGCTTGATCGGGATGAAGCCTTCGAGCGCGGCATTGCCGCCATTGTTGTCGGCGCCGATGATGGCCCTGACCTGCGGCTGCCAAAGCCCGGTGTCGTCGGAATAGGCGGCTGCTCCCGAAAGCGCCAGCGCCAGCGTCGAAAGCGCTGTCGTCTTCAGGAGGTTTGCGGCGAAACGCGAACGACCGCCGCCGGCGCGCGCGCGGAGCCCCTCCCGACGCAGCGCCATATCACCAACCTGCCGAGATTCCTCGGTAGTTCCCATCCCCGGCGTGCCCTTCCAGGACTACACGTCCCGCGTGTCATCCATACGCGAATTCTATTGTATAGCGAGTCCAGACTATTGTGAGTGCTGTTGTCGAGACTCAAAATTCAGTTCTGTGGCAAGAGGGCCACAGTATTTTTGCCGGCTTGCTTGGCGAGGCGCCGGCTTTCGGAGCAGTCACGGGTGTTGTATCAAGCCTTTTCGGGCAAAATACCTGCTTGGGCAAGGAAATTGGGGGGCACGGAGATTATGATACTTGTTTTAGCTATCGCTAATCTAAGAAGAGTGGCCGCGGCATCGGCTGTCCTTTGGCTGGCGATGGCTTGGGTTGGACCCGTGCTGGCCGAGGAGGCCAAGCCGGCCCAGCCACAGCAGGCAGACGCCAATCCGTGGGCCGTGAACTGCTCCAGCGGCTCGGCGACCACCGAGCTCCAATGCCAGGTGTCGCAGAACCTGACGGAGGCCAAGACAGGACAGCGCGTGCTGACCGTGACCGTGCGCCGCGACAATGGCAATGGCAGCCTGGCCATGCTGCTCGCTCTGCCGCACGGCCTGTTCCTGCCATCCGGGGCCAGCTATCAGATCGACCAGGGGCAGAAGACGACCATCGCCATCCAGACCAGCGACCAGAACGGCGCCTACGCCGCGACCCCCCTGTCGCCAGAACTCGTCAAGGCGATGAAGTCGGGGACCAATCTGAACATCGGCATGGAATCGGTCACCCGCAAGCCGGTCACCATTCCGGTGTCGTTGGCCGGCTTCACTGCCGCGATCGCCAAGCTGGAATCGACCAAGTAGCCGATCTCGCCGTTCGTCTGAGTGGACGCTTGTGTCCACGGATCGATGCCTCGGCGATTGGCGGCAACACCCGTCACTTCGCCCAATCCCGAATGTCGCCAATGTGAGGCGACAGCGGATCTTCCGCAGCGAGGAACCGGCTTGATTGTCCGCACCGGCAATGCTCCGTTGGCGCTTCTGATGTCAGGAGAAAGACATGACGGGCTTTGTCGACCGCCAGCGTGTCGCGCTGTTGATGGAACGGGCCGGCATCGAGGCGCTGGTGCTCTGCGCGCCCGAGGCATTCCATTATGCGACTGGGGCTTGGATCGGCCCGGCGGGGCTGTTCCGGCGCGCCGGCGCGGGCTTCGTTGTCATCCCGGCCCGGCACGACCTGCCGATCGGCGTCGTGGTCGCGGACTTCAACGCGGCGCAGGTGAGGACCGCCGCGCCCGAAGCGGCCGTGCGCTCGCACCCGATCTGGATCGAATCCGCACCGGTCGAAATTGGAACCCAGGGACGTCCCTTGGTCGAGCGCATCGAGGCCGGCCTGGCCTCGCTTGGCCGCGCGCCGGATTTCTCGCGCCCCGCCACCTTCGATCTCGCCGCTTCGGTGCGCCAGTTGCAGGCGATGCTGAAAGAATTCGGGCTGGCGCGCACGACGCTGGGCGTCGACCTCGACTTCGTTCCGGCCGCCGATCTCGCGGCCATCCAGGCGCTGCTGCCGCACCATCGGGTGGTCGACGGCTCGGAGGTCCTGGACCGGCTGCGGGCCGTCAAGTCACAGCGCGAGATCGACCTCCTGCAGCAGGGCATCATCCTGTCGGAAGCGGGGCTGGAGCGTCTGCAGGTGGATGCGATGGCTGGCATGCGCCAGGCCGACCTCGTCGCGCTCTACCGGAAAGGCGTCGCCGAAGCGGCCGCAGGCCTGTCGCATCCGGTCGTGACGGCGGAATATGTGACGCTTGGCGCCCGCGCCAAAGGCGCCGATGCCAAGGCGATGCCCGGCGATCCGCTGAAGTGCGACATGGTCTGCACGGTCGGCTTCTATGCCTCCGACATGTCGCGCAACTTCATCTTCGGGCCGCCTTCCCCAGATCAGGCACAGCTGCACGCGATCGCCGAGCGCGCCTTCGAGGACGGGCTGGCGGCCCTTGTGCCGGGCAATTCCCTCGCCCATGTCCACCGCGTGACCACCGACAGCCTGGAGCGGCAGGGGTTGCGCTCCTACCGCCGCGGCCATTTCGGCCACAGCGTCGGCCAGTCGGTCTTCTCCGAGCAATGGCCGTTCATCTCAGCCGACAGCGATATCGTGATCGAAGCCGGCATGGTGCTGGCCTTCGAGATCCCGCTCTACATCGATGGCCTCGCCAGCTTCAACCTCGAGGACCAGTTCCTGGTCACGCCGGATGGTCCTGTCGCGATGAACAGGCTGCCGAGGCGGCTGGAGACGATCGGTTAGCGAGGACGCTGTCGTCTGGCTGGCCGCGCACTTTGGGCGGCCTGCTGCGCCATGGCCGCTGTTCACAATGACACCGCCGCTGGCGCTGCCCCTCACCTGCCTGCCGGCATTCCCTCCCCTTATGGTGACGGGGAGAGGGACGCTCTCAGTGCCGATCTCGCCAATCTTGCGCGCCGTCAGAAAGGCGCCGGCGTCGCGGCCAGCTGCTCTCGCCCCGTTCACGGGGAGAGATGTCCGGCAGGACAGTGAGGGACAGCACCGACGGCAGAGATTGTTGCGTCATGTTGATATTGGGTGATGCCGGCATCACCGACATCAACGCATCCTACGCGCTCACCGGCGGCCGCCGATCCCTCCAGGGCATTTCCTGCTCGAGCTGCGCCGACGCGGCGAGCACCATCGCTTCGTCGCCGTAGCGTCCGACCAGCTGCACGCCGATCGGGACACCGCCATTCGACCAGCCAAGCGGCAGCGAGATCGCCGGCTGGCCGGAGATGTTGAAGGGGAAGGCGAAGACCGCATCGGTCCATTTGGCGTTGTAACGATCGATGTCGGTCTCCGACATGTCGTAGTAGCCGAACGGGCGCGGAAGCTGGGTGAGCGTGGGCGTGATGAAGAGATCGTAGGCGGTGAGATCGCCGACAATGTCGCGGCCGACCTGCCTGAGCTGCTCGACGTCGGAGATGTGCCTGACGCCGCTGGTGGCGCGGCCGCGCTCGATAATCGCCCAGGTCACCGCCTCGACGTCTTGTGGCGTCACCGGCCGGCCGATCACCGTTTCATGATAATCGAACGTCGCCGCCGTCTGCACGCAGGTCATGTTGGTGTAGGTCGCCCACACGCCGTTGGCATCGAGCGGCATGTCGTGCTCCTCGACATGATGGCCCAGCCGCTCGAGCGTCGCCACCGTTGCCAGCACCGCCGCCTTCACCTCTGGATCGATGGCCGTGCCATTGGGCGGCGTGACGGTGAAGCCGATGCGCAACGTCTTGGGCGCCCGGGCCGACAGGCTGAGCCAGCTGCCATCCGGCACCGGCGGCGTGTAGGGGTCGCCCGGCAGCGCGCCGGCCACCGCATCGAGATAGGCCGCCGTGTCGCGCACGCTGCGCGAGCAGCAGAGAAAATAGGCGCCGCCATACCAATAGTCGCCGAACGGGGCGAGGCTGACGCGGCCGCGCGACGGTTTGAGCCCGACAATGCCGCAACAGGAGGCCGGAATGCGGATCGAGCCGGCGCCGTCGCTGGCTTCCGCGATCGGCACCATGCGCGCGGCGACGGCGGAAGCCGCACCGCCGCTGGAACCACCTGGCGTGATGCCCTCCTTCCACGGGTTCTTCGTCGTTCCGTAGAGTTTTGGTTCGGTCGTGATCGACCAGCCGTTTTCGGGCGCGTTCGATTTGCCGACCAGCACCAGCCCGGCCGACTTCATGCGGCGGACCACTTCGGTGTCGAAATCGGCGACGACATCCTTCAGGTAATAAGAAGAATTGGTGTTGGGCGCGCCTGTCCAGGACGAAGCCAGTTCCTTGAGCAGGAACGGCACACCGGCGAAAGGCGCCGATTTGTCGACCGCGCCTGCCTGTGCGCGTGCCATGTCATAGAGGCGATGGATGACCGCGTTGAGCGCCGGATTAAGCCGTTCGACCAGCATGATCGCCGCCTCGACCAGCTCGGCCGGCGAAACCTCGCCCCGATGCACCAGACCGGCGAGATCCAGCGCGTCGGAGTCCGCATAGGTTTTCAACAGACCGTCGGTGACCATGTCTCTCTCCCAGTTTGCGACGTTGGCGCTGCCCTCACCGCCGGCGCCTCCGCCGCCGCCAGCAACCGGGTTGCATCAGGCCAGGTCGACGGTCCGGCCGAGCGCGATGCTCTGCTCGGCCGCCAGCACGATGCGCAGGCTGTTGACCGCCGCGTCCATCTGCTCGGTCAGGTCGAGATCCTCGCGGATCGCTCGCAGGAAGAAGGCCTGTTCGCGGTCGCACAGCTCCTGATGGCCGGGCTCGTCCTCCATGCTGACGATCTCGTCCGGCTTGGAGAAATTCTTGTCGCCGTCGACGGCAGCATAGTGGATCTTCAGCGCGTCGGTCTTGGTATGGCGGTCAATGTCAGCGGAATTGGATACTTCGGCGTCCGAAGCGGTACTTGCAGCCTGGCCGGCAACGATCGACACCGCCCCTTTCGGGCCGACCACGTCCTTCACGAAATAGGCCGTCTCGCTCATCATCGGGCCCCAGCCCGCCTCGTACCAGCCGACGGAGCCGTCATCGAAGGTGACATGCAGATGCCCATAATTCTGCTTGTCGGCCTCCGCCCAGAGTTTGGCGCCGATGCCATGCACGCGCACCGGCTTGGCGCCGGTCAGCTGGCACATGACGTCGACATAGTGCACGCCGCAATCGACGATCGGGATCAGCGAATCGATCAGGTTCTTGTGCCAATGCCAGGCGGTGCCGCTGCTCTGCTGGTTGAGATTGAGACGCATCACCAGCGGCTTGCCGAGCGTCTTGCCGACCTCGATGAACTTGATCCAGGAAGGATGGACGCGCAGGATGTAACCCAACACCAGCTTGCGGTTTTTCGCCCGTGCGGCGGCGACCACCTTTTCGGCGTCCTCGATGTTGGTGGCGAGCGGCTTTTCCATGAACACATGGCAATTGGCCGCGATCGCCTTCAGCGCATATTCGGTATGGGTGTTCGGCCAGCTGTTGATCGAGACGGCGTCGGGCTTCGTCTCCTTCAGCGCCAGGTCGAAATCCTCATAGAGCGGGTAGCCGGAAAGCTCCGCCGGAATCTTCTTGCTGCTCTTGATCGAGCGGCTCATGATGCCGACGATCTCGAAGCCTTCGGAGCGATGATAGGCGCTGGCGTGCGACGCACCCATATTGCCCAGACCCACCACCAGCACTTTCACCTTGTCGGCCATGTCAGCCTCCCATTTATTGACCGGATCGTGGGCAGCGACGTGTCGCCACCAATGTATTGCCCTGGCAATCGAGCTACGTCGGCGCCGCCCCTCATTGCCCTGCCGGGCATTTCTCCCCGTATAGTGACGGGGAGAAAGAAGTCTTCGCCGAGGATTTCGCCAATCGCCCGCGTTGCAGAAAGAGCGCGGAGGGCACGGCCATCTCCCTTCTCCCCGTCACTATACGGGGAGAAGGTGCCGGCAGGCGGATGAGGGGCAGCACCGACACCGCCAAATCACCAGACTGCCCTGCTAATCCGCCAGTCCCTACTTCACCGCCGAATCGAACAGATGCGCCTTGATCTTCTCGACATCGAGCGCGGCAAAGCCTTCCGACAGCTTGATGCCGTCGGCATCGGCCTTGACCTTGGCCTTGTCGAAATTGTTGGCCGCCGGGATCAGCTCGTTGGTGCAGACATCCTCGGCCTTCACCGGATTGGTGATCTGGCCGATCTTGTGGATCTCGTCGAAGAAACCCTGCCAGCTCGCCATGTCGTGCGAGCCCCAGCCGCCGCGCTTGTCCATGTCGCCGCGGAAGACGTTGATCTGCTGCAGGATCGAGGTGGTGCCGAGCTCCGGGCCGAGATTCTTGGCCAGTGTCGGGAACTGCTCGAACACCGCTTCGACCGCCGCGCGCGGATTCTGGTAGCCGAATTCGAGGCCCATCGCCCAGCCGCGCAGATACTTTTCCAGGAACGCCTTCTTGTCGGGATCCGCCAGGTCGGCGGTGCGAACGACGAAGGTGTTGGCCGGCAGTTTCGAATGCTGGACGCCGAGCCAATACTCGAAATCGAGTCCCTTGGCGATCCATTCGGCGCGCAGGCCTTCCCACGACAGGGCGGCGTCGCCCTGGCCGCCGGCAAGGGCTGTGCCCCAGGTCGGCCAGCCGGCTTCGACATATTTGACCTTCTTGATGTCGACGCCTTGTGCCGCCAGCAGCGGATCGGTGATCGACTGCCAGGCGGCGGAGCCGAGCAGGATGGTCTTGCCTTCCAGCTTCTTCAAGTCGTTCGATCCCTCGCCCTTGCGGAAAGCGATGCTGAACGTGTCGCGCGCGCCCATGTGGAACACCGACTTCAGCTTCATGCCGTTCTGGATGGCGAAGGAGAACACGCCGGGCGAGGGGAAGCCCATGTCGGCCTGGCCGACATCGACGAACTTCACCGTCGCGGTGCCGTCCGACGGGCCGGGCTGCATGTCGGTGTCGAGCCCGTCGAAATAGCCGGCCTTCTTGGCCGCCCAGTAGGGATAGTCGTCGAGCACTTCGAGCGTGCCGCGCGGCGAGATCCAGGTGAATTTGCCATAGGCCTCGGCCCTGGCCTTCAAGCCCGTGGCGCCGAGCGCGGTGGCCGTCACCAGGCCGGCGCCGGTCACTTGCAGGAAAGTGCGGCGGCTGATGCCCGCCGCGTTGTTGATTGGATTCTCCATCTTCATAACATTCCCCTTTTTGTTGATTGTCAGTCTCTTGCCGACCGTCTCCCGGGCGTCTTCTGCCTTATGCCTCCCAACTCGCCCATTTCTTCCCGATCAGGAAGAACAGCACGTAGATCAGAATGCCGAGCGTCGACAGGATCAGCACCACGGCGAAGAACTGCGGCATCTGGATCATCGACGAATAGGTTGTCAGCCGGTTGCCGAGGCCGAAACCGCCGCCGACCATCTCGGCGCCGACGGCGGTGAGCAGGCCGAAGATGGCGCCGATCATCAGCCCGACCAGGATCATCGGCAGCGCCATCGGTGCGCGGATCTTCCAGAATATTTGCAAGGTGCTGGCGCCGTAGGATCGCGCCAGCGCGATCTTGGCGCTGTCGACGCGGCGAAAGCCGGTGGCGGCGTTGATCATCACCATCGGCCCGGCGGCCAGCGCCACCGCGATGATGCGCGGGGTGTAGCCGAAGCCGAAACGCAGGATCAGCAGCGGCACCAGCGCCAGCATCGGCGTGGTGACGAGCAGCAATATGTAGGGCGCGACGATCTTTTCGGCGAAAGGGAACTGGGTGATGACGGCCGCCAGCACCATGCCGACCACGGCGCCGATGGCGAAGCCCGATACCAGCTCGACCAGCGTGTAGCCGAGGTGCGGCGCGATCAGCGGGAACTCGTCGAACAGCGCGTAGGCGATCGAACTCGGCGGCGGCATGATGTAGAGCGGCACGTGGAACAGCCGCAGCGCCAGCTCGATGCCGCCGATGATGATCACCGCAACCGCGATGATGGCCGCCACTTCCTTGCCCGACTTGATGCCGGGACCGCCGGCGAAGGCGGACAAATTGGTCAGGCTGACGTCCTGTCCGTCACTTGCCTTGGATTTGGAAAATTCCGGAATGGCGTCGCTCATGGCCTGATCCTCACGATCTCGGCACTTGTGCGCGCCTGTTCCGGCGGCTTCGGCCTGGCGCGCTCGCCGACGATGTCCATCTTGATCCGGTTGGTGAGGTCGAAGACTTCTTTCGTCGCCATGATCTCCAGCGAGCGTGGCCGCGGAAACGGCACGCGGTACTCACGGGCGACCTTGCCCGGCCGGGCGCTCAGCACCACCACGCGGTCCGAGAGGAAGATCGCTTCCTCGATGCTGTGGGTGATGAAGACGATGGTGGTCTTGGTGTCGAGCCAGATTTCCTCGACCAGCCGGTTCATCTCCTCGCGGGTGAAGCTGTCGAGCGCGCCGAACGGCTCGTCCATCAACAGCACCGAGGGCTTCAGCGCCAGCGCCCGCACGATCGCCGCGCGCTGCTGCATGCCGCCTGACAGCTCGCGCGGGAACTTGCCGCCGAAACCGTCGAGCCCGACGCGGTTGAGGAGATGTGCGATCCAAGCGCGGTCCGGCTTCTCGCCCTTGATCTCGAAGGGGAAGCGGATATTGGCGTCGAGATTGCGCCAGGGCAGGAGATTGGCTTCCTGGAAGACGATGCCGATATCGGGATGCGGACCGGTGATCGCCTTGCCGTCGAGCCGGATCTCGCCGCTGGTCAGGCCGTGCAGGCCCGACATCGACCACAAAAGCGTGGTCTTGCCGCAACCGGACGGGCCGACGATCGAGACGATTTCATTGGCGCGGATGTCGAGACTGCAGCGGTCCAGCGCCAAGAGGTCGCCGGACGCCGTGTGATAGATCTTGGTCGCTGCCTGCACGCCGAGCTTCGGCGTTGTTGCTTCGCCCGCGTTCATCCGCCCCTCGGAGATTGCGTGATGATCCAATGGTCATCAGACTGCCAGAAATCAGTCTGTAACTATCCTACTTCGCTGTCAAGCGGTCGTGATGGCAAGCGTGTAACGAAAATTCCGAGCTTCCATTAATCCCTTGTTATTGCGTGTTTTTCTCCGTCTTGAAATTCGTGTTGCTTTCCTACATACTTAGCGCCATGGCTCCGGCATGCCCTTGCGGCACGCACCGGTTGCACCCATGGCCAGGCGCATGGAACGGCAGCGTGCAAACATGGTAAGAGGTCAGGTCGAAAAGACAGGGAAGACCGACTTGATGACCGAAGCTGACAGCCAGGAAGTGAGCAGTGATCTGGAAGGGCGCGACCTCCGGCGCATCCCCGACATCATCTCGCTGGTCAAGGATTCCTATGCCGAGCTGCGCCCGGCCGAGCGCCGCGTCGCCGATGTTGTGTTGGACGACGTCAAATACGCCGTCGACGCCTCCAATGCGGCCCTTGCCCAGCGCGCCGGGGTCAGCGAACCGACGGTCACCCGGTTCTGCCGCGCCATCGGCTGCGAGGGCGTGCGTGATTTCAAGCTGAAGCTGGCGCAGAGTCTTGTCGTCGGCGCGCTTTATCTGGCCAAGCCGCCGGCGACCAGCGGCGACAACGGCATGCCGTTCTGGAACGCAGTTTTCGGCGAAGCACGCCAGGCCCTGCAGGAGGCCGAGCGCCAACTCGACCCGGCGCAGCTGCAGAAGGCCGCCGAACTCATTGCCAAGGCGCGCCAGGTTACCGTCTTCGGGCTGGGCGGCAGTTCCTCGGCGCTGGCACAGGAAACCCAATACCGGTTGTTTCGCTACGGCATATCGATCAGCGCCCAGTGCGATCCCTACCTGATGCGCATGACCGCCTCGACGCTGAAGCCCGGCGATCTGGTGATCGCCATTTCGGCGACCGGGCGCACGCGCGAGGTGATCGAGGCGGTCGAACTCGCCAAGCACTATCGCGCCAACGCCATCGCCGTGACCGCGCCCGACACCGAGCTTGCGCGCGCCTGCGACGTCAGGCTGACGGTTGCCGTGCCCGAATATCCCGACACGCTGAAGCCAACCGCATCGCGCTTCGCCTTCCTGGCGATGATAGACCTCTTGGCGGTGGCCTCGGCCTACAAGCTCGATGGCCCGGCGCGTGAGACGGTGCGCCGCATCAAGTACAACGCCCAGATCCACCGCACCGGCAAGGAGATGGAGCCGCTGGGGGACTAGTCTCTTCTCCCCGTTCACGGGGAGAAGGTGCCGGCAGGCGGATGAGGGGCGGCGCCGGGTTCGACAGTTACCGTCTCAACGGATGGGGCGCATTGCAGGAAGAGGGACAGACATGCTCGAAATGGCACCAACGAAACAGGCCGCCGCATGGCTCGGCTCCTTTGCGCAGGCGCTTGAAGCCGGCGACGTGGCGGCGGCCGGCAATCTGTTCGTCGACGATTGCTACTGGCGCGATCTTCTGACCTTCACCTGGAACGTGAAGACCATGGAAGGCCGCGAGGCCATCGCCGACATGCTCAAGGCGACGCTGGCGACGACGAAACCCGCCGCATGGCAGCTCAGCGGCGAGGCGACCTCGGACGAAGGCACGATCGAAGCCTGGTTCACATTCGAGACCGCGGTCGCCTCGGGACAAGGCATCATGCGCCTGCGCGACGGGCGCTGCCGGACATTGTTCACCGCCATGACGGACCTGAAAGGCTTCGAGGAGCGCAAGGGCGCGGCGCGGCCGCTCGGCGTGCGCCACAAGGCCGATCCCGAGCGCGAGACCTGGTCGGAGGCGCGGGCGCGCGAGACGCGCGAACTTGGCGCCTCCGAGCAGCCCTATTGCCTGGTCATCGGCGGCGGCCAGGGCGGCATCATGCTCGGCGCGCGTCTCAGGCAGCTCGGCGTGCCGACCATCGTCATCGAGAAGAACGCGAGGCCAGGCGATTCCTGGCGCAACCGCTATCGCACGCTCGTGCTGCACGATCCGGTCTGGTACGACCATCTGCCCTACATTCCGTTTCCCGATAACTGGCCGGTCTTCACGCCCAAGGACAAGATGGGCGACTGGCTGGAAATGTACACGCGCGTCATGGAGCTCAATTACTGGGCCGCCACCAAGTGCCTCAGCGCGAGCTATGACGAGGCGGAGAAGGTCTGGACCGTGGTGGTCGATCGCGTCGGCAGGCAGGTCACGCTGAAGCCGAAGCACATCGTCTTCGCCACCGGCGCCTACGGGCCGCCGCGAAAGATCGACCTGGCCGGCGCGGACCAGTTCAAGGGCGAGTTGCTGCATTCCAGCCAGTATTCGAGCGGCGATAAATTCCGTGGCAGGAAGGTCGCGGTCATCGGCGCGGCAAGCTCCGGGCATGACGTCTGCGTCGACCTTTGGGAGAGCGGCGCCGACGTCACCATGATCCAGCGCTCGCCGACCACCGTGGTCAAGTCGGACACGCTTATGGAAGTAGGCTTCGAAATCTTCTCGGAAAGCGCGCTGGCGCGCGGCATCACCACCGAGAAGGCCGACATGATCGTCGCCTCGACGCCGTTCGCTCTGGTGCCCAAGGGCCAGCGGGCGCTCTACGACGTCATCCGGGCGCGCGACGCAGGCTTCTACGATCGCCTGCGCGCCTCGGGCTTCGCCATCGATTTCGGCGACGACGAGACGGGCCTGCTGATGAAGGCCTACCGCACCGGCTCAGGCTACTACATCGACGTCGGCGCCTCGGACCTGATCATCGACGGCAAGATCGGCATCCGCAGTGGCGTGGCGATCAAGTCGCTGACGCCAAAGGGCATCCTGTTCGATGACGGCACCGAGATCGAGGCCGACGCCATCATCGCCTGCACCGGCTACCAGTCGATGAACGAGAATGTGGCCGCGCTCGTCTCGCGCGAAGTCGCCGACAAGGTCGGCCCCTGCTGGGGCCTTGGCTCCGGCGTCAAGGGCGACCCCGGCCCGTGGCAAGGCGAGCTGCGCAACATGTGGAAGCCGACGGCACAGGAAGCGCTGTGGTTCCATGGCGGCAACCTGGCGCTGTCGCGCTTCTATTCGAAATATGTGGCGCTGCAGATCAAGGCGCGCATGGAAGGCATCGCGACGCCGGTTTATGGGCCGCCGAGCAATTCCTCACGCCGGAATTGAAAGGAGCTGGGGCCACCGGACCAGCCCGGACGAAAAATCGTCCGCGAAGCTTTCAGATGCAGTAAGGATTCCCGCTATAGTGCCCGGCCACTCGCGGGAGGACGCCGATGGGATTTCTAAGAGGGCTTCGCATCAAGCTTGGACTGAAAAAGGACCCGTTGCCGCCACTGCCAGGTGTCGAGATCGGGCGTCATACTTACGGCCTCAGCAAGAAATCGTTCTTCGTTCCGCGTGAAACCGTGCCGGTGCGGATAGGATCATTCTGTTCGGTCGGCCCCGACGTTCTCTTTATCTGTGCGGCTGAACACCGCCTCGACAGCGCGACCACTTATCCGATCCAATCCGTGGACGGGAAGATCCGCAACGGAAATGGAACCGTCGGCAAGGGTCCGATTACGGTCGGCCATGACGTCTGGATCGGTGCCCGCAGTGTCATCCTCAGCGGCGTCACGATCGGCAATGGAGCGGTGATCGGTGCCGGCAGCATCGTCACAAGAGAGATTCCGCCCTATGCCATCGCGGTCGGCAATCCGGCTCGTGTCATGCGCTACCGGTTCGCGCCGGATGTCATCGAGCGCCTGCAGTCGTTGAAATGGTGGGACTGGAGCGATGACCTGATCCGCGCGCGTATCGAGCTTTTGACGACGATGGATGTCGTGAGTTTCCTGAACACGCTCGGCCTGGCATGACTGCCCCGGCAGTCGCCTGACCGCGGACAGAGCCTCGACCTCGCCGGCAAGGCCTCACTCGTGCCGATGCCCGAAGTGCCGGGCAGCGACCTCGACATGGGTATGGTTGGCATGTGCCTCGAAACGCTCGGTCTCGCCGAGGTCGTTCGCCGCCTCGTTCGGCCACCAGGTGCCGCCGATGACGATGCCTTCCGACACCAGCCGCTGGTCGGCGACCAGCGAGGCGCCGACCGCGTCGACGAAAGTGAAGCGGCCCGACCGCTGGCGAAGCACGGCGACGTCGCCGACAGCGCCGACAGCCAGCGTGCCGAGATCTGGCCGCGCGATCGCCCGCGCCGGGGCCTGCGTCGCGGCGCGCAGCACCTCGACCAGCGGCATGCCGAGCGCGATCAGCTTCGACATGCAGACCAGTATGTCGAAGGCCGGACCATCGACGCAGTAGAGATGCACGTCGCTCGAGACGACGTCGGGCGCCAGACCCTCGGCGAGCATGGCGCGGGCGACGTCGAAGTCGAACGAGCCCATGCCATGGCCGAGATCGAAAATGACGCCGCGCTCACGCGCCAGCCGCATGTCGGGCCGCACCGCGCCGGAAGCGAAGACCGGCGCATTGGGGAACGGCCGGAAGCAGTGGGTGAGGATATCGCCCCGGCGCAGGCGCGGCAGCACTTCCGAGCGGCCGGGCGGCGGCTCGTCGATATGCGCCATCAGCGGCAAGCCAGCCTTGTCGGCGGCCTCCAGCGCGAGATCGACCGGCGCGATGCCGCTGGTGCCGCCGGCATGCTTGCCGGAACGGACCTTGACGCCGACGACGACGTCGGCGTGCTCACGCACCGCCGCGACCACCTCGCGCGGCTCGCACAGCCTGAGATCGCTGCACTCGCCGACCGACACTGTCTGCGAGAAGCCGAAGATGCCGGCGAAGGAAATGTTGACATAGGCCAGGATGCGCGTCTTCGAGCGCTCCATGACGTGGCGGCGGAAGCCGAGGAAATTGCCGGCGCCGGCACTTCCCGCGTCGATGAAAGTGGTGGTGCCGCTCTTGGCGGCGAGCCGGTCGGCGTCGACGCCGAGCGAGGTGCCGCCCCAATAGACGTGACTGTGCAGGTCGATCAGGCCGGGCGCGACGATGCAGCCGGTCGCGTCGACGACCTGCGCGGCTCTGGTCACGGGGATGTCGGCATCGACCGCCGCGACACGGCCATTGGCGATGGCGACATCGCGCGGCGCGTCGAGCCCCGACGCCGGATCGATCAGCCGTCCGCCCTTCAGCAGGAGGTCGAATTGCATGGGGGAACCTCCGCTTCCTTTGCCTTTGTCAGACCGGCCGGTAGGCGACCGCCTCGACCTCGATCTTGATATCGATCATCAGCCGCGATTCGACCGTGGTGCGGGCCGGCGGGTTCTTGGGAAAGTGCCTGGCGTAGACGGCATTGAAGGCGCCGAAATCGCGCGCGTCCTCGAGCCAGACGGTGGTTTTCACCACATCGTCCAGGGTGCAGCCGGCCAGGGCGAGCGCGGCCTTCACATTGGCGAGCACCTGCTCGGTCTGTTCGGTAATGCCGCCTTTCACCACGATGCCATCGCCGCCGACCGGGACCTGGCCCGAGACATAGACGAAATCGCCGGCCCGCACGGCGGGCGACAGCGGCACATGGGATGTTCCAAAAGTCTGCTTGGGCAAGGGATGACCTCCTCCGATGACGCGACGCGGCGCCAGGACGGCGCCCGCTTGGCGCAGATTTACCGCGATCGGGGCGATCCCGATAGAGGTCTTGTTGGAAAGCAACATTCTTCGAAAACCATGTTGCTTTATTACAGAAGCGCCTGCATCGTGCGCGCTTGCCGGACGGTCTAGAAGCCGCGGCGGACAGATGCCTTGCGAGACCGGAGAACCCGACAATGACCTTCGACAAGAACCCGTTTCCATCGGGCGACGCCGACCGCCACGCGCTGTGGGAAATGCTGGTGCGGCGCGATATCGACGCCTTCATCGGCCAGGACTGGTCGATGGTCGAGAATGATTTCGTCGCCGAAAGCTTTTTCGGCATGCATGCGCATCTCCTCGCCAATGCCGACGCATGGCGGTTGCAGTTCCCGAGGCTGGAAGTCTATCGCGACGAGTGGCTGCGCCAGGCCAAGGAGACGGCGGCGACGGAATTCGCGGAACCGCTGCGCGAGGCGCTGTTTCGCGTCACCAATCTGCGCGACATCGATGTCGATGGCGACCGCGCCGTGCTGCACAAGAAGTTCGATGGCTCCGTCGCCAAGGCCGACGGCGGCGTCGACAGGCTGAAATGGCAGACGCTGTATTTCTGCAGGAAGGTCGGCGGGAGCTGGAAGATCGCGGGCTTCGTCGGCTACATGCCTTATCCGCTGGGAGCATAGCGTATTCCCGGACCGCGCATCGCGGCTTCGTCCGGAATTTGTACAGAGGCTTGGAGCGGTCGGCGATCCTGGCGCTGAGCCGCACTGGTCGAAGCGCCGCACGACCTGAAACGATTTTCCTGATTGCAGGGCGGGCGCGGATGATCAGTAGAGCGTGACGAAGGCCGGGAACAGCAGGCCCGTCTCCCGGAAATATTCGATCAGCTCGATGGCCGGGAAGATGGCGAGGAAATAAAGCCCGTCGAGGAAAGTGCGCTTGAGCGCGCGCGTCGAGAACTGCAGCTCGTCATGGTCGCGGTAAAGCAGCGGGTTTGGCCAGAAGCGGGGGGTGGCCTCGATATAGGCGACGTAAGCCGGCCCGAACTTGCCCAGCAGGAATCCGGCTTCCTTGCGCGCGGTGACGCGAAAGATGAAGAAGGAGGCGGCGCCCAGCAGCAGCGCCGCCACCAGGGAGCCATAGATCAACCCGATGCCGACCGCGCCCACTGTCGAGAAGAAATAGAGCGGGTTCTGGGTCATCGAAAACGGTCCGGTCGAGACCAGTTCCTGGTTCTTCTTGCCGCCGACATAGAGGATGCTCCACAGCCGCCCGACGATACAGATGAGCACCAGGCTGAGGCCAAGATGCTCGAGCGTCTCATGGCCGTTCGAGCCCTCGCTCAAGGCTGGCTTGGCGAAAAACAGAAGCAGCACCGCGAGCACCGCCGCGACCCGCACGAAGATCAGTCGCTTGCGCTGGACAAAGGCATCGGAAACCGGCTTGAGGGGCGCGTAGGTCATTGGTGTTTTCCTTGGGCGCTGACAGGCCCGGGAGCACTGGGGCACGCCATTGATGGCGGATGCAAGGCAGTGGCCTTCTATCAGCGCACCACGAGGCTTTCGTAAAGGCCTTTTGGCCGATCGGCGCCCATTCTTACGAAATTGTATGGCGGCGGACAGGCGAGTGTGAATTCGCGTCCCTACTGTCGAGATGCCGGCTTGCTCCTCCTGCGAGCCGGAATCAACCCACAGCCGGGCAACCGGAACCAGACAGGAAAACATCTCATGAGAAGATACGCGCTCGCCATTGCACTGGGCATCGTCGCCGTCTCCGGTCCGGTCTCCTCCGTTTTCGCGGCCACAGCGCCTTGCGAGGAGACGCTGAAGACGCTGCGCGCGGCGGAGGCGACGGCAAAGCTCGGCGATGCCGACAAGAACAAGGTCTCGGAACTGGAGACCAAGGGCATCGAACGCTGCAACGCGGATGACGACAAGCGCGCCGACGACTTCTTCGCCCAGGCCATGAAAGTCATGGGCAAGTAATTTCCGCGAACCATGAGGACGGTCGCCATGCTTTCTCCCAACACGCAAAACATCGCCGCACCGAGCCAGAACAGGGTCCCCGAGGTCACTGTCGATTTCTGGTTGATCAAGCTTATGGCGGTGACCATGGGCGAAACGGCGGCCGACTATCTCGCCGTCAACCTTGGGCTCGGGCTGACCGTCACGTCATTGATCATGACCGGTGTCCTGATCGTCGCCCTTGTCCTCCAGCTCGCCCAGAAACGTTACGTGCCCTGGGCCTACTGGCTGGCGGTGGTGCTGATCAGCGTCGTCGGCACGCTGATCACCGACAACCTCGTCGACAATTTCGGCGTGCGGCTGCAGACCACGACGATCGCCTTCAGCGTGGTGCTCGTGGCGACGTTCGCGGTCTGGTACGCGAGCGAACGGACGCTTTCGATCCACACCATCTTCACCACAAGGCGCGAGGTCTTCTACTGGCTGGCGATCCTCTTCACCTTTTCGCTCGGCACCGCCGCGGGCGATCTTGTCGCCGAGAGCTTCGACATGGGCTACCTGACCACGGGCCTGCTGTTCGGCGGCGTGATCGCGCTCATCGCGCTCGCCTATTACCTGTTCCACCTGGACGCCATCCTGGCCTTCTGGCTGGCCTATATCCTGACGCGGCCGCTTGGCGCCTCGTTCGGCGATCTGCTGTCGCAGCCGGTCGAATATGGCGGCCTCGGCTTCGGCACCACCTTCACTAGCCTGATCTTCCTCGGCTGCATCGTCGCCCTAGTCTTCTACATGACGCTCAGCAAGAAGGCCGATGAACTGGACGAGATCCTGCTGGAGTCGGAATAAACCCGCGGCGCGCGCTGCGCCTGGCAGGCGTCACGGCCATCCTAGGAACGGACCCGCGCCGGTGATAGCCTGTTCGCGGTAGCGGCAACCAACCGGGACAGCGATGCGACTTCTTCTCGTCGAGGACGACCAAAGGACCGCCGATTACATCGTCAGGGGGCTGACAGAGGCCGGCCATGTCTGCGACCTCCTGCGCAACGGACATGACGCGCTTTTCGCCGCGACCAGTGGCGCCTATGACGTGATCGTAGCCGATCGCATGATCCCGGGTCTCGACGGCCTGTCGATGGTCAAGGCGATCCGTGCCGCCGGCGTGCGAACGCCGGCTATCTTTCTCACCTCCGTCGGCGGCGTCGACGACCGCGTCGAGGGCCTCGAGGCGGGTGGCGACGACTATCTGGTCAAGCCCTTCGCCTTTTCCGAGCTGCTTGCCCGCATCAATGCGCTCGGCCGGCGGCCGGCGGCGCAGGAACAGAAGACGGTTCTGCGGGTTGGCGACCTCGAAATGGACCTCATCATGCGCCGCGTCACGCGGCAGGGCCAGCCGATCGACCTGCAGCCGCGCGAGTTCAGCCTGCTGGAAGTGCTGATGCGCGGCGAGGGCCGCGTGATCACCCGCACAATGCTTCTGGAACGCGTCTGGGACTTTCATTTCGACCCCAAGACCAGCGTCGTCGAAACCCATATCAGCCGGCTGCGGGCCAAGATCGACAAGCCGTTCGAAACCCAGCTGATCCACACGGTCCGTAACACCGGCTACAGCCTGCACGCACCGCTCGCGCCATGATGGAAGCATGGGCCCGCCTGCCGCGCAGCACGCCGTTTCGGCTCGCCCTGACATTCGCCTTCCTGTTCATGCTGGCTTTCGTGCTGTCGGGCGCCATCGTCTACCAGATGATGAGCGCGGATCTTGCCGAACAGCTCGACGAGAGCATCAAGGAAACCTATTCCGTCGTCGCCGCGACCTATTCCGACAGCGATCTCAAGGAACTGGTGGAGACCGTCCAGAGCCACTCCATGCGCAACCCGAAGAAGGAACAGCTTTTTTCGCTGACCGACGCGGCCGGCAACCGCCTGGCCGGCAATTTCACCGCGGCGGGTCTTCCCGACGGCTTTTCGTTGTTCGGCGCCGAAATGCCCGGCATTCCTCCGGATACCGAATACCGCGCCTATTCCGGCTCGGTCGGCGGCAACACCCTGACGATCGCATTCAGCCTGTCCGAGACGGACGAACTGGAAACGATCATGCTGATGAGCTTCGGCTGGGCAACCCTGATCATCACCGGGCTGGCGGTCGCCGGCGGCGCCCTGCTCGCCTCGCGCGTCCAGCGCCGTCTCGACGGCATTGCCGCCACCATGGTCGATGTCTCGCATGGCCGGCTGGATACACGCATTCCGCTGACCGGCAATGGCGACGACATCGACATCGTCTCCAGCCAGGTCAATGCGGCGCTCGACCGGCTGTCGAGCCTGGTTGACGGCATGAAACAGGTCAGCACCAACATCGCGCACGATTTGAAGACACCGCTCAATCGCCTGCAGATGATCCTGGAAGGCGCCGCCGACAAGGCAGCGCAGGATCAGGACGTTTCGGACGATCTCGCCGATGCGCGGGCCGAGGGCTATCAGATCAACGAGACCTTCGATGCGCTGTTGCGGATCGCGCAGATCGAGGCCGGCGCGCGCAAGGCGCGCTTCACCGATGTCGACCTCGACGAGATCCTGCAAATCATAGCGGAGATCTATACCGACGTTGCCGAGGACGACGGCAAGGTGCTGTCATCCAGGCAACTGAAGGAAGCCGCGGACCGAATCCATGGGGACCGCGAACTGTTGACCCAGATGTTCGCCAATCTGGTGGAGAACGCGCTTCGCCATTGCCCGTCCGGCACGACCATCAAACTGTCGGTGACGCGTCAGGGCGATCGTGTTCTTGCCAGCGTCGCCGACAACGGACCCGGCATTCCCACGGACGAACGCGAAAGGGTGTTTCAGCGGCTGTACCGGCTGGACCACAGCCGCTCGACGCCGGGCAGCGGCCTTGGGCTGAGCCTTGTCAGGGCCATTGCCGATCTGCACGGCGCATCCATTACGTTGGAGGACTGCCGGCCCGGGCTCGCCGTGGTGGTGAGCTTTCCGCTGGTAAAATCGCCGGCGCCATAGAGCCGGAAGCCGAAGCCGAAAGCTTGCCAACGCGCCGATAACTTACAAAAGCGTATGAGGCTGGCGACCCGCCCGTAAGCTTGCAGCGCCATACTGGATGGACTTCACCTTCCATCGAAAGGCCGCGGAAAATGAAAACCCATTTTCGGAAAACCATCGGCGTCCTGCCGGTTCTCGCCTTCACAGCATGCCTGGGAACGACAGCTGCCCTGGTTCCGGTGCTTGGCTGCTTGCCGGCCTCGGCCGCCGAGAAACCCGTGCAACCGGAGAAGAACCCTCCGGGCGACATCCCCGATACGCAGGTCTTCATCGACTATACTTCACCGGAAGGGTTCACCCTGAAGGTGCCGGAAGGTTGGGCACGGTCGGATCGTGCCGACGGCGCCAGCTTCGTCGACAAGCTGGACGGCGTCGTCGTCTCGGTTTCCAAGGCGGATACCGCGCCGACCGTCGACAGCGTCAAGGCGAACGATGTCGTCAAGCTCGAGGCCGCCGGGCGCGCCGTGCGGGTGAGCGCCGTCAAGCAGGTCAAACTGCCGGCCGGCGCCGCGATCCGCATCGTCTATACCTCGAACTCCGAACCGAACGCGGTAACCAACCGGCAGGTTCGCCTCGAGAACGAGCGCTATCTCTATTTCAAGGACGGCAAGCTCGTCGTGCTCGAATTCTACGCGCCCAAGGGCGCCGACAATGTCGATCAGTGGCAACTGATGTCCAACTCGTTCCGGTGGAAATGAGATGCACGCGTTGGACGCGCATGAGATCTATCGGTTCTTCCACATCGGCGATGATGAGACGACCGCATTGCGGGGCGTCAGTTTCCACGTCGCCGCCGGCGAGATCGTTGCCCTGGTCGGGCCTTCCGGCAGCGGCAAATCCACCTTGCTGGCCTGCGTAACCGGCCTCGATGAACCGGATGGCGGCTATGTCGAGGTGTCCGGTGTCCGGCTGACCCGGCGACCGGAGGCCCATCGCACGCGTGTTCGCGCCGCCAGCTTCGGCATTCTGCCGCAATCGGGAAACCTGTTCGGCCACCTGAATGTCGAGCAGAATCTTCGATTGCAGATGCTCCTGGCGAAGAAGCCGGATGACCGGCGAATGGCCAGCCTGCTGGAAAGCGTCGGCCTTTCGCATCGCGCACGTGCCTTTCCGACCGAGCTGTCCGGCGGCGAGACGGCGCGGGCGGGCCTTGCGGTGGCGCTGGCCGCCGACCCGCTGATCCTGGTTGCGGACGAGCCGACCGCGGAGGTCGATAGCGATACCGAATCCCGGCTGATCGCTCATTTCGAGGCGAGGCGCGACGCCGGACGGGCGACGCTGCTGGCCACCCATAGCAAGGCGCTGGCGCAGCGGGCGGATCGCATCATCAGACTGAAGGATGGGAGGATCGATCGTGGGTGAAACGCTTGTCGTCGCAAAAGACCTCGGGCGGGACTTCCGGGACGGCAACGCCGGTCGGATCGAGGTGCTGCGCAATGTCGACTGCGAGATCGTGTCGGGCGCGCGCATCGCGCTCGTCGGACCTTCCGGCAGCGGCAAGACGACGCTGCTGCATATTCTTGGCGGCCTCGACAGGCCGACCGCCGGCATCGTCGAATGGCCCGGCCTCGGCGCATTCGAGGCCTTGAGGCCGCGCCAGATCGGCTTCGTGTTCCAGTCGCCCAGCCTGTTTCCCGCTCTAACCGCCGTCCAGAACGTCGGCCTGCCCTTGCTGCTGGCCGGCGAGAATGCCGGCGCCGAGGAGATCGGGGCATCGCTTCTGCAATCGTTCGGCCTCGGCGAACTCGGCGACAAACTGCCGGAGGAACTGTCCGGCGGCCAGGCTCAGCGTATCGCCATGGCGCGCGCCCTGGTCATGGGTCCGAAGCTTGTGCTGGCCGATGAACCAACCGGGCAGCTGGACAGCCGAACCGCGCTGCGTTTCTTCGACGCCGTGCTCGACCGCCTGGAAGGAACCGACATCGCCCTGGTCGTCGCCACGCATGACGAAGCCATGGCCAACCGCATGGCGACGCGCTGGACGATGGATCATGGCCGGCTCACCACCGGGCTTCGGCCGGGGACCGCGGCGGCATGATGTTCCTGCTGTGGATTCGTGGTGTGCTCGCTCGCCGTTTCATGCGCGTGGCGGGCGCGGCAGCCGGCATCGCACTGACGGTCGCGCTGCTTGCGGCGATGGCGCTCTTCCTCGCCAATGCCAGTGCATCGATGACCGCTCGCGCCGTGTCGGCGGTCCCCATCGATTGGCAGGTGCAAGTGATTTCCGGTGCCGATCCGGGTCTCGTCGGCAAGGCCCTGACCGAAGCCGCTCCGGTCAAGGCCGTGCATCAGGTCCGCTATGCCGATGTCGCCGGCTTCGAGGCTCGAACCGGCGGCACGACCCAGACCACGGGGCCTGGCCAGGTGGTTGCTTTCGATAGCGGGTATTCCAGCGATTTCCCGGCGGAGACCCGGTTGCTTTCCGGTAGCCCCGACGGAGCGCTGATTGCCCAGCAGACCGCTGCCAACCTCCATGTCGCCCCCGGCGACACGGTCTCGATCCAGCGGACGGGTTTGCCGCCGGCGGAGGTCAGGATTGCCGGCGTGGTCGACCTGCCCGACGCCGACGCCCTGTTCCAGGCTGTCGGTCTGCCGCCTCAGGCAGCGCCGCAGGCCCCGCCCGACAACGTCCTTATCCTGCCGCAGGAGACCTGGCGGCAAACGTTCGACCCGCAGGCCAAGGCGCGCCCCGACACCGCCCGGCTGCAATTGCATGTGCGCCTCGCGCACGGGGCGCTGCCGCCGGATCCGGTCGCGGCCTATACCTTTGTCACTGCCGCGCAGCGCAATCTCGAGGCAAGAGTCGCCGGCCAGGCCCTGGTGGCCGATAATCTCGGCTCCCGCCTCGGAGCGGTTCGCGAGGATGCGTTGTACGCCTCCGTGCTGTTTCTGTTCCTCGGACTGCCAGGCATCGCATTGGCGATTGCGCTTACCTTTGCCGTCACCTCGTCCGGCGCGGAACGCCGCCGCACCGAGCAGGCGCTGCTTCGCGTCCGCGGCGCGACGGCCAGGGACATATTGTTTCTGTCCGCGACAGAGGCCGCCGTCGCCGCCATTGGCGGAACCGCCTTCGGCATGGCCGTGGTATTCCTCCTTGGCATGGCCGCCCCAGGCCTTGACGCTGCGCTTGGCGTGGACCAGCCGAAGCTGCTTCTTGTCGCCTTCTTCGGACTGCTGGTCGGGTTCGTCGCCTTTCTCTACCCGGCCTGGCGGGACGCGCGCTGGGCGACCGTGATGGCGGCGCGGCGCACCGTGAGCCGGCCGCATCCACCGCTGTGGCAGCGCCTGTGGCTGGACGGCCTGCTGCTCGCTGCGGCGGGATTGGTCTTCTGGCAATCGGCGAGCACCGGATACCAGATCGTGCTTGCGCCCGAAGGCGTGGCCGCGACAGCCGTGGACTACAAGGCGTTCGTCGCCCCCGCCCTGTTCTGGCTCGGCATGGCGCTGCTGACCATCAGGCTGTCGGCCACGGTCATCGCACGCAACGGCACGCTCCTGAGATTGATTGTCGCCCCGGTATCGGGAGCACTGGCGCCAATCGTATCGGCCGCCCTGTCGCGGCAATCGGGCCGCCTGACGATCGGCATTGCGATGACCGCGCTGGCCATCTCCTTCGCAACCTCGACGGCCGTCTTCAACACCACCTACAATGCCCAGGCACGCATCGACGCCGAGCTCACCAACGGCTCCGATGTCACCGTCTTCGGCACGACGGACAAGCCCGCCGGAGCCCACCTCGCGGCGCTCGCCTCGTTGCCTGATGCGGCGGCGGCCGAACCCATGCAACATCGTTTTGCCTATGTCGGCGCCGACCTGCAGGATCTTTATGGCATCGACCCCAATCGCATCGGACGCGCGACCGGTCTTTCCGACGCCTATTTCAGCGGCGCCAGCGCCGCTGGCACGCTTGCCCTGCTCGCCGCGACGCCGGACGGTGTCCTGGTGTCGGAAGAGACCGTGCAGGACTTCCAGCTCCAGCAAGGCGATACGATCAACCTGCGGCTCGTCGATGCCAGGGATCACCAGTATCATCCCGTGGCCTTCAAGTTCATCGGCGTCGCCCGCGAATTTCCGACAGCGCCAAAGGATTCGTTCCTTGTCGCCAATTCGGCCTATGTCGCCCACATGACCGGCTCCGATGCATCCGAATACGTGCTTATGCGGGCCAAGGCGGATCCCGCCGAGCTGGCGCGACAGGCTTCTTCGGTGCTCGATTTCGATCAGACGCTGAAGGTGGCCGACATCGGCCAGGCGGCACATCTCATCGGCTCGAGCCTGACCGCGGTCGACCTTGGCGGTTTGACGGCAATCGAACTGGGCTTTGCGGTCGTCATGGCCGCGGCCGCCGCCGGGCTGATGTTGGCACTGGGGTTCTTCGAGCGTCGCCGGCCTTTCGCCATCCTTGCCGCGATCGGCGCCAAACCCCGCCAGCTCGCGGCCTTCCTTTGGGGCGAAGGTCTGCTGATCCTTGTCGGCGGCATGGCGTTCGGCCTCCTTTCGGGGCTGCTGACGGCATGGATGCTGGTCAAGCTGCTGACCGGCGTATTCGATCCGCCACCCGAGACCTTGTCGATCCCCTGGCTCTATCTGGCAGCCGTGCTCGGCCTCGTCGCGGCTTCGGTGGCCGCCGCCGTTTTGTCCGCCAGGCCATCGGCGGGACAGGCAACGGAACTGCTGCGCGACCTGTGAAGCCGGACGTCGATTTACCTATTTGTAAATCTGCGGCCAGATCATCGAAAACTCCACGGTCTAGGCTCGATCTGTCTCTCGTCAGGAGAGACGAATCCGGCGACCAAACGGCCCGGATACGGGAGCCGCTCAACGGCCAACAGCCGGCGGCTCCGCAACCAAGCCAACGGGAAAAACAACATGAAAAAATCAGCTATCGCAGCCGCAATGATACTCGCCGCCTTGTCCTCAACCGCCGCTTTCGCCAAGGCGGCCACCGGCACAATCGCCAGTGTCGACAAGAAGGGCGACTCGATCACGCTTTCCGATGGCAAGACCTTCGTCCTGCCGGAAGGCATCGAGGCCGAGACGCTGAAGGTGGGCGAGAAGGTGGTGGTGACCTATTCGACCAAGGCCGGCAAGCTGGCGGCATCGAGCATCCAGCCGGCTAAATAGGTGCCCTCATCCGGAGCAATTCCGGGAAAGATGCGTAGCGTCTTTCCGTGAGACCATGAACCGCTCCGGGCCGGAGCCCCAGCCGGCGGCGATCTTGACTGCTGCCGGCGCGCGGCGGCTTCCCCTAGCCCGGATCCATCCGGGCTAGGGGTAACGCGGTGATCAGGCGCTCGAGCCGGGTGTTTTCAGGGATGCAAGGCGAACCAGGGCCGCGCCCGGCGCTTGACGCGGGCCACGTGGCAGCACCGGTCTTGGCCCAGGTTTTCGCGAATCGGCATCCGCCGACTACCAGAACCAGAGCGGATGGAAGCCGTAGTCCGGCACCGAGCCTTTTCCGGACATGACGATCAGCAGGAGGGCGATGGCCAGCAGGACGGCGCTGGTCGTGATCCAGATCCGTCGGCTCGGCCAGACGGGAGCACTGCGCGGTACGGTCAAAGCTACCTTTCGGAACACGACAGGCCTTGCTTGGAACAATTCAGCCGCAGCGGTTCAAGTGCGACACTGCCGCGTCAATCATACCGGTGTTTTGCCGGGTTCTTACAAATCGGTAAGAGGGTAGAACCGTTCACGACCGGCCCGGGACCGCATAGCCTCGGCCGCGCCGTTCAGCGGTCGATCCGCGTCGACAGGATGATCGACGACGAGGTCCGCTCGACCCCGTCCATGGCGCCGATCTGGTCGAGCAGCGCGTCGAGGTCGCGGATCGATGGCGCGTCGACGATGACGATCATATCGAAATTGCCGCTCACCGAGTGCAGCGTCCTGACCGGTGGCAGCGCCTGCAGTGCTCGCACCACCTTGTCGGCGAGCTTTGGCGTGACGGTGAGCAGCACATGCGCCCGGACCAGCCCCTGTTCATAATCCGGCGACAGCCGGACACCATATCCGGCGATGATGCCGCGCTGTTCCAGCCGCTCGATCCGGCTCTGTACCGTCGTGCGCGACACGCCGAGCCGCCGCGCCAGTTCGGCTGTCGAGGCGCGTGCGTTGGCGCGCAGCAGGGAGAGCAGGGCCTGTTCGGCTTCACTGAGCATTTCGACGAAATCCTTCGGCATATCACCTGAAAACAGGTTTCACTTTGCCAGATTCCACGCTTTCTTTCGACAGGCAAGCTGCGATCATCCCGACAAACACGGATTGGCAGGGGTATTTGACCATGAATAACATTGTTATCGTCGGCGCCGGCAAGATTGGCTCCACCATCGCCGAGATGCTGGCCGCGACGGGCGATTACCACGTCACCCTCGTCGACCGCTCGGCGGCGCAGCTCGCCGCGGCCGAAGTGCCTGAGGGCATCGAGACGCTCGAACTCGATATCGCAGCACCCGGCGCGCTTGAGGCGGCGCTCGCCGGCAAGTTCGCGGTGTTGAGCGCCGCGCCCTTCCACCTTACCACGCGCATCGCCGAGGCGGCGGCCAGCGCCGGCGTGCACTATCTCGATCTCACCGAGGACGTCGTCTCGACCAGGCGGGTCAAGGAGCTTGCCCGTTCCGCCAAGAGCGCCTTCATTCCACAATGCGGGCTGGCGCCGGGCTTCATCTCGATCGTCGCCAACGATCTCGCCAGCCGTTTCGACACGCTGGAAAGCGTGCGCATGCGCGTCGGCGCCTTGCCGCAATACCCGTCCAACGCGCTGAACTACAATCTGACCTGGAGCACCGACGGCGTCATCAACGAATATTGCGAGCCCTGCGAGGCGATCGTCGAGGGCGAGCTGGTCGAAGTGCCGCCGCTGGAGGAGCGCGAGGAATTCTCGCTCGATGGCGTCACCTACGAGGCGTTCAACACCTCCGGCGGGCTCGGCACGCTGGCCGAGACGCTGAAGGGCAAGGTGCGCACGCTGAACTACCGGACCATCCGCTATCCCGGGCACGCCGCGATCATGAAGGCGCTGCTCAACGACCTTGGGCTGCGCCATCGCCGCGACGTGCTGAAAGACATTTTCGAGAGCGCCCTGCCGGCAACGCTGCAGGACGTGGTCATTGTCTTCGTCACCGTCTCCGGCCGCAAGAACGGCCGCCTGCTGCAGGAAACCTACGCCAACAAGATCTATTCCCGGCGCGTCGGCCAGACCGTGCGCAGCGCCATCCAGATCACCACGGCGTCCGGCATCTGCGCGGTGCTCGACATGCTGGCCGACGGCAGCCTGCCGGCGACCGGCTTCGTCAAGCAGGAAGAGATCGCGCTGGACGCCTTCCTCGCCAACCGCTTCGGCCGCGCCTACGCCCAGCACGAAATGGTGAGCCGGCTGGCGAGCTGAGGCGCGTAATCTCCCTCCTTGAGGGGGAGATGTCGCCGAAGGCGACAGAGGGGGGTTCCCGCGCGTGGAGCGCCGGCCTCTATCGGTCGCTAGAGGTCGCATCCCGTCGAACCGACCCCTCTGGCCTGCCGGCCATCTCCCCCTCGAGGGGGGAGATCACGCGCTCCGAGGACGGACCTGCAGGACATTGCTGCACCTAAACATGCAGCGCGTGTCCCAGCGCCTTCAGCGCCGCCTCCTGGAACCCTTCGCCTTGCGTCGGGTGGGAATGGATCGTTCCGGCGATATCCTCGAGCCGCGCGCCCATCTCCAGCGCCAGCCCAAAGGCCGTCGACAGTTCCGACACGCCCTGCCCGACCGCCTGGATGCCGAGCACCAGATGGTTGTCGGCGCGGGCGACGACGCGAACGAAGCCATCTTCGCCAAGCTTGGTCATCGCCCGTCCGTTGGCTGCAAACGGGAACATGCCGATCTTGATCTCGCCTTGGGCCATGGCCTCTTCGGGCGACAGTCCGGCCGTCACCAGCTCCGGATCGGTGAAGCAGACGGCCGGGATTGAGCGCTTGTCCCAGCCGCGCTTGTGCCCGGCGACGATCTCGGCCACCATTTCACCTTGCGCCATCGCCCGGTGCGCCAGCATCGGCTCGCCGGTGACATCGCCGACGGCGAAGATGCCGCGCATCGAGGTGCGGCACTGGTCGTCGATGCGGATGAACTTGCCCGCTTTGTCGAGGTCGATCTGCTCGAGCCCCCAGCCTTCGGTCACCGGCTTGCGGCCGACCGTCACCAGGATATTGTCCGCCGCGAGCTTGGCGTTCTTGCCGTCCGATGTCTCGACCAGCAGGGCGTCGCCCTTCGTTGACAGGCCCTTGGCCTTGGCGCCGGTCATCACCTCGACGCCAAGCGCGGAAAGCCGCTTGACCACCGGCCGGGTCAGCTCGGCGTCGTACTGCGCCAGCACGCGCGGCAGGGCCTCGACCACGGTCACCTTGGCGCCCATCTTGGCGAAGGCGATGCCGAGCTCCAGGCCGATATAGCCGCCACCGACGACCACGAGCCTCTTGGGCACCTCGCTCAGCGCCAGCGCTTCGGTGGACGAAATGACAGGTCCGGCGAACGGCAGGAAAGGCAATTCGACCGGCGCCGAGCCGGTGGCGATGACGACCGCCTCGGCTCGGACCACCTGCATGCCCGTCTCGGTCTCCACCTCGACGGTCTTGCCGTCACGGAATGTCGCCCAGCCATGCACGGTCTTCACGCCGGCCTTCTTGAGCAGGCCGGCGACTCCGCTGTTCAGCCGGCTGACGATGGCGTCCTTCCAGGCGATAGTCCTGGTCAGGTCGAGCACTGGCGTGGTCACCGAGATGCCGAGCGGGCTCTTGCCGCCGGCCATGTGCGACACCTTCTCGAATTCTTCCGCCGCATGGATCAGCGCCTTGGAAGGAATACAGCCGACATTGAGGCAGGTGCCACCCGGCTTGCCCACCTCGACGATCACCGTATCGATGCCGAGCTGCCCGGCGCGGATGGCGCAGACATAGCCTCCGGGACCGGCACCGATGACGAGCAACTTGCAGGAGATTTCTTTCATCTTGGCACCTCGATCGGTCGCGGTGCCTTGGGAGCGCAGCGCCTATGTTGGAGATTGGCGGACGCGTTCGTACTTTCGTCATCCTGGGGCGGAGCAAGGAGCGTAGCGACGCGCGCAGACCCCGAGATCCATGCCGCTACGTCAAGGCGTTGCAACGGTCCAGAATTCTGTTGTGCTGCGCGCCTCGGCCGAGGTCGCGGCATGGATCCTCGGGTCAAGCCCGAGGATGACGAAGGTAAGGGGGCAGCGTCCGTATCCATAAACCTAATCCACGAAGATCAGCGCCGGTGTTTCCAGCAGCGTCTTGATACGCTGGATGAAGACGGCCGCGTCCCAGCCGTCGATGACGCGATGGTCGAAGCTGGACGACAGGTTCATCATCTTGCGTGGGATGAACTGCGTGCCGTCCCATATCGGCCGCACCATCATCTTGTTGACGCCGATGATCGCCACCTCGGGGTGATTGATGACGGGCGTCGTCGCGACACCGCCCATGGCGCCGAGCGAGGTGATGGTGATGGTCGAGCCGGACAGCTCGTCGCGAGTCGCCGTACCGGACTTGGCCGCCTCGGCCAGCCTGGCGACCTCGGCGCCGCACTCCCAGATGTCGCGCGCCTCGGCATGCTTGACCACCGGCACCACCAGTCCGGACGGCGTCTGCGCGGCGATGCCGATGTGAATGCCGCCATGCTGATGGATGACACCGGCCTCGTCGTCGAACAGCGAATTGAGCTGGGGCTGATCCGCTATCGCCTTGACCATCGCCCGCATCAGGAAGGGGAGCAGCGTCAGTTTCGGCCTTTCAGCGCCCGCCTTGGCAGGGCGTTTTTCCTTGTTGAGCGCGGCGCGCAGCTCTTCCAGCGCGGTGACGTCGATCTCCTCGACATAGGTGATGTGCGGGATGCGCGATTTGGACAGCGTCATCTTCTCGGCGATTTTTCGCCGAAGCCCAACCACCTTGATGTCCTCGACAGCATCGTTGCGGGCAAGGCCCGATGCCTTGGCCATTTGCGGCCCGCGTGCCAGGAACGCCTCGATATCCTCATGGCCGATGCGTCCGGCCGGGCCGCTTCCCGCAACCTGCCTGAGATCGATGCCGGCCTCCTTTGCCCGCAGCCGGACGGCTGGCGACGCCAACGGCTTTTCGCCCTCCGGGCGCGGCGCGCCCACCGTCGCAGTACCCCCACCCCTAACCCCTCCCCACAAGGGGGAGGGGAACGCGTTTCGGCTCCCAAGGTCGAAGCAAAGCGCGCGCCACCGTCATCCGCGAATCCAAGAAACGATGACGTTGGAGCGGCTGTGACCGAATCCCCCTCCCCCTTGTGGGGAGGGGTTAGGGGTGGGGGTAGGTGTCGCCGTAACCTCCGGCGATTTCGCGCCTTCCGCTTTCACATTCCCCTCGCCCGCCACCTTCAGCCGCACGATGGGCGAGCCAATGGCCACGGTGTCGCCGATCTCGGCGCCCAGCCACAGGATCTCGCCATCGACGGGCGACGGAATCTCGACCGTCGCCTTGTCGGTCATGACGGCGGCGAGCACCGTGTCCTCGCGCACGATGTCGCCAACCTTGACGTGCCATTCGACGAGCTCGGCCTCGGCCACGCCCTCGCCGACATCGGGCAGCTTGATGATGTGTTCGCCCATCTCAGGCCTCCCCCGCTCTACGCTTCCATTGTTTCGATGAGGGCACGGCCGACGCGGGCCGGTCCCGGAAAATAGTCCCATTCCTGCGCATGCGGATAGGGCGTGTCCCAGCCGGCGACACGCGCCACCGGCGCCTCGAGATGGTAGAAACAATTTTCCTGAACCAGTGCCGAAAGCTCCGCGCCAAAGCCGGAGGTCAGCGTCGCCTCGTGCACGACGACGCAGCGCCCGGTCTTCTTCACCGAGGCCACGATCGTGTCGAGGTCGAGCGGCAGAAGGGTCCTGAGATCGATGATCTCGGCATCGATGCCGGTCTCCTCGGCAGCGGCCTGTGCGACATAGACCATGGTGCCGTAGGCGAGCACGGTGACGGCAGAACCCGCCCGGCGGATCGCCGCCTTGCCGAGCGGCACGGTGTAGTGGCCATCGGCGACCTCGCCGAGCTCATGCTTCGACCATGGCGTCACTGGCCGGTCGTGATGGCCGTCGAAGGGCCCGTTGTAGAGCCGTTTCGGTTCGAGGAAGATCACCGGATCGGGATCCTCTATCGCCGCGATCAAAAGCCCCTTGGCGTCATGCGGGTTGGACGGCACCACCGTTTTCAGGCCCGACACATGGGTGAAAAGCGCTTCCGGGCTCTGGCTGTGCGTCTGGCCGCCGAAGATGCCGCCGCCGGTCGGCATGCGCACCACGATGGGGCAGGTGAAATCGCCGTTGGAGCGGTAGCGAAGCCGCGATGCTTCCTGGGTCAGCTGGTCGTAGGCCGGATACATATAGTCGGCAAACTGAATTTCCACGCAAGGTTTCAACCCGTACGCGGCCATGCCGATGGCCGAGCCGACAATGCCGGATTCGTTGATCGGCGCGTCGAAACAGCGGCTCTTGCCGTATTTGGCCTGCAGGCCCTGCGTGCAGCGGAAGACGCCGCCGAAGAAGCCGACATCCTCGCCGAACACGACGACGCGCTCATCGCGTCCCATCGACACATCCATGGCGTCGCGGATCGCCTCGATCATGGTCCGTCTCGGCATGGCTCAGACTCCCGCCTGCTGGCGCTGGCGCCGGAGATGCGGCGGCATCTCGGCATAGAGGCCTTCGAACATGTCGCGCGTCGATGGCTTGCCGCCGGCATGCAGCGTGCCGTGGCCTTCGGCTTCCTTCTGCGCCGCGATCACCGTGTCGAGGATTTCGGCTTCGGCCTGCGCATGCCGCTCATCCGACCAGACACCAAGCTGGATGAGATGGTTCTTCAGCCGCACGATGGGGTCGCCGAGCGGCCAGGCGTCGGATTCGGTCTTTGGCCGGTAGGCGGACGGATCGTCCGAGCTGGAATGGGCACCGGCGCGGTAGGTGACATATTCGACCAGCGTCGGCCCGAGATTGCTGCGCGCGCGCTCGGCCGCCCATTTGGCCACCGCATGCACGGCGAGATAGTCGTTGCCATCGACGCGCAGCGACGGGATACCGAAACCGAGGCCTCGCGCGGCGAAGGTGCCGGAGCCGCCGCGCGCAATGCCCTGGAAGGTCGAGATCGCCCATTGGTTGTTGACGACGTTGAGGATCACCGGCGCCTTGTAGGTGGAGGCGAAGACCAGGGCCGAATGGAAATCCGATTCCGCCGTCGAGCCGTCGCCGATCCAGGCGGCGGCGATCCTGGAATCGTTCGATATGGCCGAGGCCATCGCCCAGCCGACCGCCTGGATATACTGCGTCGCCAGATTGCCCGAGATCGAGAAGAAGCCGTGTTCCTTCGACGAATACATGATCGGCAGCTGCCGCCCCTTCAGCGGGTCGGCCTCGTTGGAGTAGATCTGGTTCATCATCGTGACCATCGGATAGCCGTCGGCGATGAGCAGGCCGGCCTGCCGGTAGGTCGGAAAATTCATGTCGCCCGGCGCGAGCGCCTTGCGGAAGGCGCAGCTCACCGCCTCCTCACCGAGATGCTGCATGTAAAAGGAGGTCTTGCCCTGGCGCTGCGCCATCTGCATGCGGGCATCGAAGGTCCTCAGCGTCATCATGTGGCGCAGGCCGGTCAGCAGTTCTTCGTCGGTGAGCAGCCCGGCCCATGGCCCGACGGCTTCGCCGTTGCGGTTCAACACCCGGATGATCGAGAAGGCCATGTCGCGGATGGTGCGCGGATCGACATCGATTTCCGGGCGCGGCACCGAGCCGGCCTTGGGGATGGGCACGTTGGAAAAGTCAGGCGTTCCGCCCGGCCGCACTTCAGGCTCCGGAACGTGAAACCGCAACATTCCAGCATCGGCCATGACCTTTGTCCTCCAATGTTGCCTGGCGCCGATATTTGCACATCCGCGCGCCTGGACCAGTGCGAATTCGCCGGGCAAGCCTTTCGCGTATCGGGCCGGCCGCGCCGGCCGATCCAGCCTCCCGCCCACAGGATGAAGATATGTCCGCGAAATTTCTTGTCGATGTTGCGCGGCGGTGCGCAATTAGGCGAATGGTTGGAAGCGCGTCGCCGCAAGAGGAGGTATTCTGGAGGCCTTGCTCCCATCTCGCCCTTGTGGCGAGGTCGGACCGCAGGTCCGGTAGGGGACCGGCACCAGCCTCGCAAGACTACAAGACTAGTTGAAAACCGCTTCGTAAAGCCGCCCCGCCGCATCGGCCGCGACCGGCACGATGAAGATGTCATGGGCTCCGCCCTTGCCGGCAAGACTATAGGTCGCCTGCGGCAGCGCCACGTCGCGCGGCCCCCGAAACAGCAGGGAGAACCCGCCGCCGGGGCGCGGGCTGGCGGGGATGGCGCGGACATCGGTCAATTCCAGGGCAATCGGCCGCTCGCCGATCGTGGTGGTGAAGGCCGTGCCGACCGCTTGTTCGAAATCCGATTTCGTCATGCCATGCGCCTCGACTTGCCTGGAGCGTTCAGCTTCCGGTTCCCTGGTTTCCGGAATTGCGGCAATGTCGCCGCTTCGCCGCAAGCTGTCCATAGCCGCAAGGCGGGCTTGCCGCACAACGCGGTGCAAACCCCGGCGTAAATCCGCATTATCCGGCCATGCCTGCTTTTGTCGTGGCGAGGAACGCGGTAGAGCCTTTACTTCAATCCTGCGCACGATTTCTTGCCGACCGAAGATCGGCGCAGAAAAACAGATCCCGGCGGGATCGCGTATAAGCGGGCCGGCGCGACCGGGTCGCGGCAGAAGAGGAACCGAACGATGGCTGACAGCGGTGCGAGAACGGCAGCGGCGCCGGCGGATGCTTCAATGCCGCTGTTTTATTCGAGGCCCGAGGCGCTCAACCCGGGGCGGCACGGTTTTCTCGGCCTCACGGCGCGCAGTGACTTTTCCTTCGCGCGCTCGGCGCACGCCATTCCGGTGGTGGCGTCGGAAATGCCGGCGGCGATGCGCTCCTATCCGATCGTCTTCATCGGCACCGGCAAGGCGCCGGTGATCATCACCGGCGTGCGTCAGGGCGAGAACCTGTTCGTCGACGCCGACGGCCGGTGGACGGCACCGCACTATGTCCCCGCCTATGTGCGCCGCTATCCTTTCATCCTTGCCGAGGACCCGACCACGGCAGGCCGGCTGGCGCTGTGCGTCGACCGGGCAAGCGAGCGTGTCGTCGACCAGTCCGTCGCACCACCGCGCGAAGACAAGATCGCGCCATTCTTCAACGGCGCCGAGCCGGCCGAGGCAACCAAGCAGGCGCTCGCCTTCTGCAATCAGTTCCAGATAGACTTCAGAGCCACTCGCGAGATGGTCGAGAAGATCGACGCCCACGGGCTGTTTTCGCCGCGCCAGAGCAAGGTGACGCTGGAAGGCGGTGAAGTGCTCAACCTCACCGATTTCCAGGTGATCGACGAGGAGGCCTTCAACAAATTGAGCGACGAGGCCTTTCTCGACCTGAGAAGATCAGGCGCGCTCGTCCTGGTCTATTGCCACCTTGCCTCGACCAACAGCTGGACATCGCTGGTCCATCAGGCGTCGCTGCGAAAGGCGGACGGAATAAGGGGCGGTTGATCATCTGCGGGGGTCGCGACCCTAACTCTTTGTTTCGACGCTATTCCGGACGGAAACCGCTTCAAACTTTCCCAGGAATCGCCTGGCTCGGGCATTTCCAGTCGACCCGTGGTGGAACATTTTCCGCACTGTCCTGTTGCCTCCTTTTAAAATCCGGAAGGAATGCAGCTATGGTGATCAGCCAGGAAGAACGCATAGCGCATATCGGGAAGCGGGCCCGCGAGCTCTGGGAACGCGAAGGACTGATGCCCGATCGTGAGAAAGCTTGCTGGGACAAGGCAGTCGAAGAGTTCGAATCAGGCAAGTTGACGGCAGGGCGAAAGCAGGCCGGTGCGGATGCCACCAGCCATACTGCGGACGCCAAGCACTGAAGTCCGGCCTGTGGTCTTGCAACTCGCGGAGCATGGCGCCATCCCGGCAGCTCCGCCACCTCAAGCCACCGCCTTGAGCACGCCGGCCCTAAACCGATTCGCACGACGAGCTTGAGCGCTGTCTTATGTCGTTGCCGAGGTCACATTTTGGGCGAGGTGCATCAACCTACGGCGCGGCTCTCTCCTCGTGCAGGCCCTCCCTGATCTCCTCGGCGAGCTTGTCGCAGAAGGCGTCGAGATCGCCGGGGTTGCGACTTGTGACAAGGCCCTGATCGGCGACGACTTCACTGTCTTCCCAAAGACCGCCCGCATTGATGACGTCGGTCTTGATGGATTTGTAGGACGTAAGCCGGCGTCCCCTGGCGATACCGGTTTCCGCCAGCAGCCAAGGCGCGTGGCAGATGGCGCCGACGACCTTCTTGGCCGACCAGAACGCCTTGATAAACTCCAGCGCCTTCGTCTCGACCCGCAGGAGGTCGGGATTGATCACTCCGCCGGGCAGGACGATTGCGTCGTAATCATCCGCGCGCGCCTGATCGAGGGTCTTGTCGACGGGAACCTCGCGGCCCCAGTCCTTGTGGTTCCAGCCTTTGATGTTGCCGCTTTCGAGCGACACAACCTCGACCTCCGCGCCCGCTTCGCGCAACTTCTTCAGCGGCACTTCCAATTCGGACTGTTCGAAACCATTGGTCGCAACGTCGCGCTGTCACGGCATCGAGACAGGATGGACCTGCATTACGGCGGCGATGACTTCGCCACGCGGGACCGGCTTGTTCGTACCCTGTCACGCGACCGAGCCAAGGACATGGCGTCGGACTACGAGCAAGCCAATCCAGCTCAAATCTATGCCGAGCGGCGCGGCATCACCTTCCGCCAGCGCGTGGTCGAGATCGTGCGGCGGGTCGTTCCGGAGAAGCTACGCGACAGGATCGAAGGCCTGCTCGACGGGTTGCGCTCGCCCCCAAACGCGGAGCCTGGCCAGGACCGTCGACGCAGGCCGGAAAGGGAAGATGTTGGTGCGAAAAGCGCGGATGTTGGCTCCGCGCCTGAAAAAGAAGCTTCTGCCAAGGGAGCGCAGCGCGAAACGGATGCGCCGGTGGACGCGGAAGCGGCGTTGCGCAGGGCTCGCACGGTGGCGCTTGTGCGTCAGGCGCGCGCGCTAGATGCGATGCTGCGCACTGATAATGCGGATGGGCAGGGCAGTCCCGATCAGATGCGCGAATTGAGGGATGCCCGCAGCGCTTTCGAAAAGGTTCGGCCTCATGGCTGGCGCGATGCCGAAGCGGCTTACGTGAAAAATCCCGAGCTGGTTCGTGAAGCGGGCGCCGGCCGTGTCAATCGCATTGTCCTCGCTCTCCAGCTTGAGACCGAAATCCGCACTGGGATGGACATCGATCCCGGCCGCCGCGCCGACCGGTTCGTCGAACGTTGGCAAAAACTCGACCGGACGGGACAGGAGCAATATCAGGACGGCGACATGTCCGGCTACAAGTCAACGCGCTCGGCAATGTCCGATATGGCCAACAGCCTCGAACGCGATCCGCAACTTGAATCCCTGCTTGCCAACCGCAAGCGCGATCTTGGCATTCATGCCGATTCCGGCCGCCGCCTGGGCGCGGAACTCGCATTCAGCCATGGCATCGGCAGGGGACGCGGCATCGGGATTTGAACCCTCCGATTTGCCGCCGTTTCCACGCCACAGGCGGTTGAAGCGACAAACCTCATTGCGTGGAGCATCGGTCCGTACCTGTCTGTCCCAGCGGATACCAGCAACAACCAGTGAAAAGCAGGCGAGCTTTGCCCGAGCCAGATCGTATCATACGCCTCAAAACTGTCCTTGCTCGGACCGGCCTATCCCGCTCGACCATCTATCGCAAGATCGCCGAAGGGACGTTCCCGGCCCAGATCAAGATCAGCATCAATGGGGCGGGCTGGCGGGAATCCGAGATCAATCGGTGGGTTGAAAGTCCCGCCAGCTGGTATCTTCGAATGGATTAACACGCCACTACTGTCCGGAGCAGACCACCGATCTGCCGATTGATGGATGTCCAATATGGGGCCGTTGGACGGAATGGCAGCTTCGGAGAGCGATATAGGGGAAGGAGATTTACGGATATGTTCGAACCACCTCCTGCGGTTCGAATCACCTCCGGCGGGCCGGGAACGATGAAGATGGGCACTATTCTCACCCCATAGTCACCTAAGGCACGCCAAGCCTCTCCCGAGCTATGGCCTTTAGTCGTCCTGCCCATGACGTGCGTGCAATAGCTACACAGCCCCTCATCGAAGCCAGCGAGCGCGTCCTCAAGTGGGATGTAGCTGGAACAGCGCATGCACTCGGTTTCATACCTCACCCCCAATTGAGTAGAGTGGTCCGGCGAGACGGCTGCCGGTATGCGTGAAGCATCTTGAGACAGGGTGTAGGGCCTGGCCAGGTGCTAAGGGCACTATTGGGTCATCCGTCGAAGGCCGACAGAGCCTTTCCGACGAAGCAAGGGAACTCGGGAAATTTCTCATTATGCGACGGTGACGAAAAAATAAAGCTGAAATCGGCGGGGTCAATTCGGGGCTTGAGGCTTTATTGCGGGAAAATATTGAACAACTTCAATGTCGTATGGCGGAGAGGGAGAAAATCATCGTGTGCGTGCAAATTTGCAGGCGTAGAATTTCATTAGATAATTAAAATCGTGCAAAAAAGTTGCACCAAAAATGTACCAACCTTAACAGGCCTTCTGCCTCTCATTTGATTGTCTATGCAGCAGGTTGGAGTCAGAGCCTAAGGTCAAGCCGGTTATCACGGGGCGATGTGTAACTTGGCAGGAGCCGCCCAGGCTCATGCTGGTTTTTGCAACACCAAAGTCCTATCCTGCGGTAGCTCGCGGCGTCCGTACACGGGTATTGTCCACAGATTGTTGCGATGAGGGGAGCCGCCACCTCTATGTCCGGTTGGGCAAATATGGCTATCAATCTGACACTTGCGGTCAGGGACCGACATGTATGATTACACGGCTAATATATGCATTCATCTTTGCGTTGCTGCTTGGCCTGAATGTCGGCCGACCGGCCGTAGCCGATCACTTGCCGACCTCAAATCCTGCGACTTTCGTACGCAGCCTGCTTGAGAGCGAGACTGATTT
The DNA here is from genome assembly GCF_006442395.1 of Mesorhizobium sp. B2-3-5. Taxonomy (NCBI): domain Bacteria; kingdom Pseudomonadati; phylum Pseudomonadota; class Alphaproteobacteria; order Hyphomicrobiales; family Phyllobacteriaceae; genus Mesorhizobium; species Mesorhizobium sp. B2-3-5. The sequence goes on along the minus strand of NZ_VFVX01000003.1, from coordinate 173,979 downwards.
TGGTCGTGCCAAGCTGGCGGTCGACAAGTTCATCGGTCCCTCCGTTGATGAGGCGGCTGTGCTTGCTGAAATCGACGGCATGGTGGCGACGATCAACAAGATGCTCGGCACCCTTCCGCCAGATACCGCGTCAACCAGCATGGAAAAGATGAAGGCCCTACGCACGTTTCTCTACGAAGGCGGTGGGTGGAACAATGGTCGACCCTTCCAGTACGATCTTTCCGACCCCTATGGCCAGCAACCTGGAGCGCAACTGCTTTCTAATTATCTCGTCACCCGCAAGGGCAACTGCGTCTCCATGCCAATGCTGTTTCTTGTTCTGGGCGAGCGACTTGGATTGAAATTGACGCTCTCGACGGCGCCGCTGCATGTGTTCGTGAAGTTTACCGATGACGCGACCGGCAAGACATGGAATCTGGAAACGACTAGCGGTGCGGGCTTTACGCGCGATGAGTGGTATCGGCAGAAGCTGCCGATGACCGACCAGGCCATTGCCAACGGCGTCTACCTCAAGACGCTTTCGCGCCGGGAAGCCATGTCGGTCATCGCAACGGCAGTTCTCGACAACCTCATCGCCGCCGACCGCTATGAGGATGCTATAGCCGTTGCCGATGTGCTGAGCGAAGCCTATCCCGCCAACGCCTATACGTTGGTCAAGAAGGGTACGGCGTACTACCGGCTGCTCGACGCCAACATCATCAAGAAATACCCTAAGCAGAGCGATATTCCGGCCGACAAGATCGCCTATGCGAATGATCTTTATAGGGCCAACCAGGCGGCGTTTGCCAAGGCCGAGGCGCTTGGCTGGCGCGAGCCGAAGCTGAATTAGACACCAAGGACGATTTAAGAGGGCAGGGGGATTTGACGATGAGATTTGGCGTCGCAAGGATCGTTCAACGCTTATTGGCGGTGGTGCTGGCCATATCCATGATAGTTTTCGGCACGGCCGGAGCCTATGCAACAACGGCATACGGCCCGCATATGCTACCGCATCAGAATGCGCGCCACGATGTCCAGCCCGTCCGCTTCATTTCGCCTGACACGCTCGACCCCACGGCGCCAGGCGTCGGCACAAATCGTTACGCTTATGCCCAGAACGATCCAATCAATAATAGCGATCCAAACGGTCACTCCTGGCTCGGTGAGATCGGTCGGGGATTGGCGGCGCTAGGTCGTTCTTTACTTGGCAGCGGGGAACGCAGCGCCGCCAAAGATGCTGGAAAAGCACTGGGTGAGGGTGCAGAAAGCGCTGCAAAAGACAGCCTACCAAGCGTTGAAAAGGCGGCAAACGACAAAGGTATTTCCACTGCTGACAAGAAAAAGGGATCATATCAAAAACCAGAGAATCTCATGGACCGGATGTTGCAAAATGAAGCTAGGCAAAATCCGCAGAATGGCACACCACTAGCCAACATGAATAGTGATAAAAACTTTTTAGCACAGGACGGCTGGCAAAAAATGGAAATGAAGGCCCGCGACCCCAACGGAAATGTAGTCGCCGAGGCTCACTATCAGTACAATACTCGAACCGGGCAGGTTGCCGACGTAAAATCGATAAACAGAGCTAGCGATTCATCGAAAGGGTTCTGGTCGAGTGTTTCGACGCATCTGAGTATTGCTGCAGGAGTTGTGGATACAGCCCTCAGAGAGACTTCACTGAATCCATTTGACGCGTCAGAAGCAAAATAGAAATGAAAATCAGAAATATCGGCCAGCAAAAAGTATACGATGTCTATGCAATGGCGGTTCACACCCAAGACGATTGGGTTTTCAAGGATCGTGTTATCTTTTACATTGCGGAGGAAGGGAGAGTTGGCCTTAGTGTTGAGAAACTAAGTGACGTTGAAATAGTAGACAGCAAAATCGGGCATGATTTCAAGTTTCAGTTTATGACAGATGGCAGAGGATTTTTGATCCTATCAGGTCACTTTACCGATGCTGATCACTTATCTCGACTTATGGATTTAGATCAACAAACTCTAATTGCATTTGAGGCTGCGCGCGCCATGCACAATTCACGAAGGAAGCGGTAGTTTAGAGTCCCGATGGGTGACCTGTAAACCCCACGCTTGTATCTGCCTGCGTGAGCGCATCGCATCTGCCTGGCGTAGGTAGGCAGATGCTTTCCGACCGCACGCGTGATTTCATTCCTAAATTCAGCAATCTCCTAGATCTAGCGATCTAGCCGACGGTCGCGGCCGTCATATCGAACAGCACGTCGAGGAGCGGCCATTCCAGTTCGACCTGGTAGGATTCGGCCACCGGCATGGTCTGCACCACGCGCCGGTTGCGCGAAAACCCCAGCGAGATGATCCACATCGACATCAAGAAGCTCGGCCGCTTCAGCCAGGTCGGGCACCGCATCACAGGCGATCCACAGAAGGGCAAGTTGTTGGCAGCATTATACCGAGAAGCTAGGGGAATCGAGTGGGTCCACCAGGGCACGCACCTGGAACCAAACTTTATGAGCGGTCGGCGCCTTCTTAAGAAGCCAGTGCGAGCAAGTGTCCGTGTTCAGGTTCTTACTGTTGTCCGCCGAACGGCTGTCTTGAGGTGCGAAGCCCCACGCGCCAGCTACAGGGTTGTTAAATTGCGCGCGCGAGCAGCTAATCTCCACGATCACTCTTCGATTTACAGACGAGGGCTTCTGGCTCCATCCCAAGCGCGTGGGCGATGCGTCCGAGAACTGTGACGCTGGCCGAAACATCAGCGCGTTCAATCGCTCCGATGTAGCGAGCGCTCAAACCGGAGCGCTCTGCCAATTCCTCTTGCGTCAGGTGCCGTCTGTTTCTCGCTTGCCGCAAATTGACAGCTAAAATTTCCTTGAGGTCCATCCAAAGAGCTAACTCGCGAATGGAACGATCATTCCAGGAACGATAGTTCCTATTCGTCATTATGTGTGCTATGAAGAGAAACCCCTTCGCCAGCATAACGGTCATCCCATTATGAATGACGCCCCTGAGGTTCCAGTCGATAGCGGAAGCTCTCTCGATCCCGTTTTGGCCCTGTGGCACGAGTGGCAACAGGCTCGATATGTCTCGCTCGTGCTATGCCGGGTGCAGCAGCGCTTGGAGGCGAGAATGATGGTCGATACCGGAATTGAGGTATTGACTGCGAGCGCGTCCTTAACGCGACGATTATCAGTCACAGCGACCGAACCTTGCTCTCAGCACGCCATAGCTTGTGAAGCCGAAGTTTTTGCCATGACTGAGGCGCTCACGCCTCAAGACACGCTACCCGCACTCCCCGCCTCATCGCTCATCGGCATTGTGGCTAAGTTGGAGATGATCGTCGGTGCCGACCGAGATATCGGTGACCCCACCGATTTCCCATGGCCGCACATAACTTCGGTGCTGCACGACCTCAAAGCTATCGCCGGCGACTTGACTTCTTATCGACCAGACCGCGCATCGACACGCGCGAATGCAGCCCGCCATTTGCAGCACGCCTTCAGGCTTGTCCGGGCGCTTGCGGACGAGAATGCTCGGCTGAACGCATCTGCCTTATGAACTTCGCTGGGCTATTCAAGGCTTGGCACGGTACCCGGTCCTTGGACCGTTGACATCTTCAAACTGGATGTTGTGCTAGAAGCATCGTCACCGCAGCAAGCGTAAAGGAAGGGGGCAAGGCCGCCGCCGCTTTTGTCTGTCGTGATTACAAGGAGCTTACATTGCAGGTTTAAAAAATAATGTAAGCAAAAGGCGCCCCGAGAGGCGCCTCTTAATTGCTTGATTCCCTGAGAGGAAACTGGAGCGGGTGAAGCGATTCGAACGCTCGACCCCAACCTTGGCAAGGTTGTGCTCTACCCCTGAGCTACACCCGCTCACACGGCCCTTGGCCGCAAGCCGGGCCTATATGGCTGAAGAGCGCGGCGATTGCAACAGGGAAATCGCAGCCTTTTTTGACGCGCCGTGACGATGCCGGCAAGACTTGCCGGCAAAGGGTGGATTTGTGCGCCCTGGCGCGCGGTGGTCTTGTGTCGGGCGCCTCATTGGCCGTAAACGGCATGGCTGGAACCAGCCGAAGAAGAAACCCAATGCCGAAGACCGAAGCCGAGCTTCTTGCCTTTCTCGCCGAACTCGGCATCGCCGTTTCGACGAAACGCCATCCGCCGCTCCATACCGTCGCCGATTCGCAGGCGCTGCGCGGCGAGATTACCGGCGGCCACACGAAAAACCTGTTCCTGAAGGACAAAAAGGACAATTTCTTCCTCGTCACCGTCGGCGAGGACGCTGTCGTCGATCTCAAGCAGATCCATCAATTGATAGGCGCCGCCAGCCGTGTTTCCTTCGGCAAGCCGGAGATGCTGATGGAACTGCTCGGCGTCACGCCGGGCGCGGTCACCGTCTTCGGCGTCGTCAACGATACGGCAAACAGGGTGAAGCTGGTGCTCGACAAGGATTTGATGGACCATGCCGTCATCAACGCGCATCCGCTGACCAATGAGGCGACGACATCGATCGCGGCGGCGGATCTCATCAGATTCGTCGAGGCAACCGGGCATGATGCTGCTATCTTGAAAGTCTCGGCATGATCGCCACATGGATGGCGAAACCGACTTCCAATTGAAGACATTGCGCCGGCCCGCTGTTCGGCGGCGCGACCGAAAGGGTGACGAGATGAGCGACAACAATCGGTTTGGCGGGTCATTCGGCAGCAATGGCGGCCAGTATGCCACCACGGTGCAGTATGGCGGAACCGAACCCGCGCGCGCCAACGCCGCGTTTGGGGAGGCGGCGGCCGCCCCTGTAACCGGCGAGATTATCAAGGACACAACGACCGCGGCCTTCGCGGCCGACGTCATCCAGGAATCGCGCCGCCAGCCGGTGCTGGTCGACTTCTGGGCGCCGTGGTGCGGGCCCTGCAAGCAGCTGACCCCGCAGCTGGAAAAGGCGGTCAAGGCGGCCGGCGGCAAGGTCAAGCTGGTCAAGATGAACATCGACGATCACCCCTCGATCGCCGGCCAGCTCGGCATCCAGTCGATTCCGGCGGTCATCGCCTTCAAGGACGGCCAGCCAGTCGACGGCTTCATGGGCGCCATCCCCGAAAGCCAGATCGTCCAGTTCATCGACAAGGTCGGCGGCAAGGGCAATGGCGCGCCGGCCGTGGCCGAGGCGATTGCCGCGGCCACGGAGGCGCGCGACGCCGGCGATATGCAGGCCGCCGCCGACATCTATGACGCCATCCTGGCGCAGGCGCCCGAGACCATCGAGGCGATCGCCGGACTGGGCGAGATCCTGTTCGGGGCCGGTGACGTTGAAGGCGCCGAGGCGCTGCTGGCAACCGCACCCGAGGCCAAGAAGGACGCGCCGGCGCTTGCCGCGCTGCGCGCCAAGATGGCGCTCGCCGCACAGGCGGCGGAATTGGGCAACCCGGCCGAGTTCGAGCGCCGGCTGGCCGACAATCCCAACGACCATCAGGCGCGCTTCGACCTGGCCATGATCCAGAACGCCCGGGGCGAGCGCACGGCGGCGGCGGACAATCTCCTTGCCATCATCAAGGCCGACCGCACGTGGAACGAGGACGGCGCCAAGGCGCAATTGCTGCGTTTCTTCGAAGCCTGGGGCATGACCGACGAGGCGACGCTGGCCGCCCGGCGCAAATTGTCGTCGCTGCTGTTTTCCTGAGCCCGAGGCCGTTTCGTCGCACGGGCTTGCGGGCGGCGCCGACTGCGCCAGATTAGAAAACTGGCTTCGGCGGGCCGATGGCCCTGGCAGGCAAAGGCGGATCGGGCGTGGACGCGCACTATGTCTTTGTTTTTATGCATGTCGTTCTCCCAAAACCGAGGTCACTTTTGGGCGACATGCATTAGGTGAAGCGATCGGAGGAATGAGGTGCAAGCGGGAAACGCGCATTACCGGCTCGCCAAGGATCTGCCGTCAGCGATCCCGATCTTTCCGCTCGAGGGAGCGCTTTTGCTGCCCGGCGGCCGCATGCCGCTCAACATCTTCGAGCCGCGCTACCTGCAGATGGTGGATGAGGCGGTGGCCGGCTCGAGGCTCATCGGCATCATCCAGCCCAGTCTCGACGGCGCGCTGCGCGAGGATGGCGAGCCGGAGCTGTGCAATGTCGGCTGCGCCGGGCGCATCATCGCCTTTTCCGAGACCGGTGATGGCCGCTACCTGATCTCGCTGCAGGGCGTGTGCCGGTTCCGCATCGGCCAGGAGCTGACTGTCAAGACGCCGTTTCGCCAGGTCAAGCCGGCGCCATTCCTGGCCGATCTCGGTGACGACCAGGCGGCGAACGAGATCGATCGGCCGGCGCTGCTCAAGGCGTTTCGCGCCTATCTGCAAGCCAATGATCTCGAGGCCGACTGGGAAAGCGTCAGCCGCGCCGAAAACGCCATGCTGGTCAATGCGCTGTCGATGATGGCGCCTTACGGGCCGGCCGAGAAACAGGCGCTGCTCGAGGCCGCTGACCTGAAGACAAGAGCCGAGACGCTGATCGCCATCACCGAAATGGCGCTGGCGCGCGAGAATGAGGATTTTGGCTCGAGCCTGCAATGAGATGTGCCGATATTCAGGTGACCATTTGCAGGCCGGCATCACCCGAATCTCAATACATCTCAGGTCGGCAGTTGGTTGAGGGGAGGCCGTGATGGCGGCGGATGGACGTGACGGAAGGAAGGTCAGTGTCGACCCGAAGCTGCTGGAGCTTCTGGCATGCCCGCTGACCAAGGGGCCGCTGGCCTGGGATCCTGAGCGGGGTGAACTGGTCTCGCGGGTCGCCAAGCTCGCCTATCCGGTGCGCGACGGCATCCCGATCATGCTGCCCTCGGAAGCGCGGACACTGTCGGCGGAAGACGTTTTGCCCGTGACGCCGCCACGGCTGAGCGGGCCGAGCTGAACGGCGCAGAAGCACTCCTTTTCGTCGTCATTCCAGGGCGGAGCAGCCGCGAAGCGGCGTGGCGAAGACCCTGAAATCCATGCCGCGACACAGGTGACATGTGAAAGCGGGCCAAGGCCGGGTGCCTTTCCTCTCAGGAAGCCATGCTGGACCGTGGCATTCTTTACCAGACGTCACGGCATGGATCCTCGGGTCTCCGCAACGTCGCTTCGCTCCTGCTCCGCCCGTGGATGACGAAGGTAAGGCTACTGAAAATTGCGCCCCTTGGGCATGACCCTTTCCGCTTCTTCCGACAGCATTGCCAGGTCCTGGCCGACCGGCGCGTTCCGTAGTGCGGGTTGGCTGGAGCGATCCGGACCTTCCCCGGAGGCGTGTCGTGTGGCAGGCGGGCCGGCCGCGCTGACTTTCTCCAGCAGCACGGTCAGCCAGGGTGTCAAATCCTCGATCTTTTCCGCGACGATATGGACGACACCGGATTCCGACTGCAATTTCCCGCTGACCTTCACGAAGCGCGCGCCCATGACGATGGGCCGGAAGCGGGTAAAGGTTCTCTCCCAGAAAATGACATTGGCGACAGCCTTGTCGTCTTCCAGCGTCAGGAAGATCGCATTGCCCTTGCCGGGGCGCTGGCGCACCAGCACGAGACCGGCAACAGAAACCCGCCTGCCGTCGCGCACGGAAGGCAGGTTGGCGTTGGGGATGATGCCGGCCTGGTCGAGCCGCTCGCGCAGGAAGGCGACCGGATGCGCCTTCAGCGACAGGCCCAGCGAGCGGTAGTCGTGGATGACATGCTCGCCGAGCGGCATTTTGGGCAGCTTCGTCTCGGGTTCCAGTTCGCGCAGGCGCAGCGCCGACTGGTCGAACAGCGGCAGTTTTTCGGCCGCACTCTTGCCGTCGAGCGCACGCACCTGCCAAAGCGCGGCACGGCGGTCGAGGCCGAGCGAGCGGAAGGCATCGGCCTGCGCCAGCCTCTCGATCTCGCCGACATCGAGGCCGGAGCGCAGCCAGACGTCCCGGACGGTTTCGTAGCCTGCACCGCGCCGCGCGACGAAGGCCTCCATGCGTTCCTTGGAAAGTCCCTTGATCTGCCGGAAGCCGAGCCGCACCGCATGATCCGCCTCGATGACACCGCGCATTTCGGCATGGCGCGGCAGGATGCGGGCCGGATCGAAAGGTGCTTTTTCCAGGGTGCAGTCCCAGACGGAGAAATTGACGTCGACCTCGCGGATCTCGACGCCGTGGTCGCGCGCGTCGCGCACCAGCTGCGCCGGCTGATAAAACCCCATCGGCTGCGAGTTCAGGATCGCGGCGCAGAACACGTCGGGATAGAAGGTCTTGAACCAGCATGAGGCATAGACGAGGAGCGCAAAGGAGGCGGCATGGCTCTCGGGAAAGCCATATTCGCCAAAACCCTCGATCTGCCTGAAGCAGCGCTCGGCGAACTCCTTCGTGTAGCCCTTGCCGACCATACCCTCGATCATGCGCTGGCGGTAATTGCCGATGGTGCCGGTGCGCTTGAAGGTGGCCATGGCGCGGCGCAATTCGTCGGCTTCGCCCGGTTTGAAGCCGCCGGCGACGATGGCGATCTTCATGGCCTGTTCCTGGAACAGCGGTACGCCCAGCGTCCTGCCAAGGATCGCTTCTAATTCTGGCTTTTGATATTCAGCTGCTTCCTTGCCCTGCCGGCGGCGCAGATAGGGATGGACCATGTCGCCCTGGATAGGGCCGGGCCGGACGATCGCCACCTCGATAACGAGGTCGTAGAAATCCTTTGGCTTGAGCCTTGGCAGCATCGACATCTGGGCGCGCGATTCGATCTGGAAGACACCAAGCGTGTCGGCGCGGCCGATCATGTCATAGACGCGTCTGTCTTCCGGCGGCAGGGTGGCCAGCACATAGGGTTGGCCATAGTCATCCCGCGCCTTCGGATAATGGTCCGTGAGCAAAGTGAAGGCACGCTGCAGGCAGGTCAGCATGCCCAGCGCCAGAATATCGACCTTGAGGATCTTCACCGCGTCGAGGTCGTCCTTGTCCCATTCGACCATCTTGCGCTCGTCCATCGCCGTCTTGATGATGGGGACGATCTCGTCGAGCCGGTCCCTGGTGATGACGAAGCCGCCGACATGCTGAGAGAGATGGCGGGGAAAGCCCATGATCTCGTTGGCGCGTTCCATCACATGCCGCGATACGGGATCGCTCCGGTCAAGGCCGCCGGCCCGGGCTTCCTTTTCGCCAAGCTCGGATGTCGACCAGCCCCAGATCGATCCGGACAGGGACGCCCTGACATCCTCCGACAGGCCCATTGCCTTGGAGACTTCGCGCAGCGCCGAACGGCCGCGATAGCTGATGACGGCGGCGGCGAGCGCGGTACGCTTGGCGCTGTATTTCGTATAGATGTACTGCATGACCTCTTCGCGCCGCTCATGCTCGAAGTCGACGTCGATATCGGGCGGCTCGTTGCGCTCCTCGGAAATGAAGCGCTCGAAGAGTGTGTCAATCTTGTCCGGGCCTACCTCGGTGATGCCGATGCAGAAGCAGATGATGGAATTGGCGGCGGAGCCGCGTCCCTGGCAGAGGATGTTCTGGCTACGGGCGAATTTTATGATGTCGTGGACGGTCAGGAAGTAGCGCGCGTAGTTCAGGCGTTCGATGAGAGCGAGTTCTTCCTGAATGCGTTGCAAGACGCTGGCGGGGACACCGCCGGGGAAGCGCCTGGCCGCACCTTCCCGCGCCAGCCTTTCCAGCTCGGCCTGCGGGCCAAGGCCCGATTCCGTCGGCTCGTCGGGGTAATTGTACTGGAGGTCGCTGAGCGAGAAGGTGAGTTCTTCCGCGAACCGCAAGGTCTCGGCCAGCGCCTGCGGATGGCGGCGGAACAGGCGGGCCATCTCCAGCGGCGGCTTGAGGTGACGCTCGGCATTGGCGGTGAGTTGCAGCCCGACTTCGGCCACCGGCGTGTTGAGACGGATCGCGGTCAGCACGTCCTGCAGTGGGCGGCGTTCCGCCGTGTGGTAAAGGACGTCGTTGGTCGCCATCAGCGGGATGCCGGCAGCCTCGGCAAGCGCCGCCGCCTGCTCGATCCGGAAACGGTCATTGCCCGCATAACAGGGCGAGACGCCAAGGCGCAGGGCCCTGCCGAAGCGGTCCTTGAGCTGGCGGAGCAAAGCGAGGCTGTCTTCTCCGCCCGCCGCCAGATCCGGCAGGACCGCCAGCGATATCCGGTCTCCCCATTCGAGCAGATCGCCGCGCTGGAGAAGGGTGGCGCCTTTTTCGGTCTCGTCGCGCAGATTGGCTTGGGTGAGCATGCGGCACAGATGGCCCCAGCCCGCGCGGTCCCTGGGATAGGCGAGAATGTCGGGCGTGCCGTCGCCAAAGACCAGCCGGCAGCCGGGATGGTAGGCGAGCTTTTCGACCTTGGCCTGCTGCCAGGCGCGCACCACGCCGGCCACCGTGTTGCGGTCGGCAAGGCCGATCGCGGAGAAGCCCAGGAGCTTGGCCGCGACCACCAGTTCCTCCGGCTTGGAGGCGCCGCGCAGGAAGGAGAAATTCGACTGGATGCCGAACTCGGCATAGGGGATGACGGTCAGCGCGTTCATGCGAAGACCCCATGCATGAACCAGCGCGGCGCGATCCGCGAGACGCCGCCGTAAAGGCCTTGCCGGTAGAGCCAGTAGCGGCGGCCGTCGGCATCCTCGATGCGGAAATAGTCGCGTGTCGATATCGCAGCGTCGCTCGGCGCCGCGCGCCACCATTCGGCGGCGATGCGTTCCGGCCCTTCGGCACGCGTCACCCGGTAGAGCGCACGGCGCCAGCGGAAGTGCAGCGGCGGCCCCTCGGGCATTTCGGTGGCCGGCACCTCGATGGGCTCGGGCGCGCGGAACAGCCGGATTGGCCGCTCCGGCGGGAAGATGGTCATCGGCGCCTGCATCCTATCCGGTCTCTTCGGTGGCGTGGTCCGGCGCGGCGCCTCGGTGAAAGGGATGATGGCGACGGCGCGTTCCGGCAGATGGCTTTCGACGGCGACCGGCCGCAGGATCGCGCCCTCGCCCAGCCGGGCGCGGATGCGGTCGGCGAACAGCGCGATGTCGGCACCGTCATCGGTCGTCTCGCCTGTCAGATCGGTCTGCGGCATGTCGAAAGCGGCGGCGGCCAGTACGGAAAGCCGCACCAGGTCGAAGCCATAGCCGGCATCGATGTCCTGCTCGAGCGCGGCCAGCCTTTCATGGAACAGTTTCTGGATCAGCATGGGTTCGCGCATCGGCCGCGAGGTGCCCAAGGCGATGCGGCTGACGGCGCCGTCGACGCGAAACAGCAGCAGCGCCAGCGAGCGAGCGCCCTCGCCACGGCGCTCGAGATCGGTCTTCAGGGTCGTCGCCAGCAGGCCCACCAGCCGTTCGATGTCCTCGGTCAGGGTGACAGGCTCGGCGAGATGCCGTTCGACCGAAAGCGGCGCGACGGGCAGGCGCGGCGAGACCGCCTCGTCGAGGCGGCCAAGCGCCTGGTCGAGCCGCAAAAGCAAGGAGGCGCCGAAGCGGCGGGCGAGCGGCGCGCGCGGGGCGGCCATGACGGCGCCCGCCGTGCGCAGGCCGACGCTTTCCAGGCTGGTGCGGATTTCCGGCGCTATGCGCAGCGCGGCCAGCGGCAAGGGCGCGAGCAGCGCTTCCTCCTCGCCGCCCGCGATGATGCGGTCGCCGCAGAACCGTGCCGCCGCCCAGGCCGCCCCCGGTGTCGGGGCAAGCCCGGCGCGGACATCGAAACCCTGATGGAAGAAGCGCGACAGGATGTCGTCAAGCATGGCGCGTTCGCCGCCGAACAGATGGGTGCAGCCGGTGACGTCGAGAAACAGGCCGTCCGCCCCGTCCAGCGCCACCAGCGGGGTATAGCGGTCGCACCAGTCGGCAAGGCCTTCGAGCAGGCGGCGATCGGCTTCTGGATCGGCTTCGACGATGTCGATCGACGGATGCATGGCGCGCGCATCGGCAATCCCCATGTCACGCTTCAGGTGCAGCGCCTCAGCCCGCTCGTCGAGGGCCGAGATGCGTTGCGCGTTGCCCTGGCGATGGCTGATCACGAGCGGTGGGTGATCCGCCGACGGCCGGGAACGCCAGGACCGCCCCAGACGCTGCCGCAGGATCCTTTCGGCCGCGAGATAGGGAAACCACAGGGACAGGATTCTCTGTCCGGTATTGCCGGGCCCGTCTTTCTTCGCCCCTTCTTTCCTCGAATGCGCGTTCATCGGGGTTCCACTCCAGTGTGAATTGTCCAGGCAGGGCCGTGCGGCTCTTGCCGATGCTGATGGTGAAGGCGGGGCGGCCGATCGAACCGGCGAGCGGCCCGGCGACCGTGGCGCGCGGCACGGCCGGCGCCGGCGAGACGATGAGGCGGACAGGCGCCGCCGTCGGTTCGGGTTCGGCTGCCTGCCGCAGCAGGAACACCGGCCGGCCTGCACTTATCGCCCTGGCATGCAGCCGGCGCGTCGCGGTCAGGTCCAGCCGCTGCGGATTGCCGCGGATTTCGAGGATGACGGCGGCGAGCGCCGTCATCCGGGCGGCCTCCTCGGCGACCCACAGCGCATCGAGAAGCCTTGGCGCCTCGGAAAACAGCAATTGCCCGGGCTCGATGCCGAACGAGGCATGCAGCCCCCTGGCATAGGGAAAACCGGCCTCGCGGAAGATTTCCGTGGTGCCGATCCACAGCACCGGCAGCCCTTGCGCCTGCTTGAGGATCAGGCTGGTGAGCGACAGGGCGAAGCCGGCGACGGCCCCGGCATCGCGGGTTTCCAGGCCATGGATTTCGCTGAGCGCGGCTTTCGGCAGGCCGCCGCTCAGGGCGGCATCGAGGCGCTCGACACCAATGGGCAGAAAGGCATCCGGCAACGCCGCGGCCTTGCCGCGCCGGACGATGGTGAGATCGGCGCCGGGCGTGAGATCGGGCTTGGCAATCGCATTGGCGTCGGCATCAAGCGGCGCCGCGGCCGGCGCCTGCAGGCGCTCCGGCAGCGTTCCCTCGATCTTCGCGATCTGGCGGCGCAGGGCAAAAACAGTCTCCCGCGCCACGGCGTTCGTCGCCATGACGGTCAGCTTCCACTCACAATTGTTCCTGTTATGTTCCTATAGATTCCAGAGGGGGCCGGAAGAGTCAAGCAGAGTCACGAGGAATTTATTCCTTACGCCCCACACGGCACAGGCGTGGCGACCGGCCGATTTGCCTCGACCCGTCCGAAAGCCTATATGCCGGGATCAAAGGATAAAGCATGGCCCGCATCTACAAGACCCGTACCTGGCACGACCAGTTCTCGCCCTCGATGGAGGAATTGGAGTTCCTGGCGCTGGAGTCCTATGCCCATCTGCCGGAAGAGTTTCGCAAACTGACAGGTGAGATCGTCATCCAGATCGCCGAGTTCCCGACCGACGAGATCATGGACGATTTGTCGCTGGAAACGCCGTTCGACCTGCTCGGCCTGTTCGAGGGGCGCGGCATCGCCGAGCGTTGGAACCCGCAGACCGGCGAAGGCCCGAACCGTATCACGCTCTATCGCCGCGCCATGCTCGACTACTGGGCCGAAAACGAGGAAACGCTGGGCGACATCGTCACCCACGTACTGATCCACGAGATCGGCCATCATTTCGGCCTGTCGGACGATGATATGGAGCGGATCGAGGAAGCGGCCGAGTAGGCTATGCTGACATTCAGGTGAGGCCGGCCTGCAAATGGTGGTCCCCTGCGCTTCCGGTGCCCACGTACCCGAAAGTACGCTCCGCTCCGGTTCTCGGACACCACCATTTTCGACTCGGCCTGACCTGAATATCAGCATAGCCTGTGTCGGCGCCACGCACGATTACCAGTCGCTGAGCTTGGTGTCCGGTCCATACTCCTGACCGTCGACATCCTTCACCACCGCCTGGCCGCAGCGCATCGTCTTGGCTTTCTTGTCATAGGCGTAGGTCGGCGAGCCGAACAGGTGCCAGCCCTTGTTCAGCGCCGCCGTCACCTTGTGGCAGAAGCTGGCGTCGTCCGGGGCAGTCAGAAATCGATAGAGTTTCATGGTTCAGGTCCTGTCGTGAACAGCTTAGCCGGATCATGCGCCGATGGCGGCGGCCTTCGCCAGCAGTTTTTCGGCCTGCGCCAGATGCAGCCGCTCGACCATCCTGCCGTCCAGCGCGATCACGCCCTTGCCGGCATTTTCGGCAAGCGCGAAGGCGTCCTTCACCGCGCGGGCCTCGGCCACCGCCGCGGCGGATGGCGCAAAGGCGCGGTTCGCCGCTCCGATCTGCGCCGGGTGGATCAAGGTCTTGCCGTCGAACCCCATGGCGGCGGCTTCCCCGCATTCCCGAGCGAAGGTCTCCGCGTCGCGAAAATCGTTGAACACCCCGTCAAGCATGTCGAGGCCACCGGCGCGCGCTGCCAGCAGCATCTGCATCAGCCATGGCATGAGATAGCGGCGGTCCGGCGTTGCCAGCACGCCGGTATCCTTGATCAGGTCGTTTGTTCCGGCAACGAAACAATCCAGCCGCGAGGCGGGATCGCGGCCAAGCTCGGCGATGGCGCCGATATTGAGCATGGCCTTGGGCGTTTCGATCATCGCCCATAGTTTCACACTGTCGGGGGCGAAATTGTCGTCCAGCACATCGCCAACCTCGAGCACGTCGCGCGGCGTGTCGACCTTGGGCAGCAGAATACCATCAGGCTCGGCCTTCGCCATGGCCATCAGGTCGTCGGTACCCCATTCGCTGGAAAGCGCGTTGACGCGCACGATCATCTCGCGGCGCCGGCCAATCCGGTCGGCATACGGGCGGTTGGCGAAAATGCCGGCCAGCCTGTCGCGGGCGGCGATCTTGTCGGCCGGAGCGACGGCATCCTCAAGGTCGATGATGACGGCATCGCAGGAAAGCTGCTCGATCTTGGCCAGCGCCTTGTCGTTGGAGGCCGGGACGTAGAGCACCGAGCGGCGCGGGCGATAGGGTTTGGTCGTCATGCCCGATCTATGCCGGTTGCGGCTGGTCGAGGCAAGCCTGGAGAGGCAGGCATCAGCCACGTCGAAGTTGGCGCCGCCCCTCATTGCCCTGCCGGTGTCCAGCCGATAGATGGGTAACACTTTGAACCGGATACATAGGTAACAGTTTTCTCCCTCATGATGAGTTCGCCGCAGCGCCAAGCGGTCGGGGTGGCGCGGCGCTGCGGCGAACCAGTTTCATGGTCTTTTCGTCGATGAAGCCGAGCGGATGGGCATGGAAGCGCATCGCCCATTCGCCATTCTCAGTCTCCTCGATGGCGATCGGCTCGCCGGCCAAGGTGGCCGAGACATAGATTTCGGCACCCCGCCATTTGACGGCGCCGTTCTGGCGCACACCGCGCAGCGGACGAAAAGCCAATTGCTTGGCTTTTCGAACGACAAACGTCGCCTCGACCCCTGCACGAAAACTGCACGCGATTGCCGAAAACCTCCTCGGATCCGCCCTGCCGCCTCCCCGCCGGCCTGCCAGACAGGCGGCATGCATAAGCCAGTCAAACTCCCATGGTCCCTGCCTTACCGGCTGCGCAGCGAAGGCTGGTGGCTGGTCGAGCGGCCACGCGCGCAGCCTGCGGCGATCCTCATTCCTTTCATCCGCAAATGCCCGCCGGCAAATCGGCCGAAAGCCTTGGGGAAGAGGTCATGACGCCACTGTTCACCGCCGCGCCGGGCCATGGCGGCCGCCTCGGCGCAGCCGTACTGTGGCCTATCGCGGCCTCGTCTGGATGGGGCTGGTGGCGGCCGGGCTTGCCCTGATCATCGCCCGCATCGCGCTCGGAAAATCCAATGAATGGCTCTCGTCCGCCAATCTTCTGACGTTATCGGCGACGCTTTATGCCTGCTGCTTCATCAATTTCGCGGCAATGATCGCCACCTACAAGAAATGACCGGACAAGGCGTCCCCCTCGACGTCTGGCACCTGCGCTCGCTCAGCCCGGGCGCGTTTCCGGCGCTCGATCGTTTCCTCGATCACCAGGGCAGGACGGCTGGAGCCGGCGCTACACGCGAACTTGCCAGACTGCGTGGCGTCGACGAGGGATGGTACCGGAGCGCCCTGGAAAACTGGCGCGCCTGGAGCTTTCGCGACTGGCGCCTGCTCTTCTATCTCGACACCAGGGCCCTACCTGTGATTCCCTCCGTTTCCGAACCCTTCGCGCCGGGCCGCTGATCCATGCCGCATCATATCCTCGTCGCCGACGATGACCCGCATATCCGCGAAGTGATCTGCTTCGCGCTGGAGAAGGCCGGCATGAAGACGACTGCGGTTGCCGATGGCGCCGCCGCCCTGCAGGCGATCGAGCGGCGCGCGCCCGACCTCGTCGTGCTCGACATCGGCATGCCTGAAATGGACGGGCTGGAGGTCTGCCGGCGGCTGCGGCAGCGTTCCGACGTGCCGGTGCTGTTCCTGTCCGCGCGCGACGAAGAAATAGACCGTATCCTTGGCCTGGAAATGGGTGGCGACGACTACGTGACAAAGCCGTTCAGCCCGCGCGAGCTGGTCGCCCGTGTCAATGTCATCCTGCGCCGCGCCCGCCCGGCGGCGCCCGAACCGATCGACGACAGGGAGTTCGCTCACGGCAAGCTCGCCTTGGCGCCGGCCAGTCATAGCGCCAGCTTCGACGGCAAGCCGCTTGCCCTGACGGGCATCGAATTCTCGATCCTGAAAGGGTTTCTGGCGCGGCCGACGCATGTGCTCCACCGCGACGCGGTGATGGCCAGTGCCTATTCCGGCAAGATCCATGTCGCCGACCGCACCGTCGACAGCCATATCCGCAACATCCGCGCCAAGCTGGCGGCGGTGGGTTGCCCCGAAGTCATCGAGACCGTGCACGGCGTCGGCTTCCGGCTCGGCCGATGCGGCTGACGGCTTCGCGCAAATGGATCGGCCGCAAATGGCGGCCGCGCCTTGCCACCGTCGTCGTCGCCATCCTGATCCTGGTGATGGCCTTGCCGCTGGTCGGCCTGTTCTTCTTCCGCCTCTACGAGAACCAGCTGATCCGCCAGACCGAGGCGGAGCTGATCGCGCAAGGCGCGGCCATCGCCGCCATCTATGCGCAGGAGGTGCGCGACGCCGGCATTCTACCGGACAAGCTCGGCGCGCCGATGCCGCAGGCTGGTGGAAGCGCGAGCCGGGACCCCAATCCCGACGGGCCATACCGGCCGATCGAGCCGCGCCTCGATCTCGCTTCGGATTATGTGCTTCCGACAAGGCCGGCGGCTGTGCAAGCGACCGCCGATCCCGCCTTCGCCGCGATCGGCACGCGCCTGTCCGGCATTCTCGACGCGACGCAGAAAACCACGCTGGCCGGCTTCCGGCTGCTCGATCCCCGGGGCGTCGTCATCGCCGGGCGCGACGAGGTCGGGCAGTCGCTGGCCGAGGTCCAGGAGGTGCGCGCCGCGCTTGACGGCCGCTATGCCAGCGCGCTCCGGTTGCGCATTTCCGACCAGCCGGCGCCGCCGCTCTATTCGGTCAGCCGCGGCACCAGGGTGCGCGTCTTCGTCGCTTTGCCCGTGGCCGTCGACGGCCATGTCGCCGGCGTGGTCTATGTCTCGCGGACGCCCAACAACATCGTCAAGCATCTCTATGGCGAGCGCGGCAAGGTGACGTTGGCGGCCATCGCCATCCTCGGCGGCACCCTGCTCATCGGCCTGGTGTTCCTGCGCGCCGTCAGCCGGCCGATCTATGCGCTAATCGACCGCACCCAGCGCATCGCCGCCGGCGAGCGTGACGCGATCCGGCCGCTCGACCATCACGGCACCTACGAAATGGCGGAGCTTTCCGCCGCTTTCCTCGACATGGCGGAAAAGCTGCAAGCGCGCTCGGACAGCATCCAGACCTTCGCCACCCATGTCTCGCACGAGCTCAAATCGCCGCTGACGGCGATCCAGGGCGCGGCCGAGCTGCTGCGTGATTCCGGCTCGGCGATGGACGATGCCGAGCGGCGGCGCTTCTCCAACAACATCGTTACCGATGCAGGGCGGCTCAACCTGCTGGTCCGGCGCCTGCTCGATCTGGCGCGAGCCGAAAACCTCGCGCCCAGCGGCGAAAGCACCTCGGTCAGGTCGGCGCTGGCGCTGCTTCCTGTCGACACCAGGCTGGCGGTTCGCGTCGAGGCGGGCGGCGATCTGACCTTGCGCATATCGGCCGAAAACGCGGCAATCGTGCTAGGCAATCTCATCGACAATTCCGCCAGGCACGGCGCGACGCTGGTTTCGATCACCGCCGCAAGCGCCGGCGGCAAGGCGACATTGCTGGTCGGCGACGACGGCGCCGGCATCTCATCGAGCAACCGGGCGCGCATCTTCGAGCCGTTCTTCACGACACGGCGCGAGTCCGGTGGCACCGGCATGGGCCTCGGCATCGTGCTGGCCCTCCTGAAAGCGCATGATGGTATGATCCGGCTGGTTGACAGCGAGCGCGGCACGCGCTTCGAGATTATCCTGCCTGCCGCCTAGCTTCTCGATCCGCGGCTCGACTTGGAAAGGGCATAAAGCGTGCGCTACGACATCGTCATCATCGGCGGGGCCATCGTCGGATCCTCGATCGCCTACTATCTGCGTGAGGAAGGGTTTTCCGGCTCGATCGCGCTGATCGAACGCGATCCGCAATTCTCCCATGCCGCGACGACGCTATCCATGGCCTCGATCCGTCAGCAATTCTCGATTCCCGAAAACATCCGCCTGTCGCAATTCACGCTGCAGCTGTTCCGGCGGCTGAAGGAGACTTTTGGTTCCGATGCCGATATCGGCTTTCGCGAGGGCGGCTATCTCATCCTTGCCGGCGAGGCGGGGCTGCCGATCCTCAAGGCCAACCACGAGGCGCAGGTCGCCGAAGGCGCCGACATCCTTTTCGAGGATGCCGGCCAGCTGACGCGTCGTTTCCCCTGGCTGTCGGCGGAAGGCATCACCGCGGGCGCCTATGGCCGCACCGGCGAAGGTTGGTTCGACGCGCATGCGATGCTGATGCTGTTTCGCAAGGCGCTGCGGGACAAGAAAATCGATCTCATCACGGCTGATGTCACCGGCATCGTGCGGCAGGGCAACCAGGTTACCGGCGTGAGCCTCGACAATGGCGAAACGCTGGAGGCCGGCATTGTCGTCAACGCCGCCGGGCCGAATGCCGGCAAGGTCGCCGCCCTTGCCGGGCTGGCGCTGCCGGTCGAGCCGCGCAAGCGCAATGTCTTCGTCTTCGAGGCACGTGAGAAATATGCCGACATGCCGCTGCTGGTCGACCCCTCCGGCATCTATGTCAGGCCGGAAGGCTCGGTCTATCTCACCGGCGGCGCCGAGTCGGAAGAGGGCGACGGCCCTGCAAACCCCGGGGATTTCGAGGTCGACTGGCCGCTGTTCGAAGAGGTGATCTGGCCGGTGCTGGCGACCCGCATTCCGGCCTTCGAGGCGATCAAGCCGACCCGCGCCTGGGCTGGGCATTACGACTACAACACGCTCGACCAGAACGCGGTCATCGGTCCGCATCCGGAGGTCGGCAATTTCCTTTTCGCCAACGGTTTTTCCGGCCACGGCCTGCAGCAGGCGCCGGCGGTCGGCAAGGCGCTGGCCGAATTGATCGTCCATGGCGGCTACCGGACGATCGATTGCTCGCCGTTCGGATACGAGCGTGTCGCCGAAGGGCGCGCGTTCCGGGAATTGAATGTGATCTGAGGCACGGGACAATCATCGGGATTTGCCAAGGCGCCCCAAGGTCTTCGCCCTAGTCTGAAGTCGGGGCAACTATCTCATCGACAGCGAGAGCGTTGCCGAGCGCATGTCCCTTGGCCGTGTTGTCGAAGATGCCCCAGACCTCGGGACCCGATGCGGCGGCCTGCACCTGTCGGCCGATCCGGGCGAGGCTTTCGGCATCGTAGTCCGAATAATAGACGCGCGGCGCGCCATGCCAGCGGAAATAGGCAAGGCCGGGCCAGCCGCCCGGCACCGCGGCTGCCGGCACCGGCGCCGGGTCGGCGGCGACACGCGCGATGCGGCGGTCGGCCAGAAGCGCTTCCGCCTCGGCATCGAACCAGCTGGGATGGCGCGGTTCGCAGACCAGCCTCGTCTGGGTCCGCTTTTCCAACATGTCGAGGAAACCGCCCGCGACGTCCGGCTCGAACGGCAAACTCGGCGGCAATTGCACTAATAGCACGCTCAGCTTTGCGGCGAGGCCTTCGACCTGCTGGAGAAAGACATCGGCAAGCGTTTCGCAGCCGGCGAGACGATGTTCGTGGGTTATCGTCTTCGGCATCTTCACGGCAAAGCGAAAATTCTCCGGCACTGAGCCTGCCCAGCGTTCATAGGTCTCGCGACGGTGTGGCTTGTAGAAGGACGTGTCGATCTCGACGATGGGCAGCCGCGTGGCATAGCGTTCGAGACGGGAACCGGACTGCGGGAAATCATCCTTGTATGGCGTGGAAATCCCCCAGCCCGCCGTGCCTATGAACGTTCTGCGGTTTGTCATGCCTGGTGATGTGGCTCGACCGATGTGAAGATCAAGGCAGAACCGCATCGCTGCGGGGGGCGCTATTTTAAGCAGCCGCACGCCCTTGCGAGTCAAAATATCCCGCCAGCCAAGTGAGCACCCGCGCCCAGCCATCGGCATGCTCGGCAGCGGCTTCCGCCAAGCCGGCAAAACCGCCATGGCAAATGGTGAGCCGCGTGCCGGCGGCGACAGGCTGCAGCAGCCAGGCGACCGTGGTTTGCCGCCGGCCAAGCGTGGGATGGTCCCATGCATAAGCTCGCGTCTGCACGATCCGGCGCGGCGCTTCGATCTCCAGGAATTCGCCGCCCGCCGGCAGGCAGCTGCCGTCAGACGTGCGGACGACAACCGTCCAGCAGCCGCCGACGCGAAGGTCGGCGGACCATTGGACCATCCGGTAGGTGCCGGCAGACCCCCACCATTGCTCGATCTCCCTGCTGACCAGCGCGCGGAAGATGCGTTCCGCAGGCGCTTCTATCTCGGCGGATGCCATGATCGTTTCGCCATTGGTCATGCTCTGCACCGTGGGAACGTGCATCATGGAAGCCTCCGAACAAGTTTGTTTCGGTAGTGACATGATCCTTCATGCCTTGGAGGGCGGGCGCTCGAAACCCTTGCCGGTCTCGAGCAGGCTCTTGAGGCTGGCCAGCACCAGCGGCCAGCCCTTGGCGACATTCCCGATCAGTCTGTGCGGCCCATCGGCCTCGTGGGTGACGGCAAGCTTCATCAATTCGCCGTCCTGTTCGATGGTGAAGGTGCAGCGCGTGTAGCCGTCTTCCTTTACCTCGGGCATCCATTCATTGCGCCATTTGATGACGAGGCGCCGCGGCGGGTCGATCTCGAGGATCTCGCCACTGTCGGCGACGCGTCCGTCGGGAAAGATCAACTTCCAGCTGGAGCCCACTTTCCAATCGCTCTCCTGATAGGAGCAGAGGAAGAACTGCCGGTTGAATTCCGGGTCGGTCAGCGCTTCCCAAAGTTTTTCGGGCGTGGTGCGGATGTAGGTCACGTAAACGAAGGCGTTGCTCATGGCTCGTCCCTTTCAAGGCGTTTCTTCAAGTCGCTGAGGGCGGTCAGCCGTCCCCGCTCGAATTTGCCGATCCAGCGTTCGGCGATCTCGTTGATCGGAACCGGGTTGAGGTAGTGCTCCTTCTCGCGCCCCTTGCGGATGGTGGTGACGAGGTTTGCTTCTTCCAGGATCGCCAGATGCTTGGTCACCGCCTGGCGTGTCATGTCCATCTCCGCGCATAGCGCGTTCAGTGTCTGCCCGTTCCTGGCATGGAGGCTGTCAAGCAATTGCCGGCGTGTCGGGTCGGCCAGGGCGCGAAAGACGGCATCCATGCTCATGGCTTTAATATGCAACCATTTGGTTGCATGTCAAGCGCAAAATCGTGCGTCTTTGCCGGCCAGATGCGGTCACAGGAGAAAAATCAGCGTTCGCGGGAGAACCAGAAGGCGTCCGGCATGCGCTTCATGCCGATGCGCTCGTAGAAGCCGGCGGCGTCGGGCACGGAAACCAGGCTGATGGCGACGGAGGGGCCGAGTTGCCGCCGCGCCTCGTCCATCAGGCCCTTGCCGACGCCAAGCCCTTGCGCGGCTTGCGAGACGGCGAGATCGGAGATGTAACAAACCCAGGAGAAGTCCGTCATGGCGCGGGCCATGCCGATCAGCGGCTTGCCTTCGATGTCGAGACGCGCGGTCAGCACCAGATTGGCACCCGACAGCATCGCCTGCAGCCTGTGTGCGTCGTCGACGGGACGGATCTCGCCGAGGCCGGAGTCCACCAGCACACGGCGGAATTCGGCAACGCCGAGGCCAGTTTCACGGGCGTAGAGGACGTGGGAGTTTTCCGACATCGCGCCAGAGTGCACCGCCGGGCCACGAATTCGAAGCCGTTTTTGCGCGACCCCCAATGCCGGCGCGCACAAACAGTTGCCTTTTATTTGCCCGCGGCTTTGTGTAAACCGACCTCAACAAAATCCCTTGCAACGAAAACACGGGCCAAAGCCATGGAAAAATTCACCAAGCTCACCGGCGTCGCCGCGCCCATGCCGATCGTCAATGTCGATACCGACATGATCATCCCGAAGGATTATCTCAAGACGATCAAGCGCACCGGGCTTGGCACCGGCCTGTTCGCCGAAATGCGCTACAATGACGACGGTTCGGAAAACCCGGATTTCGTGCTCAACAAGCCAGCCTACCGCAACGCGCAGATCCTCGTCGCCGGCGACAATTTCGGCTGCGGTTCGAGCCGCGAGCATGCGCCGTGGGCGCTGCTCGATTTCGGCATCCGTTGCGTCATCTCGACCTCGTTCGCCGACATCTTCTACAACAACTGCTTCAAGAACGGCGTGCTGCCCATCACCGTCAGCCCCGAGGACCTGGAGAAGCTGATGGACGACGCCTCGCGCGGCTCCAACGCCACTCTGTCGGTCGATCTCGAAGCCAAGGAAATCCGGGGTCCCGACGGCGGCGTGGTCAAGTTCGACCTCGACGAGTTCAAGCGGCACTGCATGCTCAATGGGCTCGACGACATCGGCCTGACCATGGAGAAGGCCGGCGCCATCGCTTCGTTCGAGAAGCGCAACGCCGAACAGCGCCCCTGGGCCTGAGCGGCACTGTCCGGGACGGATAGCCCGGCCTCCCAGGCCGGGTTCGCGGCGACTGAAGGGAGGGACAGTCATGACACGTTCGCTTCTTGCCGGCATTTGCGGCCTGGCCTTGTTGCTGCCGCCTGCCGTCAGCGCGGTCGCGCAGACACAGACGCCCGCCGCGCAGCCGGCACCGGCAACGGATCAGTCGGCCGCCGGCCAGGGAACGAACGCCGCCGACGCTACCGACGACGACAAGCAGGCGCCGGTGCCGTTCGAGGGCGGCCAACTGACCATCACCCAGAAGGAACAGTATGGCGAGAAGGTGCTGGCTTTCGACGGCAAGGAGCTCGCCAGCAACTACGACGTCTTCTTCGACAAGATCGTCAAGATCGGCGATGTCAACGTCGCGCTGGTGGATGTCGGCGACGGTGGCAATCAATGTGGCCCGGCCAAGCTCATCGTCTGGAAGCCGAAAGACGGCAAAATCCAGACCACCACGGTCGAGCAGGACCAATGCGGCGCGCCGCCGGCAGCTGTCTCCGACAACGCCATCTATTTCGTGCCCTACCTTTTGCCGGGGGATGAGAAGCCGGCGCTGCAATGGTCGCCGACATCGGGGCTGACCACATCGGGCAACCTGACCTACATGCCGGAGCCCGGCACCGACTGGAAGGATATCGACCCGTCGAAATACGACAACATCATCGACGCCTTCCACAATGAGGCCGTCTACAAGGAAGCTGAAAAGCTGCTGGGTAAGGATATGTCCGACATGGCGACCAGCCTGCTGGTCGGCGGCGGCACGGAAAAGACCGCTTCGGGCGCCTTCTACGCCAGCGGCTGCGTACCGCATGATTGCGGCGGCAATGACGGCTTCATGGCGGTCGACCCCGCCAACCACAAGCTCTACTTCGCCCGCCGCGGCGACAATGGCCAGCCGAACGCATGGCCGGCGGTGACGACATGGCCTGCCGACGTGAAGGAAGCGCTGGACAAGGCGCTGGGCTCGCCGAATTAGTTTTTCGCTACTCCACGCTCGTCATCCTCGGGCTTGACCCGAGGATCCATGCCGTGATCGCGATCACAGGGCCCAGCGGGTCTGAACCGCGGCAACGCCTTGATGTCACGGCACGGATCCTATGGTCTGCGCTGCGTCGCTCCGCTCCTTGCTTCGCCATAGGATGACGATGCGGGGGATGCTCTGGCCAATCTCCGAGGTTGCGTATCGCCACGTGGTGACAACATTCCGACCGGCTTGGCCCATGGTCGGATCGGCCTCTTGCCTGCAAGATGACCTGAACAAACCTGCGGGGTCCTCCATGCGAAAACTCATCTCCACCGGCTCGCCTTTCGAAAAGACTGCCGGCTATTCGCGCGCGGTGGTGCAGGGCGACTGGTGCTTCGTATCCGGGACGACCGGCTACGACTATGCCACCATGACCATGCCGGAAACGGTCGAGGCGCAGACGCGCAACTGCCTGGCGACGATCGGCAAGGCACTGAAGGACGGCGGCTTCGACATGGCTGATGTGGTGCGGGCGCATTACTATATCACCGACCAGGCCTTCGTGGATGTGGTCTTTCCGATCCTCGGCGAGACCTTCGGCGACATCCGGCCGGCGGCGACGATGATCGTCTGCCAGCTCAACAAGCCTGAAATGAAGATCGAGATCGAGGTGACGGCGCTGCGGCGAACGGCATAGGGGGCGGAGCGATGGCGGTCCGGCGCATCGTAACCAACATCGCCACAAAGGATATCGCGGCGGCGAAGCGCTTCTATCATGACGTGCTCGGCCTCGATCTGCTCATGGACATGGGCTGGATCGCCACCTATGGCTCCGAGGAGCGGATGCATGTGCAGGTGAGCTTCATGGCGCAAGGCGGATCCGGCACGCCGGTGCCGGACCTGTCGATCGAGGTGGACGATGTGGACGCGGCGCTTGCCGATATGAAGAAGGCTGGCTTTGTCATCGAATACGGGCCGGCCGACGAGCCCTGGGGCGTTCGGCGCTTCTATGTGCGCGATCCCTTCGGCAGGCTGGTGAATATCCTTTCGCATCGGTAGGCGCCCACGGGTTTCTTGCGAGACGCCGGCGGGACAGCGCCCCCCTCTGCCCTGCCGGGCATCTCCCCCGCTTGGGGGGAGATTGGCTGTTTCGACGCCTCGCGCATCCCTGCAAGGTTCGAGATTGCGAAAGGCGGCGTGAAGTCTGATCTCGCCCCAAGTGGGGGAGATGGCCGGCAGGCCAGAGGGGGGCGCGAAGGATCAAGGCGATTGGTGCTTCGCACCAGTCATCCCCTTGCGCCGCAATCACTTGGCGTTTAGCAAAGCGCCGGTTCAAATCTTTCTGGGACGGTTTTCATGGCAACGAAGCATCTTTTCCTGCTCCCCGGCGACGGCATCGGCCCCGAGGCGATGGCCGAGGTCAAGAAACTGATCGCGGCCATGAACGAAAAGCTCGGCAGCGGCTTCGTCACCGACGAGGGCCTTGTCGGCGGCTGCGCCTACGACGCGCATGGCGCGGCGATTTCCGATGCCGACATGGAAAAGGCGATGGCAGCGGACGCGGTGCTATTCGGCGCCGTCGGCGGGCCGAAATGGGATGCGGTGCCTTACGAGGTGCGCCCCGAAGCCGGCCTGCTGAGGCTGCGCAAGGACATGGAACTGTTCGCCAATCTGCGCCCCGCCATCTGCTACCCGGCGCTGGCCGCCTCCTCCTCGCTCAAGCAGGAGGTGGTCGAAGGCCTCGACATCCTCATCGTGCGCGAGCTGACCGGTGGCGTCTATTTCGGCGAGCCCAAGCAGATCATCGATCTCGGCAACGGCCAGAAGCGCGGCATCGACACGCAGGTCTACGATACTTTCGAGATCGAGCGCATTTCGGGCGTCGCCTTCGAATTGGCGCGGACCCGCAAGAAACACGTCACCTCGATGGAAAAGCGCAACGTCATGAAGTCGGGCGTGCTGTGGAACGAGGTCGTCAGCCAGACCCACAAGGCGCGCTATCCGGACGTCAAGCTCGACCACATGCTGGCCGATGCCGGCGGCATGCAGCTGGTGCGCTGGCCAAAGCAGTTCGACGTCATCGTTACCGACAATCTGTTCGGCGACATGCTGTCCGACATCGCCGCCATGCTGACCGGCTCGATCGGCATGCTGCCGTCGGCCTCGCTCGGCGCGCCGGATGCCAGGACCATGAAGCGCAAGGCGCTGTACGAGCCGGTACACGGTTCGGCGCCCGACATTGCCGGCCAGGGCATCGCCAACCCGATCGCCATGATCGCCTCCTTCGCCATGTGCCTGCGCTATTCATTCGGCATGGTCGAGGAGGCCGATCGTCTCGAAGGCGCGATCGCCGCCGTGCTCGATGCCGGTCTGCGGACGAAGGACATCATGTCCGAAGGCATGACAGAGGTCGGCACGGTCGAGATGGGCGACGCCATCATCGCCAAGTTCCTGGCTTAGAGCAGTTCACCGTTTCACAGAAACGGCAATCTGCTCTACCTCTTTGTTTTGACGCAATCCCGGACGGAAAACCGTTCACACTTTTCCTGGAATTGCCTAGCCGAAGCGGGCGGCTCGGCCTCAGCGGATATCGCCGGCCAGCCGCCGCAGCAGGCCGACGAGCCGCGCCTCGTCCACCGGTTCGAAAAAGGCCGCGTCGGCGGCCTCTACGGCGGCGATGGCGCGCTGTGCCGCCGCCGCTCCGGTTGGAGTGACGCGGATCACCTTGGCGCGGGAATCCTTGGGGTCCGCCTCGCGTGCGATCAATCCCTTGGCCTCGAGCCTGGCGACGACATCCGACGTCATCTTCACTTCGGTCCCCGCCTGGGCGGCGAGTTGCACCTGGTTGGGCGGCTCGCCATCGCGGCCGAGCCACATGGCCGAGGCCAGGAGCACGAACTGGACATGCGTCAGGTCGAGCGGCGCCAGTGCCGCCGTCATGACGCGCTGCCAGCGCATGGTGGTTCGCCAGAGCAGCAGGCCGGGGCTCTCCGAAGGTCCGCCCTTGAAGCGTGTATTCAAGTCCTGTCCGTCAGCCACGGTTCGCCAACTCCTTTGCCTCTTCGAACAGCCTGGCCATCGAGGTGTCGAAATCGCCGCTGATCTGCGGCCCGAGTTCCGGTCCGACCTCGGCGGCCGACGGGCCCGAGATTTCGAGCCTGTGGGTCACCTGCGTGCCGCCTTCGACCGGCACCAGCGTATGCCGGAACAGCAGCGTCGTATCGCCGAACGAGGTTTGGTCGGCATAGGTGACGTTTTCCACGAGATCGACGATGGTGGATTCGAAGGTGTCCTGCCCCACCGGGGTCACCGAGACACGGGTGCCTTTGGCGAATGGCCCGTGCAGCACGAAGGTATCC
Source organism: Mesorhizobium sp. B2-3-5 (assembly GCF_006442395.1). Lineage (NCBI taxonomy): Bacteria > Pseudomonadati > Pseudomonadota > Alphaproteobacteria > Hyphomicrobiales > Phyllobacteriaceae > Mesorhizobium > Mesorhizobium sp. B2-3-5. Next base: position 146,693 of record NZ_VFVX01000003.1, on the reverse strand, counting down.
GACCCTTCATAGGTCAGGCGGCCTTCATGCAAAGCCTTGAGCGCATTCCAGATGGCGCGAGCCGGTAGCGGGGAAATCGCGGTGTATTCATTGCTCCACATAATCTTGCCTCCATCCGTCTTGTCCGATCGATAAATCGATCTGTGCACAGATTATCTGTGCGCGGACTATAATGCAAGCGGAATCTTCAACTCCGACGCTGAACGGCGGATCTCAGCTATGTTAACCCTTGTTTCTCCGGCTGAGAAACATTCTCGTTTCCTTTTGGGGCTGGCCTCTAAACCCCAACCCCTGCCGGCACCGGCCCCCACGGGTTTTCACCGACCTGAGACGGCGCTAGCCCCAAGACCAGCACGGCCACTCCACCGATGATTGGGATGAAGCAGGGCAAGACAAGCCAGCCGCTCAGGCCGACGTCGTGCAGACGCCGCACTGTCAGCGCAATCCATGACAGGCCGAATACCGCCATGAAGATAAGGGCGGGCAGGTATCCTATCGAGCTCTTACCCGCATTGATGCCGAAGCCGTTGATGGCCAGATTGACGAGTATCCCGAAGCCAAGAAGCGCCGCCAGCACAACATTAAAGCACAGCCAAAAGGCCCAGAATTCCTTGCGGCGGGCACGTCCATCGAAATTGAAATAGTTCACGCTCACCGTGCGCCCGAAATAGGCCCACAGTCCCGTGGAACCCTTTTCGGCAGGTCGGCCTGGCCGTGGACCGGTGCTTGACGACGGTGTGATTGAGGCGGCCGTGGCTATATTGTGGGCCGTGCCGTCGTCCGGCTGGAACTCGACGAGCGTTCCCCTGACGAGGGGGATCTCCTGGCTTAGATCGGTACGCGAAAAGAAATAGCGCTTGCCGTCGGTTCCGTTGATGTACCCATAATTTTGATCCTGGTCGTAATGAACCACTGCTCCGCGCACACCCTGCCCCCCTAATCCTGTAGCAATATGCCAACTGCTACTACAGGTTGTCCACGATTGCAACATGCACGCAAAAAACTGCGACCGCGCCGTCGCTGATCGAGGCGAGCGGCGGGCTGATGCCGGCGATCGATTCCAACGATCAGGCCGGCTGGTACGCCGCGATCCGCAGGATGGCGGACGATCACGCCTGGCGATCATCGCTGGTGGAGCGCATCGCAAGGCAGCACCGGCCGACACGGCATCGGCAAGCTGGGCCGCCATCAAGGCCGGCCTGAAGGAGAGCGCGGCCAGGCAGCGCGCCGGACACCAGAGCGATTCAGCATCTGAGGCGATCGCTGACCCTCGCTAACTCTCTGTTTTTGAACAATTCCAGACGGAAAACCGCTACGCACTTCTCCTGGATTGCTCTAGGCGCGCAGATCGTGCCAGCCTGTCCTATGAAGGGCGTTTCTTCGTCTTGTGCTTTGGAGCACCGGCATTTTCGAATTTCGGCTTGCCGGGCTTTTTCGCCCACGGCTTTGCCTCATGCGCGGTTGCCGGGCGCTGATCGGCTGAAGCCGGTGCACGCTTCTCGAATTTGCGCTTCGGTGCGCTCGGGTCGAACGGCGCCTTGCCGCGATGCGGTTTCTTGTCCGGGCTTGGCGGCTGATAGCCGGCCCGCGACAGGTCCGGCGTGCCCTCGAGCCGCTTGACCGCGATGTTGCCCTGCAATTTGCGGTCCGGACCGATCGCGGCGAGAAAGCGGTCGGCCCAGTCGGCGGCGATCTGCACGAAGGTTTCCTCCGGCTGCATCTTGATGGCGCCAATCTCGCGCTTGGAGATGCTGCCGGCGCGGCACAGCATCGGGATCAGCCAGCGCGGCTCGGCATTCTGCCGGCGCCCGACCGACAGCGAAAACCAGACGCTGGCGCCGAAATCATCGCGGCGGCTGGGCGCCTCCTCGCGGCGGGCGAATTTTTCGCCTGAAGGCGTGAAGGGCGCGACATCCATGAGATCCTCGGGCGCCGAGCGGCTGGAACGGCACTGGCGCACGAAAGCGGCCGCCACCTGCTCGGCGCCGTGCTTGGAGAGAAGCGCGTCGATGAAAGCGCGTTCGTCCTCCTTCACCGGTTCGTCGAAGGCCGGATCGGCCAGGATGCGCTCGTCGTCGCGCCGCATGACGTCGTCGGCCGAGGGCGGGCTTGCCCATGTCGCTGTCAGCTTGGCACTCTGCAGCAGCCGTTCGGTGCGCCTGCGGGCGCTGTTGGGCACGATCAGCGCGCTGACGCCCTTGCGCCCGGCGCGCCCGGTGCGGCCGCTGCGGTGCAGCAGTGTTTCGGGGTTGGTCGGCAGGTCGGCATGGATCACCAGTTCGAGGTTGGGCAGGTCGATGCCGCGTGCCGCCACGTCGGTGGCGATGCAGACTTTGGCGCGGCCGTCGCGCATCGCCTGCAAGGCATGGCTGCGTTCGTTCTGGCTGAGCTCGCCCGAAAGCGCGACGACGGAGAAATTGCGATTGTTGAAGCGCGCGGTGAGATGGTTGACCGCGGCGCGCGTGTTGCAGAACACCAGCGCGTTCTTGGCTTCGTAATAGCGCAGCACGTTGATAATGGCGTTCTCGCGGTCGGCCTGGGCGACGTTGAGCGCCCGGTATTCGATGTCGAGGTGCTGCTTCTCCTCGCCAGCGGCCGAGATGCGCACGGCATCGCGCTGGTAGCCCTGGGCGAGCGTCGCGATGGAGCGCGGCACGGTGGCCGAGAACATCAGGGTGCGGCGATCGGTGGGCGCGGCGTCGAGGATGAATTCGAGATCCTCGCGAAAGCCGAGGTCGAGCATCTCGTCGGCCTCGTCGAGCACAACGGCCTTCAGTGCCGACATGTCGAGCGAATTGCGGGTGATGTGGTCGCGCAGGCGTCCAGGCGTGCCGACGACGATGTGGGCGCCACGCTCCAGCGCGCGCCGCTCGGTGCGCATGTCCATGCCGCCGACGCAGGACGCCACGGTGGCTCCGGTCAGCTCGTAGAGCCATTCCAGTTCGCGCGTCACCTGCAGCGCCAGTTCGCGCGTCGGCGCCACTGCCAATGCCAGCGGCGCGGCGGCACCGGAAAAGCGTTCGGCGCCATCGAGAAGCGTCGGCGCCATGGCGAGGCCGAAGGCCACGGTCTTGCCCGAGCCGGTCTGCGCCGACACCAGTGCGTCAGCCTGGCCGAGCTCCAGCACCGCCTTTTGCACCGGCGTCAGCTCGGCATAGCCGCGTTTTTCCAGCGCTTGTGCTAGCGCAGGAACGATACCTTCGAAGTTGGACATCTCGTTCTTTCGGAATTCAGGGTTCCGCGCTCATCATGGAGCACATACCGGGGCTGGCGCAGCGCCAGCCAAAACAATCTTGGCCGTTCGTACTTCCTGGCGCCGCTCTTGTACAGGGCAAGAGGTGGCGCTTTCCCTTCTCCCCCTGTGGGAGAAGGTGGATCGGCGCGTAGCGCCGAGGCGGATGAGGGGTGCTGGAAGGATCGCCGTCGGTGCCAAGCTGGAGCACCCCTCATCCGACCGAGCTTTGCTCGGCCACCTTCCCCCACAAGGGGGAAGGGAAGAGCAGCGCCGCGCGACCAATTGACTCCTGCCGCAAACCGCGTAAAAGCCCGCTTCGAACGGGATCGTTTTTCGATGCGCGGCCTCTCGATGGCTCCTCTTGCATTCGATGCCCCCTGCCACAATGTAAACCATTGGGCCGGGCGCGTCGGCGCGTCGCCTCGTTCCGGCAAAACCCTATTCTTGGCCAAGAAAACCACCAAAACCACCACCAAAACGGTGTGATTCCCTTGGCCTAACCACCCTCTCCCGGGTTCGGCCCGGGGGACGGAACCCGCATCGGCCGGCGGGTTTCTCCAACAACCAAGCGGAGAGGGACAGGAGATTTCGATGAGTTTCAAGGTTGCAGTCGTCGGCGCCACGGGCAATGTGGGCCGGGAAATGCTCAACATACTGGAAGAGCGCGGCTTTCCGGTGAGCGAAGTGGTGGCGCTGGCCTCGCGGCGCAGCATGGGCACGGAAGTGTCGTTCGGCGACCGCACGCTGAAGGTCAGGCCGCTCGATCAGTATGATTTTTCCGACACCGACATCTGCATCATGTCGGCCGGCGGCAACGTCTCCAAGGAATGGTCGCCGAAGATCGGCAAGCAGGGCTGCGTGGTCATCGATAATTCCTCGGCCTTCCGCTACGACCAGGATGTGCCGCTCATCGTGCCGGAAGTGAATCCCGACGCGATCTCGCTGTTCACACGCAAGAACATCATCGCCAACCCGAACTGCTCGACGGCGCAATTGGTCGTGGCGCTGAAGCCGCTGCATGATGTCGCGACCATCAAGCGCGTCGTCGTCGCCACCTACCAGTCGGTGTCAGGCGCGGGCAAGGAAGGCATGGACGAGCTCTTTACCCAGACCCGTGCGGTGTTCGTCGCCGATCAGGTCGACGTCAAGAAGTTCACCAAGCGCATCGCCTTCAACGTCATCCCGCATATCGACGTCTTCCTCGACGACGGCTTCACCAAGGAAGAGTGGAAGATGGTCGCCGAGACCAAGAAGATGCTCGACCCCAAGATCAAGCTGACGGCGACCTGCGTGCGCGTGCCGGTGTTCATCGGCCATTCGGAAGCGGTCAATATCGAGTTCGAAAAGCCGATCACCGCCGACGAGGCACGCGACATCCTGCGCGATGCCCCCGGCTGCCAGGTTTTGGACAAGCGCGAGGACGGCGGCTACATCACGCCGCTCGAATCGGCCGGCGAGGACGCCACCTTCATCTCGCGCATCCGCGAGGATTCGACCGTCGACAACGGGCTGTCGATGTGGGTTGTCTCCGACAATCTGCGCAAGGGCGCGGCGCTGAACGCCGTGCAGATCGCAGAATTGCTGATCGAGCGCGGCCTGATCCAGCCGAAGCAGAAGGCGGCCTGACGGCTGTCCACCTAGCGCTCACGGGCCGTTCCGCCGCTGCCGCAGCGGGCCCTGCACGGGCGCGCCGGACGACCGGCGGCCCGCCGTCGCGGGCTCGGCCTTCGGCCGTTGGTCCTTCTCCCCGTCACTATACGGGGAGAAGGTGCCCGAAGGGCGGATGAGGGGCAGCGCCGACCTATGAACGATCGCACCAAAATCACTCTGCGCCCGGCCATCGGTTCGGATGCCGCCGCCATCGCGACCATGATGCGCGCCTCGCTCAACGCTTTCGACTGGATGCCGGTGCTGCACACGCCGGAGGAAGACCTTTTCTTCATCCGCGACATCGTGCTGCCACGGCAGCAGGTGACGGTCGCCGAAGCCGGCAGCGAGATTGTCGGCTTCATCGCCGTCGGCGGCGAATGGGTGGAACAACTCTACCTTGGACCGGCCTGGACGGGGCAAGGCATAGGCAGCCGGTTGCTGGTCGACGCGACCGCTACTTTGCCGGTCGGGAAACTCCATTGCTTCCAAGCCAACATCGGTGCCCGGCGTTTCTACGACCGCCATGGGTTCCGTGCCGAAGCATTCGGCGACGGCTCGACCAACGAGGAAGGCCTGCCCGATATCCTTTATGTTCGCAGGCGCTGATTTCAGCCTGCGTTGTCCTTGGCCAGTTGTCGCAGCAACGTCAGCGCCTCCTGCGCTCGGTCCGTGGGGACGAACAGGTGGTCGTGATAAAAGCCCGAGACCGGATTGACGCCCATGGCGGCGTCGGCGAGCCGCGCGGTGATGGCGGCGAGGAAGCCGACTGCTTCCAGCGAGGAATGGATGCTCAGCGTGATCATCCGGCAGCGGAATGAAGCGGCCAGCCCTGCGGCGCTCGCCGCATCCCCAGTTACAATCAGCGTCGTGCCCTCGCGCTCGCGAAACATCATGACCGGATCGAGGCCTTCCGGCTGGAGAACGCCGGGCGCCAGCGTCGCGAAGACATAGGTGCCATCGAGCAATTCCGGCGTCATCGATGCCAGCAGCTTTTTCAGATCGGTCTCGCCGGTCATTTTTCTCGCCTGAACAGGGATGCCTCACCGCCGCGCATTTCCTCAATATCCGCAACTGCCGCATGCCGATAGTCCGCACACCGCGCGACATCGCGATGTCGCTGGCGGCCGGGCTTGCGCATCTGTCCGATCGCACAATACAGGAGTTGAGGGCCGACGCCGGTCCGTGAAAGGCCCTTCGATGATCGTTCGCCCGCGCCCCACCTTTCTGCAGCTGTTCTTCGTCATGCGCGGCTCCGTGGTGCCGCGCATCCTGCCGCAGATCCTTGGCTTCGCGCTTTATTCGGCGGTCATTCTGGTCGTGGCGCGCCAGTTTCACCTCGACCTCGGCGCCTTCAGCATCGCGCCTTTCGGGTTGGTGGGCGTGACCTTGTCGATCTACCTTTCGTTCCGCAACAATGCCGCCTATGACCGCTGGTGGGAGGCGCGCAAGCTGTGGGGCGCGCTGGTCTTCGAAATCCGCAATCTGGCCCGCGCCACCACCAGCCTCATTCCCGACCAGGTCGAGCAGCGCGCCCTGCTGATGGAGGCGCTGGCCTTCTGTCACTTCCTGCGCGGACAGTTGCGCAAGATCGACAGCGTGAAAGACGCCAGCGCCTTCATCGATGCCGAGGCGGAGCGGGCCGCAAGCTTCGCCAATCCGGCGGACGAGATGGTCAGGCGCATGGGCCGGCGCGCCAATACCCAGCGCCGGGGCGGTGACCTCGACGCGATCGGCTTCCGCATCCTGGATGAAAGGCTGGCGTCGATATCGGCCATCCAGGCCGGCTGCGAGCGGATCGCCGGCACGCCATTGCCCTTCGCCTATACGCTGCTGGTGCACCGCACGGCCTACATCGTCTGCCTGCTCCTACCCATCGGCCTGATCTCGACCGCCGGCTGGGCAACGCCGCTGTTCACGGCGCTGATCGCCTACACCTTCTTCGGTCTCGACGCGCTTTCGGAAGAACTCGAGGATCCGTTCGGCACCGAAGCCAACGACCTTGCCCTCGACGGCCTGTGCCGCGTCTGCGAAATCTCGGTGTTCGAGGCGCTTGGCGAGACGCCGCCGAAGATGATCCCCGCCGAGAAGTTCTACTTCTCCTAATATCCGGTCCAGCTTGCCGCCCGCGACCGAACGGATCAAAAAGACTCCAGGACCCTGTAGGATTGCCGCCCAGTGCCGCGTCCTTGGTTCGACCCCGCAAAAGGACTCAAACCAACCGGAGGAAAGAACCAATGAACATTTCCGAAGCCGCGCCCGTCTCGTCCGGCGCCTTGTGGACCGGTCGCGTGTTCAGCGGCCTCATCGTCCTGTTCATGATCTTCGACGGCGCCATCAAGCTGCCGCCGCTCGACGTGGTGACCCAGTCGATGGTGCCGCTCGGCTGGCCGGCCGATCCGAATCTCGCGCGCATGCTTGGCGCCATCGGCCTGGTCTCGACGGCGCTCTACGCATGGCCGCGCACCTCGGTGCTCGGCGCCATCCTGCTCACCGCCTATATGGGCGGCGCCATCGCCACCAACGTACGTGTCGACAACCCTTTGTTCTCGCACACGCTGTTCGGCGTCTATCTCGGCATCATCCTGTGGGGCGGCCTCTATCTGCGCGACCCCCGGGTACGCACGCTGATCCCGTTCAGCCGATAATTCCGGAGGAGAGAAAAATGTTCAGCACCATCCTCATCATCCTGGTCATCATCACTGCCGCCGTTCTCATCTACGCCGCGACACGGCCGAATGATTTCGTCACCACCCGCACGGCCACCATCAAGGCCCCGCCGGAAGCGATCTTCCCGCTGATCAACGATTTCAGCCGCTGGCCGACATGGTCGCCCTATGAAAAGATCGACCCGGATATGAAGCGGACGCTCTCCGGCGCGGCAAGCGGCAAGGGTGCCGTCTATGCCTGGGAAGGCAATGGCAAGGCCGGCAAGGGCCGCATGGAGATCGTCACTTCCGTTCCGTCCTCGCTGGTTTCGCTCAAGCTCGATTTCGAGAAGCCGTTCCGCGCCAACAACACGGTCGACTTCACCTTTGTGCCCTCAGGCGAGAACACCGCCGTCAGTTGGGCGATGCGCGGCAGCCGGCCCTTCATCGCCAAGCTGATGGGCCTGTTCATGAATTTCGACACGCTGATCGGCAGGGATTTCGAGGCAGGTCTCGCCAATTTGAAACGCAACACCGAGGCATGAGCGGCGTGGGACGCCGCTGCTTGTCCGAGCACGCGGTGCTCGATCTTCGATCTTTTCGGATCAAATTAGCCGTCTGAGAGTTAAGGGCTTGGCGGCGAGACGGCGACCCGCGTGTGAGAGGAGCGAAAATGAAGAAGATCTTGACTGTTCTGGTGTTGGCGACGGCGCTCGGTGCATGTTCGCAGACGGAAAAAGGCGCGGCCGTGGGCGGCCTTGGCGGTGCCGCGGTTGGCGCGGCCGTTGCCGGGGATCCGGTCCAGGGCGCTGTCGTGGGCGGTGCTGTCGGCGCCGTGGCGGGCGCCCTGATCGGCCATGCCAGCGAAAGCGGCCAGTGCCGGTACCGCGATCGCCATGGGCGGGTCTACATCGACCGCTGCCCGAGCGGCTATTGAGCGCTCTTGGGACCGCGGACAGCAGAACGGCGGGCATAGGCCCGCCGTTCTCGTATCCGCTAGGGATGCGAAGCGATTACTCCGCCGTGGCGGCCTCTTCCGCCGGCGCGGCGGCTGCGGCCGCAACAGCGGCAGCGGCGTCGTCCTGCGCCTTCTTCAGAAGTGCCGCGCGTTCCTGGGCCTTCTTGCCCGGCTCGGCCTTCTTCGGGTTGGAGCGGGCGTCGCGCTTGGCAAGACCGGCTTCGTCGAGGAAGCGCAGCACGCGGTCGGTCGGCTGGGCGCCGTGCGACAGCCAGTGCTTGACGCGGTCGGCGTCGACCTTGACGCGTTCGCCGTCCTTCGGCAGCAGCGGGTTCCACGAGCCGAGCGACTCGATGAAACGGCCGTCGCGCGGCGAACGGGCGTCGGCGACGACGACGTGGTAGTAAGGACGCTTCTTCGAGCCCGCACGGGCCAGTCTGATCTTCAGTGCCATTTCTTTTCTCCTAAAGCTCTGATTTCGTTGATGTGTTGGGTTGATCTCAACCCGTTTTCGTCACGCCGTTGGCAGCGGCGATCTGTTCGTGGTGCCGGATCACTTCGCGGACGACGAAGTTGAGGAATTTCTCGGCGAAGTCCGGATCGAGATGCGAGTCCTTGGCCAGCTGGCGAAGACGGGCTATCTGCTGCTGCTCGCGTGCCGGATCGGCCGGCGGCAGGCCATGCTCCGCCTTCAGGACGCCGACCGCCTTGGTGCAGCGGAAGCGCTCGGCCAGCATATGGATGAGCGCGGCATCGATATTGTCGATCGAAGCGCGGTAGCCGGCCAGGACAATGCGGGCGTCCGCCATGTCTTTTTCCTCGTTCACAGCGCGCCCCTCACTTCTTCTTGCCAAGGCCGGGCAGCCCGCCGCCACCCAGGCCCGGCAGCTTCATGCCACCAGGCAGGCCGGGCAGGCCACCGCCGGGGAGGCCGCCGGGCAAGCCCTTCATGCCGCCGAGACCGGCGGCCTGCGCCTGCTTCTGCAACGCTTCGAGCTGCTTGGGATCCATCTTCGACAGGTCGGGCATGCCGCCCATTCCACCGGGCATCATGCCGCCCCCCAAACCACCAAGTCCCATCTTGGAGGCGAGACCGCCCATCATGCCGCGCATCAGGCCGCCGCCTTTGCCCTTGCCGCCCATCGCCTTCATCATGTCGGCCATGCCGCGATGCATCTTCAGGAGCTTGTTGATCTCTGCCGCGTCGGTGCCGGAGCCGGCGGCGATGCGCTTCTTGCGCGAGTGCTTGAGAATGTCGGGGTTGGCGCGCTCGGCCTTGGTCATCGAGGAGATGATGGCGAGCTGGCGGCCGAACATCTTGTCGTCGAGGCCGGCGGCGGCCATCTGGTCCTTCATCTTGCCCATGCCGGGCATCATGCCCATGATGCCGCCCATGCCGCCCATCTTCGACATCTGCTGAAGCTGCTGGGCCAGGTCGTTCAGGTCGAACTTGCCCGACTGCATCTTCCTGGCCATCGCCGCCGCTTGTTCGGCATCGATGTTCTCGGCGGCCTTCTCGACGAGGCTGACGATATCGCCCATGCCCAGGATGCGGTCGGCGATGCGCTTGGGGTGGAATTCCTCCAGCCCGTCCATCTTCTCGCCGGTGCCGATCAGCTTGATCGGCTTGCCGGTGACGGCGCGCATCGAAAGGGCCGCACCGCCACGGCCGTCGCCGTCCATGCGGGTCAGCACGAGGCCGGTGATGCCGACGCGCTCGTCGAAGCTCTTCGCCAGGTTGACGGCGTCCTGGCCGGTCAGCGAGTCCGCGACCAGCAGGATCTCGTGCGGGTTCGACACCTTCTTGATGTCGGCCATCTCGACCATCAGCGGCTCGTCGATATGGGTGCGGCCGGCGGTGTCGAGAATGACGACGTCATGGCCGCCGAGCTTGGCCGCCTGCACGGCGCGCCTGGCGATGTCGACCGGGCTCTGCCCGGCAATGATCGGCAGCGTCGCCACCTTGGTCTGCTCGCCGAGCTGGCGCAGCTGCTCCTGCGCGGCGGGACGCCGCGTGTCGAGCGAGGCCATCAGGACCTTCTTGTTCTGACGCTCGGTCAGCCGCTTGGCGATCTTGGCCGAAGTGGTCGTCTTGCCGGAGCCCTGCAGGCCGACCATCATGACGACGACGGGCGCCGGCGCATTGAGATCGATGGCGACGCCTTCGGCGCCGAGCATGTCGACCAGTTCGTCATGGACGATCTTGACGACCATCTGGCCGGGCTTGATCGACTTCAGCACCGCGGCGCCGACGGCCTTCTCGCGCACCTTGTCGGTGAAGGAACGCACCACTTCCAGCGCGACGTCGGCCTCGAGCAGCGCACGGCGCACCTCGCGAAGTGCCGCCGAGACATCGGCCTCCGACAGCGCGCCGCGGCCGGTCAGGCCGTTCAGGATGGAGCCAAGGCGCTCCTGCAGCGATTCAAACATTCTTTGTCCTTTTCCCTGACACCCGGATGGTGCCCGAGAGGTAATGCGTCCGCGCCCCGTCTCCAAGCAAAACCCAGTCCAAGCAAAAGCAAAAGCCCAAAACCAAAAAGCACCCGGGGGCGCACAGCGCTGCCGGGTGTTGGCCTCCAGGATCTGTTTACAGCACTTGGCCTCCTAAGAGGTTTCGGCGTCCTGGTCGGCTTGCTCGGAGGGATACTCGTCGCGGAATTCGAGGCGTGTAGACAGGAAATCGGCGCAAGAGTCAAGACAAGGGCCGGGCAGCAAGGCGTATGGCGGCCCTGCGAGATGATTTTCATCTGCCCGTGTCAGCTGGCTGGCTCGGCTGTGTCAGCAGCAACCCTGAGCAGAGAGCGGGGATGAAGCAGCAGCACAATCGTCAGCAGGCTGCAGACGATGCCGATCATGGCGATGAGAACCGCGTCCGTCGTTGTCCAGCCCGGCCCTTCGAGCGGCGTGGCGGTGAACAGGGCGAAGGAATTGTAGCTTTCCTGATGCGAGATCAGCAGGAAGCCGGTCAGATTGTTGCCGAGATGGGCGCCAAGCGCGGCACCCAGATTGCCGGTGGCATAGACCACGAGCGTCAGCAGCAGCGCGAAAGCGGCGATCGAGGCCAGTACGCAGGCGTTGATGGCGGCGGATGAATTCGTGCTCCAGTGCAGCGCGGTGAACAGCAGGCCGGGCAGCAGCGCCCAGATGAACGGGCTTCTGAAGCGGTAGGCCAGACCGCGCAGCAGGTAGCCGCGAAACAGCACCTCTTCCGACGATGTCTGCAGCAAGGTGAGCGCGACGATCGGGATCAGGAACAGCAACCAGGACGACAGGCTAATCGTGCCGCGCGCGATCCCGGGATCCAGGAGGTAGAGCAGGATTTCGGATATAAGCGAGGTGATCAGCACCGCGACCAGCCCTTTGAGGAAATCCGGCCGGCAAACACGCCGGCTGTTGCCAAGAAGTGCCGACAAGGGTTCGCCATGGACCCAGCGCATCGCGATCCACAGGCCGATCCAGATTCCGGCGAAGGAGCCAAGCGCGCCGAGGATGCCGATGGGCGAGGCGAGGAAACCCTGCATCCCGCCGGCAGGCGCGGCCCCGCCCTTCGAAGCCTGCCAGGTGAACAAGGCATAGGTCCCGCCAACCAACACGATCGCGGTTGATATCACCCAGAACAGGACGACGATCCCTGTCCCGAAAAACAGTCGCCACAAGGTGGTTTTGTGGTTTGGCGAATGCCGGTAACGTTCGAAGGCGGCAGGGTCAGATATCACGACGGTTCCTTTGCCGAATCCATCACCTGCTGATCTAGCCGATGGGCCTGAAGACCGGAATCGATTTCGCAAAGGAGCGGCGCGCGCCTGCACTTCCCATCCAGGCGCGCGCCAGAAACATCGACTGGCCCTGCATGCTCGAGCGGCGGTGTTGTCGCGGCCGCTTGAGAAAGCCTATGTCAACGCATCACGTACATGATGCGCCGTGTCTGCGGGTCGATCAGCGCCTGCTGACCGTTCACATAGACATAGCGATATTTATAGTCCGGGATCGTGCGCAGCTCGACGGTGTCGGGCAAAGTCGCGCCAGTCACCACCTCGCCGTCGAGATAGACCGGGTCGACGCGGTGGGTATCGACGTAAGTCCGGATTTCAGCCGGAGGCGCGGGAAAGTCGCCCACGACCGGATCGCTGGAGATGATCGCGCCGGTATAATCATTCGAGTAGTTGCCGATGTCTTCCGGCGGCGAGACGATCGCGACGCTGGAACCGTGCGGCCGCTGCGTCAGCACCACCCGGCTGCCGCCGAAATCGGCCGTCACATAGTCGGAATAGACCCAGCCCTGGCCGCCCGCTTCGGCAATGGTGCACCATTTGCTGTTCTCGATGCAGCCATTGAGCGTTGCCGACTGGCCAGCGGCGAGCACGCCGATGACTGGATATTGCGGGCCGGGGCCGGCGCGCACATTGAGATCGGTGACGGCCGAGACGGCTGTGTCGGCAAGCGCGGCACCCGACATCACGGCCAACATGCCGGCGACCGCGGGAAACAACAGGGATTTCATGGGTTCTCTCCGTTTTCATGGTCCCTCGGCGGTGAAAACGGCGCAGCGGCGCATGCGTTCCGGCTAAAGCGCCGTTGCCAACTCACGATTTGTTCCCGCGTCTTTCGGCAAACCGGTCAGAAGGTCGTGAACGAAGGCCAGTTTTCGAGCCGTGACGTCCGAAATGACGAAGGGGTAGAGATCCGGCAGACCCATGCAGCGGTTGATCGAATTGGAGGCTTCCGACAGCACCAGCCAGCGGGCGAGGATCTTGTCGAAAGGCTCGGGTCTGTTCGCAGGCTCGGAAGGGGCTGCCTGCAGCCGGCCGCCGGTGTCGCCCCGCGGCAAGTCGTTGGCCTCCACCGTCTCCAGCCGCCCAAGCGGGAAGTTCAGCGCATGGACCATCTCCAGCGTGTCGGTGATGTGCAGATGGTGGGCCCATGTCTCGGCCCAGTCCTCCCACGGATGCGAGGTCGCATAGGCCGAGATGTGATCTTGCTGCCAGTCGGGCGCGGCACCATTGGCGTAGTAAGTCTTCAGCGCCTGTTCGTAGTCGGCGCGCTCGTCGCCGAACAGGGCGCGGAAGGCTTCCAGCCTTCGCGGATCGTCGCGGATCAGGCGGTCCCAGTAGTAATGGCCGAGTTCGTGCCGGAAATGGCCGAGCAGCGTGCGGTAGTTCTCGCCCATCTCGACACGGCGCTTCTCGCGCTCGGCCGAATCCGCCTCGGCGACGTTGAGCGTGATCAGGCCATTGTCGTGGCCGGTCAGGATGCGTTCGCCGCCGGGGCCGCAGCCGATCGGATCGGCAAGGAAGTCGAAAGCCAGGCCCACCTCCTCGGCGGGCGCATGCTTGGGCGCGACCGGCAGGCCGAAGGCGAGCAGCGAATAGACGGCACGCTTCTTCGCCGCCTCGACCCGGATCCAGCGGCGGCGGTTGCCGTCGACGGAGAGATCGGGGATCAACTGGTTCAGCGCGCAGGCACGGCAGAAAACCCGCCCCGGCTCGGCCATCCAGTTGCAGGCGCATTCATCGGCATTGGTGCATTGGATGATGCCGTCGACGCCGGACAGGACAAAGCGCGCCTGTTCGGGGTCGTAGAGCACGCGGCTGGAGCAGTTCAGACACCGGGCGTTCTCGAAGTACAGGCGGTGGCCGCATTGCGGGCAGTCGAAGAGTTTCATCTCGGTCTCGGCGTGCGGGGAGGTGTCGCTTCGAAAACGCGGGCCTTCATGCGTCGTTCCCTACGGTGACGCCAATCAGCAACACGGCAGGTGGATCAGCCAGGTCTCGGCCGCGTTCGCCACAATAAATACTTGATCGTAGGCAAATTCCCCGGCATTCGCCAGCACGGCGCCGCGGACGGTGACAAATGTGCGTTTCGCTGGCAAATTCGCAACTGGGACGTGAATCAGGCAACCAGGAGAACAGCATGGCATTTCTTGCCAAAAGTAGGATTTTAGCGGCCGCGGTGGTGGCTGTGCTTGGGCTTGCGACGACCGCGCAGGCGGCGCCAAGCTGTGGCAAGAGCGGCGCCGGCTTCGATGCCTGGAAACAGGATTTTGCCGCGGAGGCCAAGGCCGAAGGTGTAGGTTCGAGGGGTCTGGCGGCTCTTGCTGGCGCGACCTACGCGACAAGGACGATCGCCGCCGACCGCGCCATCCATAAGGCTTTCAGCGGTTCGGTGGATGATTTCATGAAGCGCCGTGGCGGGGCGGCGATCATTTCCAAGGGCCGTGCGCTGAAGAAGTCGAACGCGGCGTTGTTCGACCAGATCGAGCAGAACTATGGCGTATCGCCGGGTGTGCTGCTCGCCATCTGGGGCATGGAGACCGGCTTCGGTGCCTCCATGGGCAACCAGAACACGATCTCGGCCATTTTGACGCTGACCTATGATTGCCGCCGTCCGGACTATTTTCACCCGCATGCCATTGCGGCCTTGAAGCTGGTTGATCGCGGAACGTTGACCGCCTCGTCGGTCGGCGCCATGCATGGCGAGATCGGCCACACACAGTTCCTGCCCGGGAATGTCCTGAAATATGGCGTGGGGAGCGGAAACCTGCGCGACAAGGCCACTGCGTTGGCCTCCACCGCCAACTTCCTCAAGGGGCATGGCTGGCAGGCTGGCGCGAGCGCGCAGGCAAATATGGGCGCCATTGCCGGCTGGAATTCCGCGAGCGTCTACCAGCAGGCCATCGCCCGCATCGCGACCGCGATCGACGCCGACTGACCCGATCTTCGTCCAGCAGCAGGAGCCCGGCCATGTGCCGGGCTTTTGTTTGGTCGTAAGGAAAGCCGACGCCAGCGTCGGCTTTCTATTCTCGTCGAGCCCGGATATCAGCCGTTGCGATTGCGCGCGGCGAGCGTGCGCAGCCTCAGCGCGTTGAGGCGGATGAAGCCGGCGGCGTCCTTCTGGTCGTAGGCGCCGCGGTCGTCCTCGAAGGTGACCAGCGCATCCGAATAGAGCGTCTTTTTCGACTTGCGGCCGGTGACCATGACGTTGCCCTTGTAGAGCTTCAGCCGCACCGTGCCTTCGACATCTTCCTGGCTCTTGTCGATCATCGCCTGCAGCATGACGCGTTCGGGCGAGAACCAGAAGCCGTTGTAGATGAGTTCCGCGTAGCGCGGCATGAACTCGTCCTTGAGATGCGCGGCACCGCGGTCGAGTGTGATCGATTCGATGGCGCGGTGGGCCGCGATCAGTATGGTGCCGCCGGGCGTCTCGTAGACGCCGCGCGACTTCATGCCGACGAAGCGGTTCTCGACGAGGTCGAGGCGGCCGATGCCGTTGTCGCGACCGAGGTCATTGAGCGCCGCCAGCATGGTTGCCGGTGACAGCTTCTTGCCGTTGAGCGCGATCGGATCGCCCTTCAGGAACTCGATCTCGATCTCGGTGACGACGTCCGGCGCATCCATCGGCGAAACGGTGCGCTGGTGGACGAATTCCGGCGGTTCGCTCCACGGGTCTTCCAGCACCTTGCCCTCGGAAGAGGAATGCAGAAGATTGGCGTCGACCGAGAACGGCGCGTCGCCCTTCTTGTCTTTCGGCACGGGAATCTGGTGCTGTTCAGCGAAGTTGATCAAATCGGTGCGCGACTTGAACGACCAGTCGCGCCAGGGTGCGATGACCTTGATGTCGGGGTTGAGCGCGTAAGCCGAAAGCTCGAAACGGACCTGGTCGTTGCCCTTGCCGGTGGCGCCGTGCGCGATTGCGTCGGCGCCGGTTTCCCTGGCGATCTCGACCAGATGCTTGGAAATCAGCGGCCGGGCGATGGAGGTTCCGAGCAGATAGGTGCCTTCATAGACGGCGTTGGCGCGGAACATCGGGAAGACGAAGTCGGACACGAATTCCTCGCGCACGTCGACGACGCGGATATCCTTGATGCCCATCATTTCGGCCTTGCGGCGCGCCGGCTCCAATTCGCCGCCCTGACCGAGATCGGCGGTGAAGGTGACGACTTCGGCGCCAAGTTCGGTCTGCAGCCATTTCAGGATGATGGAGGTGTCGAGGCCGCCGGAATAGGCGAGCACGACTTTCTTGACGTCTTTGGCCTTGGACATTTCTGCTCCGTCGATGGCGGACGCCCTGACCGGGCATCACGGATGGTCGGAGCGCCTTTTAGCAGGAACGGCAAAGCGAGCAAGCAGGCGCGGCGCCAGACTGCTGATCCAGCGTGTAGCTGGGTGCTGAACACCGGCCAGGGAAACAACTTGCCGCAATCAAAGGCTGCATTTAGCTGTCGCATTTAATCAAGTTTTCATGCCCCGTCGCTAAAAGACCCGACGGAGCTGCGCCGGCCCACAGGACCGTGCCGGGGCAGCCTCGCTCGCTTCGTCGCGGGTATCCTCGGACTTGGGCCATCCTTGATGCGCGTTATATCCTGTATCATCACGGAGCATAATCTGTGGCTCGTTCTGCTGGCGGCGCTGATGTGCGTCACCGGATGCTGGGTGACGATCGGTCTGCTGGACCGCGCCAGGAAAACCGTTGGTGTGCAGATGCGGGGCTGGCTGTTCCTGGCCGCGGTCGCGGCCGGCTCCTCGGTCTGGTGTACGCATTTCATCGCCATGCTGGCCTACCAGCCCGGTGCGCCGATCACCTTCGATCCGGCGCTCACCATGATATCCCTGGTCATCGCCATGGTCGGAACCGGGACGGGCTTCGGCCTTGCTCTGGACAAAGGCCGCGGCCTGGCGCCGGAATGGGGCGGATGCCTTGTCGGATTGGCGATCTCAGCCATGCATTATACCGGCATGATGGCCTATCACGTGGCCGGCATCGTCGAGTGGGACGCCCGCTATGTCGTCGCGTCGCTGCTGATCTCGATGGTGTTTTCCGCCGCCGCGATCGGCCAGGCGGTGCGCCGGCCGTACCGCTGGTCGCACTATCTCGGCATCGGGCTGCTGGTGCTGGCGATCGTCGGCCTGCATTTCACGGCAATGGCCGCGGTGGTGGTGACGCCGCTCTCCTTCATCACCACGGGCACCAATCCCGATATCCTGGAAGCGATGGCCGTCGCGGTCGCCGTTGTCGGCCTGATCGTCGCCGCCACCGGCTTCGCCAGCTATCTGATCGACGAGCGCGGCCGGCTCGAGAGCTTCGAGCGGCTCCAGCATCTCGCCCTCAACGACGCGCTTACCGGTCTTGCCAACCGCGTCTCCTTCAACGACCGCCTCGACCATGAGATCAAACGTGCGCGCGAGGATCAGGATGCGATGACAGCCGTCATCGTCATCGATCTCGACCGTTTCAAAGAAATCAACGACCTCAGGGGACACGCGGCCGGCGACCAGGCGCTCAAGATCATCGCCCGCAGGCTGGCGAAACTTGTCGGCGACGGCGAGTTCGTCGCCCGGCTCGGCGGCGACGAATTTGCCGCCATCAAGCGCTTCAAGGACCAGAAGGATCTTATCGGCCTGGTCTCGCGGTTGGAAAAATCGTTGTTCGAGCCCGTGCGGCTCGACGATTTCGAGACCGTCACCGGCGCCAGCATCGGCGTTGCCGTCTATCCGCGTGACGGCGCCGACCGGGAGAGGCTGGTCAGCAATGCGGACCTGGCCATGTACCGGGCCAAGAACGACGTGACGCGGGCCGTCTGCTTCTATGAATCGGCCATGGACGAGACCGCGCGGGCGCGCCGCGCGCTGGCCAACGACCTTCGCCAGGCGATCGAACGCGGCGAGCTGTCGCTGCACTATCAGGTGCAGAGCTCGGTCGCGACCGGCGCCACCTGTGGCTACGAGGCGCTGCTGCGCTGGACCCACCCCGTGCACGGCATGATCCCGCCGGCCGAGTTCATCCCGATCGCCGAGGAGAATGGCTCAATCCTGGCGATCGGCGAATGGGTGCTGCGCACCGCTTGCCGCCAGGCGGCGTCCTGGGACAATGGCCACAAGATCGCGGTCAACCTGTCGCCGGCACAGTTCGCCCACGCCGACCTCGCCAAGCTCACACACCAGATCCTGGTCGAGACCGGGCTGTCGCCGAAGCGCCTCGAACTCGAACTGACGGAATCGACGATCGTCGCCGACAAGGTTCGCACGCTGCACGTGCTGCGCCAGATCAAGGCGCTGGGCGTGACGATCGCGATCGACGATTTCGGCACGGGCTATTCCTCGCTCGACACGCTGCGCTCGTTCCCTTTCGACAAGATCAAGCTCGACCGTTCGTTCATGGCCGATGTCGAGCGCAGCCCGCAGGCCAAGGCGATCATCCGCGCCGTGCTGACACTGGGGCGCAGCCTCGACATTCCAGTGCTCGCCGAGGGCGTCGAGACCCATGTCCAGCTCAGCATCCTGCAAGTCGAGGGTTGCAACGAGGCGCAGGGCTATTTCCTCGGCCGGCCCAAACCAATCGACCAGATCGTGCTGACCGGCGCGGCGGTCCCCAGGCTTGCCGAGATCGATCGGCCGGCTGCCGCTTAGCGCCAGCCTCCGGTCCGGCGCGGCTTGGCGCATCCTGCACCGGCATGCGGTCCAGCGGCTCACCGTTTTTGCGGACCGCTGGATTCCTTTTTTGACGCGCACCTGGCTTGAACAATGCGGGCGCGCCCCGGACTCAGGCGACGCGCCTTCAGGTCTGCGATCTCAAAACACTGCTCGTCCGAAGTCGACGCCATGCTGGCGACGCATCAGTCGCGCCTTCGCGCCTTGATAGCCGCTTGACAGCCGGCAATGCCGCCACTACGAAGTTGTAGACCTAACCAGACATTTAAAGAATGAACACGCCAAAACCCTCCCAATGGTTGCAAGTCTCGGACCTGCCAGGCCCCGAGGCCCCGAGACGCCAGTTGGCCCACCCTGGCCGCTGGATCAGCGGCGCGATCGGGCTCTTGATCCTGGCGCTGCTGGTGCGCGCTTTCGCGATGGGGCAGATCCGGTGGGATGTGGTCGGGCAATTCCTCACCGCCCGCGTCATTATCGTCGGGTTTGGCTGGACGTTGTTGATCTCCGCCTGCGCATTGGCCCTGGGCGTCCTGCTTGGATTGGGATTCGGCATCATGCGCACGGCGGCCAACCCGACGCTGAGGTTCGCCGCCTGGCTTTATGTCTGGATCTTTCGCGGCACGCCGGTGCTCCTGCAGCTCCTGATCTGGTTCAACATCGGGCTGGTCTTTCCGCGTCTTTACATTCCGGGCCTGGTTGACGAGCGGATGGTTGACGTGGTGACCCCTTTTGTTGCCGCCGTCCTGGGGCTTGGCGTCAATGAAGGGTCCTACCTCACGGAAGTCGTGCGCGGCGGCATCGGGTCCGTGGACCGCGGCCAGATCGAGGCGGCCAACACGCTGGGCATGACCCCTGGCCAGACGATGCGGCGGATCGTCCTGCCGCAGACCCTGCGGCTGAT
This sequence comes from Mesorhizobium sp. B2-3-5, assembly GCF_006442395.1. Taxonomy (NCBI): domain Bacteria; kingdom Pseudomonadati; phylum Pseudomonadota; class Alphaproteobacteria; order Hyphomicrobiales; family Phyllobacteriaceae; genus Mesorhizobium; species Mesorhizobium sp. B2-3-5. The sequence goes on along the minus strand of NZ_VFVX01000003.1, from coordinate 126,880 downwards.
CCTGCCGGTCCTGGGCAACAGCGCCGTCGGCATGCTCAAGTTTTCATCGCTCGCCGCGACCATTGCCATGGGCGAAATGCTGAACGCCGCGCAGCGGATCTACTTCATCAACGGCGCCGTCATCGAACTGCTTTTCGTCTGCTCGATCTGGTACCTGGCCGGAACCACGCTTTTGTCGATCGGTCAGTTCTATCTGGAACGCCATTTCGGCCAAAGCGCCGCCAGTGCTGGGAGCCGCCGGCAATGGTTCAAAACGCGGTCGCGACAGGCGATTGCTTCGGGTGAAGCATGAGTCTCGCGGTCAAGGCGGTCGGCATCCGCAAGCGGTTCGGCACCCATGAGGTGCTCAAGGGGCTCGACCTGGACGTCAGCTATGGCGAGGTGGTCTGCATCCTCGGCCCGTCCGGCAGCGGCAAAAGCACGTTCCTGCGCTGCATCAACCACCTCGAGGTCCCGAATGCGGGCTATGTCTGGATAGACGGCTCGATCGTGGGCTACGAACTGCGCGCCGGCGTACTGCACGAGCTGCCGGTCCGCCGCCTGCGCGCCCAGCAACGCCAGCTGGGGATGGTGTTCCAGCACTTCAATCTCTTTGCCCACCGCACCGTGCTGGGCAATGTCATCGAGGGGCCCATGGTCGTGCGTGGCCTGCGCCGTGCCGAGGCGGAGGCATGCGCCATGGAACTCCTGCATCAGGTCGGCATGGCCGACCGGGCGTCGAGCTATCCCTCGCAGCTTTCGGGCGGGCAGAAGCAGCGCGTCGCCATCGCCCGTGCGCTGGCGATGGAGCCCCGGGTGATGCTGTTCGACGAACCGACCAGCGCGCTCGACCCCGAACTGGTGGGCGAAGTGCTGGAGGTGATGCGCGGCCTCGCCAGAGGCGGCACCACCATGATTGTCGTCACACACGAGATCGGCTTTGCCCGCGAGGTCGCCGACCGCGTTCTGGTGATGATCGATGGCGAGATTCGGGAAATGGGAAAACCCGAACAGGTTCTGAGCAACCCCGGTGATCCGCGGGTCAGAACATTCCTCAGCCGCGTGCTGTCCTGAGACAGGGCGCGCAAATTCTCACAATGGGAGAACTAAAAATGACACGACCGTTTTCGCTGGTTCAGCACTTTGCCTCTGTTGCCCTTCTAGGCTTGGCTGTGTGCAGCCCGGCCCGGGCCGCGACCGATGAAGCCGCGGCGGCCAAGCTGCCAGATGCCGTGCGCAGCGCCGGCAAGCTCAATGTCACCATCAGCCTTGCCTACCCGCCGATGGAATATAGCGATGCCGGCTCAAGCGACCTCAAGGGCTTCGACATCGATCTGGCAAAGGCCATCGCCGATCGGCTTGGCCTGAAGGCCGATTTCCAGAACGTCGAATTCCCGCAGCTCATTCCACAGGTCGTCACGGGACGTTCGGACCTGATCATGACGGCATTCTCCGACAAGGTCCAACGCCAGACGCAGCTGGATTTCATCGATTATTTCAAGACCGGCAATGTCTTTTATACCGCTGTCGACCTGAAGGACCAGATCAAGACCGAGGCCGATCTTTGCGGCAAGACCATCGCGGTCGCAACCGGCACCAGCTGGGTTACCTGGGCCGAGGAGCTGAGCAAGAGCACCTGTGCGGCCGACAGCCAGATGAACGTCATCCAGATACCAACGCAGGCCGAACACATCATGCAGATCCGCCAGGGGCGCGCACAGGCCTCGATCATCGGGCTGGAAGGACTGCTCGACCTGATGAAGCAGGAACCTGGCAAGTTCTATCAGATCGGCGCCGTCGGCGAGATCAACCACTATGGCATCGCGCTTGCCAAGCCGAATACGCAATTGCGCGAGGCTATCCTTGCGGCCCTCAACACCATGAAGGCAGATGGTACCTATGCCGGGATTCTGGACCGCTATGGCCTGAAAGAGGCCGGCGTCGAGGACTTCACCATAAACGGTGCAAAGAAGTAGAGGAACCATGCCGCGATCTGATCCGCACGATCCCTCCGCCGCCGATCCTTCCGTCGAGACAGGCCGCCCTGAAGTCGACCTGTCGCGGCTGCGGCTCGACACATATTCGGGGGAACAGCTCTACCGTCAGCTGTATCGAATGTTGCGGGCCGCAATCCTGAGCGGGGATATCGCCGAGGGGGAAGCCATCCCATCGGAAAACCAGCTGCGCGATCAGTTCGGCATAGCGCGAACCACCGTCCGCAACGCGATGTCGCTGCTGGTGTCGGAGGGATTGGTGCGGCAGATCCGTGGCCGTGGAACGATCGTTTCTCACCGCCCGGTCAGCCACAGCATCTGGAACTTCGGCAGCTTCACCGAGCTGGCTCGCCGGCAAGGCCAGCGTCCGGTCACACGCACGCTGGAGCATCAGGTCAGGGATGGCGAATTGCATCTGGTCCGGGCGCGCGGCCTCGCCAATGGCGAGGCCGTCACCTGGCTGAACGTGGACAAGTCGTGGTTGAGCCTTGAACTCTATCCCGGCATCGAAAGCTATGATTTCGCGGCGCAGTCGCTCTACGACGTGCTGCGCCGCGACTATGGCAGGCATCCGATGCGCTCGGAGCTTCTGCTGACGGTCGTGCCGCCATCGGAGCAGCTGAAAGAGGTGTTCGCAACGGCTCCGGACGTGCCGGGCTACCTCTGCGCCAGCGGCGACGTGCTGGATGGCAACGACCGGTTGGTCGAACGAACTTCGATCGTCTACTCGCCCGCCGTCCAGATGAAATTCGCGACGCGCTGGGGACGCAACATGGCGCAGCTCCCCACCGAGCAAAGTGCAGGAGAACATAGATGAGCCGCTTCGGCGAAACCTTCACGACCCCCAAGCCGATTTTGGCAATGCTGCATCTTGCCGGCGAAGGGCATCAGGCCAAGCTTGCGCAGGCCGAGGAAGAGGCGCGCATCCTGACCGGTGAGGGCGTGGATGGGCTGGTGATCGAAAACTACTTCGGCGACGCGGACGATGTCGAGCGCGCGCTTGACCGCATCTGCGGACTGGGCCTGGGTGCCAGGATCGGCGTCAACGTGCTGCGCGACGATGCGTCGGCCTTTGCACTGGCTGGCCGCTATCCCGTGGATTTCATCCAGATCGATTCGGTTGCGGGCCATCTGCCGCCGCAAGCCGATGCGCCCTTCGCGGCGGAACTGGCGGCACGCAGGGCCGCCGTTCCGGTGCTGCTGCTCGGCGGGGTGCGTTTCAAATACAAGCCTGTCCTTTCCGGCCGGCCGGAGGCCGACGATGTCCGGATCGGTGCCGCCCGTTGTGACGCGCTGGTCGTGACCTCGAACGCAACCGGCGAGCCGACGGAGCTGAGCAAGGTGGCGAGATTCCGTGCCGCGACCGGCGGAACGGTGCCTCTCCTAATTGGCGCCGGGATGACGGAGGCCAATGCCGCCGAACAATTGGTGGTCGCCGATGGCGCGATTGTGGGAAGCTGGCTGAAGCGCGATCACCGGGATACCGGCGCGATGGAAGCCGACCATGTCGCGCGCTTCATGCGGGCCGTACGTTCCCTGCGGGCCGCGGCATGACGCGGGATCATATCGTGGCACGCCCCGCGACCGCCGAGGCGTTCGCGCGCTTCGGCACCGTCTATGACCTCGTCGGCGGCAGCGACCGGAAGGTCGTCTGGACGCTTGGCGACGGCTGGCAGGACGGTTTCACCGACAAGCCGCTGATCGGCGGCAGCGGCCATCTCGGCATGACTCGCGGCGGAGCCGCTCCCTGGCATTGCACGGAAATGGAACGGCACCCCGGCACGGAAGAGGCCATCTTCTGCGCGGATCAACCGATCGTCCTGGCGGTAGCTCCGGCTTCCGCCATGGCGGCGCCCCGCCGCGACGAGATCGAGGCATTCGTGATTTCACCCGGCCAGGCGGTGGTGATGGATCGAGGTGTCTGGCACGATGCCTGCCGGGGCCTGACACGCCCGACGCCCTATTTCTGGATGGCGGTCTGCGGACTTGGCGCCAGCCCCTGGATTCCGGTCGAGGGCGGGGCGCTTCTGGTCCGAGCGGACGGCAACCAGGGAACGCTTGCATGACCGCCTTCTTCATCGGCGATCTGGCGCTTGACGAATACTACACCGCCGACCGCTGGCCGGGCCGCGCCGACAAGGGCATGGTCACCGAGATGCCGGCCGAAGCCGGCGGTTCGATCGCCAACGCCGCCGTCGTCCATGCGGCCCTCGGCGGGGCAACCGAGTTCATATCGCTGCTGAACGACAGCCCGCTGTCGCGGCGCCTGATCGCCGATTTGCGCGCCAATAATGTCGGCGTGGCGCATATGCTGACCGATCCGGCCATTCCAGAATCGCGCAACCTGATCTTCCTGGTCGACGGCGAACACATCGTGCTGACTGTGGAAATGGGCCAGCAACCGATGTGGCTGCCAGCGGCGACACTGGCGGCGCTGCGTGCACCGGGCTTTCTCTATACGACGCTCTACCGCGCTCGCCGGCTGCATTGCCGGATCGGCGGCGAGGTGCTTGCGCAGGCAAGATTGCTGGCTGATCTGCGCGAGCATGGGCGCCGCATGATTTTCGACCTGGATGTCGGCGGCTGCAGCGCGGAGGATCTGCCCTATCTGTCCGGGGCCGAGGCCGTCATCTTCAACCAGGTGGGCTTTCGCACCGCCTTCGGGCATGACGATCTGTCGCTCATTGGCGACTGGATGCGGGCGGCAAGGATCTCATGGGTGGTTCGTACCCTGGCAAGCGATGGAGCCGAGGCGAGCAATGGCGAGGCGATTCTTCGCATGCGGGGCTATCCGGTCGAGGTGGTCGACGTGACCGGTGCCGGTGACACTTTCGGCGGAACCTTGACCTGGTGCCTGTCGCGCGGGCAGGCCTTCGCCGAGGCACTCGATTTTGCCGTGGCGGCGGCCTCCCGCTCGGTCACCATCCATGGGCCGAGGGGTGGCAAGGCCAGGCTTGAACAGGTTTGCGCGTGGCGCGACGCAGCTCGCCCTGCTGTGTCTGGCGCCATGGCCGCGCATCCTGTATAGGCACACGCATTCCCAGAGCGGTCCATCGTTTCACGGACGGCGAGCCGTTCTGTCTCCTCTCCTTGTCTGACGCAATTCCGCCCGGAAAGCCGTTTCGCACTTTTCCCGGGACTGCTCTGGGGCCTTGCATGTCCTTCATTCCCGACACCACCACGCTGATCCAGTTCGCCATCGCCACCGTGATCCTGGCGATCACGCCCGGGCCGGACATGACCTTGTTCGTGTCGCGCACGCTGAGCCAGGGGCGCGCCACCGGCTTCGCCTCGATGGCGGGCGCGCTGTGCGGCACGCTGATCCACACCACACTGGTGGTGGTCGGCGTCTCGGCGCTGATCGTCGCCTCGCCGATGGCGTTCTTCGCGCTGAAGATCTTCGGCGCCGGCTATCTCGTCTTTCTCGCCTGGCAGGCGATCGCCAAGGGCTCGGCGTTTTCGCCGGAGAAGAAGACAGGGCCGCAAATCTCGCTGCTGCGCAGTTGGGCGGCGGGGCTCGGCGTCAATCTGCTCAACCCGAAGATCATCCTGTTCTTCATGACCTTCCTGCCGCAGTTCGTCTCCGCGCATGACCCGAACGCGCCGGGAAAGCTGTTTTTCCTCGGCGCCATGTTCATCGTGCTGTCGATTCCGGTAACGGCGCCGATGGTGCTGGCGGCGGAAAAGTTCTCGGCGGCGATGAAGGCCAGCCCGCGCGTCACACGGGTGGTCGACTATCTTTTCGCTGGCGTCTTCTCGGCCTTCGCTCTCAAGATCCTGACCGCCCAGGCGAAGTAGAGGCCTCCCGTTTGGCCAGGATCTCAAGCGAAAACCGGTTTCCGCTTTTCGCTGGCGCGATCCTTCGGCGGGATCATGGCCTGGCTTCGTCCCCCAGCCACCAGCTTCCGGCCCAGCGCCCGGCGCTGAGCCAATAGAAGATGCCGCCGACCATGCCGCCGCCGATCACCGCCATGATCGGGTTGGTGCCGGTGACCGCGAAGGTGGTGTCGCCGGCCTGATCGACAAGGCCGAGGAAGACGGCCGCGACCACCGCGCCCGACAGTGCATAGAACAGCCAGTCGCGCCGGCCGAGGATTTCGGCAACCAGGATGACGATCACCGCCGGCATGAAGGCAAAGTAGGCGACGAACAAGGCGACGAAGGGAATTGAGAAATACAGCGAAGCCGTCGCTGTCGGGTGCGTGTGGTCCGGCGTATAGCCGTGCGACGCCAGGAACAGGATGTTGAGGAAGGCGCTCGCCGCCAGCGAGGCGACGGCGTAGCCGAACAGAATGATGGCAAAGCGGACGATGTAGGCGACGAGACGGTTCATCGCGGACTCCGCGGCATGAGGTGACCGGACTTGCGTCCAGCCACAAGCCAATAGACCGAACCGGCGGCGGTGCCGGCCGTGGCCAGGAATCCGAGAAAGCCCGGATTGAAGACAAACCCACCGGCCGAGCCCGGGATAAAAACGCCAAACGCGATGGACGTGATCGCTCCCGTGGCCGCGAAGTAGAACCATCCTCGCAGGCAGAGCCGCTCGGCGAGGAAGATCGCGGGCCCAACGATCAGCAGCGCGCAGACCGCCACGGTCAACACGGCAAGCGGGAAGGAACCCAGCCAGTCGAACGCGAAGACCATGGACCAGTTGTCATCCTCGATCCCTGCCAGAAGCGCGATCAGCAGCACGGGCACCAGAATCGAGGTCAGCACGGCGGCGACATAACCGACCGCTATCATGGCGATGCACTTGAGCCCGGCGACGAGACGGCTCACGCCTCGCCGTGCCCCGCGATCATCATGGCTTCCAGCGCCAGCCGGTCGACCTTGCGCATGCGCTCGGATTCCGACTTCAGCTGGCCACAGGCGGCCAGGATGTCGCGGCCGCGCGGCGTACGGATCGGCGAGGCATAGCCGGCATTGTTGATGTAGTCGGCGAACTTCTCGATCGTTTCCCAGTCCGAGCACTGGTAATTGGTGCCCGGCCACGGGTTGAACGGGATCAGGTTGATCTTGGCCGGGATGCCCTTGAGCAGCTTGACCAACGCCTTGGCATCCTCGAGCGAATCGTTGACGTCCTTCAGCATCACATATTCGAAGGTGATGCGCTTGGCGTTCGACAGGCCGGGGTAGGCGCGGCAGGCGGCGATCAGTTCCTTGAGCGGATACTTCTTGTTGATCGGCACCAGGAGGTCGCGCAGATCGTCATTGGTGGCGTGCAGCGAGATCGCCAGCATGACGCCGATTTCCTCGCCGGTGCGGAAGATTTCCGGCACGACGCCGGAGGTCGACAGCGTGATGCGGCGCTTGGACAGCGACAGGCCGTCGCCGTCGGAGGCGATCAGCAGCGCCTTCTTCACCGCCTCGAAATTATAGAGCGGCTCGCCCATGCCCATCATGACGACGTTGGACACCTTGCGGCCCTCGGCCGGCACGATGGCGCCATCGGGCGTGTCGCGGTCGGGAAAATCGCCGAGCCGGTCGCGCGCGGTGAGCAACTGGGCGAGGATTTCTTCCGCCGTCAGGTTGCGCACCAGCTTCTGCGTGCCGGTATGGCAGAACGAGCAGGTGAGCGTACAGCCGACCTGCGAGGAGATGCAAAGCGTGCCGCGGCCTTCCTCGGGAATGTAGACGGTCTCGATCTCGACCGGCCGGCCGGCGCCGCGCGGCGGGAAGCGGAACAGCCACTTTCGCGTGCCGTCGGAAGAGATCTGTTCCTCTACGACCTCTGGCCGGGCGATGGTGAAGTGCCGGTCCAGTTCGGCGCGCAAATCCTTGGAGATGTTGAACATGCCGGCGAAGTCGGAAACGCCGCGCACATACATCCAGTGCCAGAGCTGCTGGGCGCGCATTCTTGCCTGGCGTTCCGGCACCGCACCGGACGCAACGAGAGTCTCCGCCAGCTCGGCGCGCGTCAGGCCGATCAGCGACGGCTTTTCGGAGGGCATGGCGCGGGCGCGCAACGCGTCACGGGCACCGTCGGCGGTGAGGTCAAGCGAAAGGGTCATGGTTGCACTGATATAAGCGGTTTGCGGCCGATTTCATCCATCGTGCCGGACATCAAGCGCGGCGCATAGCACAGGTTGAGCGCGGAGTCATGCGCGGGCGAAGCGACCGGCTCGTCATGCGGAACCGCCAAGGTCTTCTCCACCGCCATCGCCGCCAGCGCTCCGGTCACATGTTCGTGTTGAGGTAACAGCAGGCCCCGCGGCCGCGAAGGCTGAAAGGGGCAACTGTGCTCCAGAAAAATGGGAGTTCGTGGAATGCACTCGATCAAGCTTGTTTTTATTGCCAGCCTTATCGGCCTGTCCGCCTCGCAGGCTTTTGCCGAAGACGCCATGGGCACGATGACGATGATGAAGGCCGGACAAGTGACGGCGATCATGCCGGACGGCCACATGGGCACCATGACGCCGGACGCAAAGATGAGCGGCGAAATGATGAAGATGGCGAAGCCTATCAAGCATTGCATGATGATGATGACCGACGCCAAAGGCAAAGCCTACATGGTCGATACGTCGACCAAGAAGGCACAGGCCGAATGTGAGAAGATGGCCATGTAGTCGTGCCACCGCCCCGCCGGCGAGAGCCGGCGGGGTCCGTCGCCAGCTTCTCGTGGCTTTGGCTCGAGCAAGCACGCGACGACCGCTCAGACGCGCGGCAGCGATCTCACCTCACAGGCTCAATCGGCCCCGTGTGTACCATGTGACCATGGCCTCTTAGCCGAGCTGAACCCAGTCCGTGGCCTCCAGCACATAGGTAGCGAACAGGAAATCCCGGATCCCGATGATCCTGTTTTCCGACCAGCCGACCAGGACAAAATGCGCGGGCCTGTCCATCGGGCCGGTGCTGTCGAAGACCAGCATGGCCGGTTGTCCTTCGACCGCGCCAAGGGCGAACCGCCATTTCGTCACTTCCGCATAGCGCGCGAAATAGGGAACAATCCTGTCGCGCCCTTCCAGGTGCAGCCGGTTCACAAGTTCGAGCTTCACATCGTCGGCGAGCATGGCGCGGATGGCGTCGAAATCGCCACCGCGAAACAGATCGACGAAGGCGGCGATCTTGCGCCGGTCCGTATCCGACATCAGCGGCAACCTGGTGTCCTCGGGCACCTGGGAAAGTTGGCGCAGCGCGACGCGGCCGCGCTGAAGCGCCGATTTGGCGGCTGCTGCAGAGCACTCGGCAATGCTTGCGATCTCCTCGACCGAATGCCCCAGCACATCCTTTAGGATCACCGCGCAGCGCTGAAGTTCAGGCAGCCGCAGGAAGGTCTGAAAGCTGATCGCGACGATATCCGCCTCGGGCATGGGCGCGGCCTCGACGTCTTCGGTAAGCGGAACGATGGTGTTGCGGGACCTGCCGCGCAGGAAATCCAGGCTCGCATTGTGGGCGATGCGAAACAGCCAGCCCTCGAGATTATCCACCTCGGCGCCTTGGGCTCGCGCGTGCAGGGCCTTGACGAGCGCATCCTGAAGGACATCCTCGCCAGCGATCGCCGACCCCGTCATGCGCGCGCAGTAGCGATGAAGGCGTGGCCGCAGAGCTTTCAGCCGATCCTCGAATTCTTCCGTATTCATCGATCGAGACCCACGGTGCTTCCGCGCTTTGTTCCGCCACCGACTGGACGCCGATGTCGATGAGAATTTTCGACAGGGCCGCCGGTTGTGACAGGAATGGCGAGTGGCTGCTTTCCAATATGGGTAATTGTCTTGCCGCCGATGGCGCCGTCAACCGTCGCGATGTAGCGGACAGGGGACGGGTCAAACTTCCCTGGTGTCGAAAACGAACATTTGAACGCCTGATTCATCAGGCGCATAAAGCCGCCGATCCGCCCCAGCCGCTTGCCCCTCCGGGCTTGCGAAGCCTTTTTTCATCGCGTCAAGATCGTCAAAATACACCGTCGCGATCAGGTGAACATCGGGCCGTCCGGCTATCACCGTGACAGGTCCGCTGCTGATCTCATATTTCCGGAGCCCCGGAATTTTCTTGGCCAGAGGTATGTGCGTTCCGAAATAATGCTTTTCGAACGCATCGACGTGAGCCGGCTTCCTGTAGACGACGACCATCTTGGCCATTGCGGTTCTCCTTTCGCTGATTTCGTGATGGTTGCTTGCTCGCACGTCCGGTCGTCACCGGGTCTCGCTCAACATCGTCGATCCCACGATCGAGTCCAGGCTCGCCAGCTCGATGATCTTCGGAAAATACGCTTTCATGCGCGGGTCGCCGCGCATCGCCTCTATGGCCGCGGGTGCCTCCCATTCGGAGTAGATGACGACGCCGGCACCGTCCGCCGCCGCGATCAGCCGGGTTGCCTTCCAGCCGGGGAGAGTGCGGATCACCGTGTCGATGTTCTGTTTCAGGAGCGCGATCAGCGCATCCTGCTTGCCGGGTTTGACCTTCAGCAGATTGACCAGAATAACGGATTTGTCGGACATGGCATGTCTCCTTCTGTTTCGGACGCAGCAAGGACGATCCGCGGGATGGAAACGGATCGCGACACAAAAGATTTTTTGATGGATCGTCCCGAAGCGGGCGCTTGCCGCAGTTGCAGCGCCGGTCGCAATGACCACGGTTGGATCAGCGCTTGTGCGGTCCGTCACCGACGACGCTTCGCGAGGCCCTTCCTCACGGGGAGAGGAGGAAGAATCGCTCCCTATGCAGGGCTGGCCGCGCACGTCGTGGCTGTGTTAGGTCGGAACCACCCTTCCCGAGGACAGACATGGCCGGCACATCGCGAAAATATCCCATGCTGCGGCGGTCGCGGGCGATGTTGGGGTCGCGGCGCGTGTGGCAGCCGCGCCTGGTGTTCTGGGCCGGCGCGGTGTCGATCGGCGTCATCAGCGTGCTGTTCGCGGTGCTGGCCGACAGGGCGCAGGAACTTTTCCATGTCATGACTGGCGCCGATGGTGGCTGGCGTTTCTACCTGCCGCTCGCGATCACCCCGCTGGGCTTCGTGCTGAGCGCGTGGCTCGCCTACGCTTTCTTCCCCGGCTCGCAAGGCAGCGGCATTCCGCAAGCGATCGCAGCGCGCCATTTGCGCGACGAGGAGGATCGAGGGCATCTCCTGTCGCTTCGACTGGCAGCGGGAAAGATCGCACTCACCATCGTCGGGCTGTTCTGTGGCGCTTCGATCGGCCGCGAGGGCCCGACCGTGCAGGTCGGCGCCTCGCTGATGCTGCAGGCGGCGCGTTGGGGCGGCATGGCGCAGGCGCGAGGCCTGATCCTGGCCGGCTCGGCCGCCGGCATCGCCGCCGCCTTCAACACGCCGCTGGCCGGCATCGTCTTCGCCATCGAGGAGATGGGCCGAACTTATGAATCGCGCACCAACGGGCTGGTGCTGACGGCGGTGATCCTGGCCGGCATCGCCTCGCTCGGCCTGCTTGGCAACTACACCTATTTCGGCGTGTCAAAGGACACGATCTCGTTCGCCGCCGACTGGCCGCTGGTGATCGCCTGCGGCGTCATTGGCGGCGGTTTTGGCGCGCTGTTTTCCTTGCTGGCCCTGAAGACGACGCGGCGGATCCGGCGCTGGCACACGCAGCAGCCCTTGCGGCGCGCGCTGCTGGTGGCCGCCACCTGCGGACTTGCCGTGGCGGCAATCGGCATTGCGTCGGGCGGGCTCACCTTCGGCACTGGCTACGCGCAGGCGCGCGGCGCCGTCGAGGGCACGCCGCTGCCATGGCTCTTCTTTGCCGAAAAGTTCCTGGCCGGGCTGCTGTCGATGGTTTCGGGCATTCCCGGCGGCATCTTCGCGCCTTCGCTGGCGGTCGGCGCCGGCATTGGCAGTTCGCTCGGCCTGTTGTTCGGCGCCAGCACGGGCGCGGCGGCGCTGCTCGGCATGGCAGGCTATTTCGCCGGCGTCGTGCAGGCGCCGATGACGGCCTTCGTCATCATCCTGGAGATGACCGGCAATCACGACAATGTCATCGCGCTGATGCTGGCCTCGATGCTGGGCTACGGCACGGCGCGCATGATCTCGCACGAGCCGCTCTATCACGCGCTGTCGCGGGTGTTCATTGCCGAGGCGATCCGGCGGCGGCGGGCGGAAGCCGCGCCAGCTTCCGAAGGCTGAGAGACATACACAGAAGCAAAAGGCCGAGCTTGCGGCCCGGCCTTCGGTTTCAAATGCGGCTTGTGCTTACTTGCACTTGGCGATCGACGACAGCGCCGCCGAAATACCCTTCAGCGAAAAGACATAGGAGGTGGGGTTGCCGCGGCCGGACTTCGCCGTCACCTTCATGTCGGTGCCGGTCTTCATGGCGGCGATCAGCACCGGTTCCTCGGCCGCGTTCTCGACCCAGGCCGACTTGCCGCGCGTGAACATCGAGAAGGACTTCTTGTCGATTGTGACGGTAGCCTTGGAGCCTTCCTGGAAATTGTAGCCGGCAATGAACTGCGGTTCGTAGGACACCTGCTGGCCTGGCCGCTGACTGACGAAGAAGAACATGTCGCCGTGGTCGAGCGTCGGCGGCTGCTTGTCGGTCGGCACGGTGAGCACGTAGCAGACCTTGCCGCCCGATGCCTGGTAGCTGTAGGTGCCCCAGGCATTGTGCTGGCCGATCTTGGTCGCTTGCTGCGCCGCTGCCGGCGCTGCGAAGGCCACCAGGACCAGGCTCGAAACTATAGCTATCAATCCGCGCATCGTCTTTCCCGTATTCCAAATGGTGCGGAGGCGGGCCGCCTTGCGTCCTGCCGTCGCTTCATTTTGATTTAATCTGGGTTACCAAACGGTGAATTTCCTTTGAGAAAAGGACCCACACCCCCAGGAAACCGCCGCCATCTCCGCGCCGCCGCCTTGTCAGCGGCCGGCACGGCGTCCCTTTGGCGACTTGGAGGCCACGAAAGCGGCAAGAGTTTGACTTTTCAAGCCAGGTCCGGCAGCCACCCTGACTTCCGGGACACGTGACGAATTTCCCTCCAGCCGCTAAGATGCCCGCTTTCGTTTCCGAGGCGCTCCGAGGCGCTCGGCCTGGGCGCCCTCATTGGTGGCGTATGGGAGATTTCAGTCATGGCCATATCCGGGAAGGTCCTGATCCTGGTGGGTGGCACTGTTGTCCTGTTGGTCGTGTTCGGCATTCGTGTTGCCATTCGGGCGGTGGCCGGTGGCGCCGCGGCGGCGCTGCGATCGGGTGATCGGGAGGCTGCAGGCGGATCGGGCGCGCCCGACGTGGCGGGGGTCATCGCGCTGCCACCTTTGATCTTTCTCGGCTTCCTGGCAGCGGCAGCGGTCCTCGAGGCGGTCATTCCCCTCCCGGTCCTGGCCGCGCCGTCGCCCACCCGCTATCTGGGCGGGGCCGTGCTCGCGGCGTGCGGCTTCGTCATCATCTTCATGGCGGCGGGGCGCTTTCGCGCCGCTGGCACCAATATTCCGCCGACACTGCCGACGACGGCGCTGGTCGTCGACGGCATCTATCGGCGGACCAGGAACCCATTTTATCTGGGAGCGACCCTCGTCTATTTGGGCCTGGGCGTCGCGGCGGGAAGTTTTTGGGTCATCGGGCTGGTCGTCCCCCTGCTGTGGGTGATCAATGCCGGCGTCATCGCGCGGGAAGAGCGCTATCTCGAGCGGAAATTCGGCGATGCGTATCGTGCCTACAAGGCGCGGGTGCGGCGGTGGGTTTGACCGGCCGCGGAGCAGAGCCTCGTCCACGCCTTACACCGCGCCGGTTCAGCTCCTATCGGCGATGGCATCCTTGGCGGCCTGGCGATGCGCCGGCGTGATATGGGCGCTGACGGCGGTGATCGCGGCGGTCAGCACCGCGATATCGTCGGTGAAGCCGAGCCCGAAGATGAAGTCCGGGATCAGGTCCACCGGCAGGACGAAATAGCCGAGCGCCGCCACCAATATGCCCTTGGCGCGCAGCGGCGTGTTCTTGTCCATGGCGCAGTAGTAGGCCGCGACGACGTCCTCCATAAACGGGATCTGCCGCGCGGCCTTCTTGGCCGTGCGCCAGAACTTCTCGCGCACTTCGCCTTCGCCGCCGAGCTTGTCGCCAAAGCCGAAGAAATCAAAACCGGATTCTTGCGCCATCAACATCTCCTTGCTGGCCGATGCGCTTCCTGGCGCATGTCCGCGCGGGAAGATGTGGTGAAAGCCCAACCCCCCTGCAAGATGCCGACGCCAATTTGGCTGTCTCGCCGGGATTGCGGACAGGAAGCGAAGCTGTTCAGCCGCCGGCGAAACGGTTCATCTTCTTCGCCAGCTCGACGTCCAGCGCGGTCACGCCGCCGGCATCATGGGTGTTCAAGGTCACGTCGACCGTCTTGTAGACATTCGACCAGTCCGGATGATGGTCCATCTTCTCGGCGGCCAGCGCGACGCGGGTCATGAAGGCGAATGCTTCGGAGAAATTGCCGAAGACGAAGCTGCGCTTGATCGAGGCGCCGTCAGAGGCCGGCGCCCAGCCGGCGAGCCCGGCCAGGGCTTCGGTGATGGCATCCTTGGACAGTTTTTCTCTCGTCATGTTCGGTTCCCATGCTATTTGCAAAACGACCCTCACCATACTGCATGTCGCCCAAAAGTGCGTTGCGGTTTTGGGAAAACGACATGCGCAAAGCAGGCATGTCGCCCAAAAGTGCGTTGCGGTCTTGGGAAAACGACCGGATAGAACAGCCTGGGATCGATGAGCGCAAAGCCCATAAAATCCATTCTCTTCGTCTGCCTCGGCAATATCTGCCGCTCACCGTTGGCCGAGGGCGTCTTTCAGGCCGTATGGACGGAGCGCGGACTGGCGCGGGACATGCTGCTCGATTCGGCGGCGACCAGCGGCTGGGAGGTCGGCTCGGCGCCCGATCCGCGCGCGATGGCGATCGCGGCGCATCACGGCAGAGACATTTCCGGGCAGCGCGCGCGCAAGATCACGCCGCAGGATTTTCACCGCTTCGACCTGATCCTCGGCATGGACCGTTCGAATGTCGCCGACCTCAGGGCACTGGCGCCCGCCGCCATGCGCGACCGGGTGCACCTGTTCCTCGAGTTTGCACAAGGCGACGCGCGCGACGTGCCGGATCCTTACTATGAAGGGCAGGAGGCCTTTGCCGAGGTCTACCGCATGATCCGCGAGGCATCGGAGGCATTGGCGACGCGGCTGACGGCGCGGGCATCGCCGCCCGACAACGGCCAGGCCTCCTCGACGATATAGGGGCCGCCCCCGACCGAATCGCGCGACGACATCAGGACGAAGCGGCTGATGCGGAACGGCATGGTCGAGAAATTGCCGCGCGCCGAGAGATACTGGGCGACATCCAGCGGGCTTGAATTGCGCAGGCGCGCCAACGTCACATGCGGCATGAACTTGCGCGGGTCGGCGGGAATGCCGAGCCGCTGGCAGATGCGCTCGATCTCGCCCTGGAGCGCGTTGAGGTCCGGCGAGGGGACGGCGCCGGCCCACACGGCATGCGGCTTCTTCTGGCCGAAAGCACCGACGCCGGACAAGGTCAGCGAGAAGGAGGGGCGATGGACCCGGTCGAGCGCATTGGCGATCTCGTCGGCGACATGGCCCTCGACATCGCCGATGAAGCGCAGCGTCAAATGGTAGTTTTCGACATCGATCCAGCGGGCCCCGGGCAGGCCGCCCCGCAGCAGGGACAGCGAAAGGGCAGCGTCACGCGGAATTTCGAGGGCGGTGAAAAGACGCGGCATGAAGAGCCTCCCTTCCTCGAATCGAACTGTCACCCATAGCGAATCATCGATAGTCAAACGGAGCAAGAGGTATATTGGTCACAGGCTTTGCTAAATATTTCCCTTAGGGAAGGAAGTTTTCTCCGGTTTCACGAGCCTCCCGGCGCCGCCGTGATGAGCTTCTCGACCGTCGGCAGGATGCGCTCGACCATCAGGTCGACCCCCTTTGCGTTCGGATGCAGGCCGTCCTCGAGCTGCAAAGCGGGCTGGCCGGCGACACCGTCGAGGAAGAACGGGTAGAGAGCGACGTCGTATTTCTTGGCCAGATCCGGAAAGACGGCGTCGAAGGCGCTTTGGTAATCCGCGCCGAGATTGGGCGCGGCGCGCATGCCGGCGAGCAGCACGGCAATCTTGCGCTGTTTCAGCTTGCCCAGCATCTCGTCCAGGTTCTTCCTTGTGATGTCGGGCGAGATGCCGCGCAGCATGTCGTTGGCGCCGAGTTCGAGGATGACCAGTTGCGTGCCGTCTGGCACCGACCAGTCGAGCCGCGCCAAGCCGCCGCTCGACGTATCGCCGGAAACACCGGCATCGCTGACGGAGACGTCATGGCCCTTGGCGCGCAGCGCTGCCTGCAGCTTGTCGGTAAATCCATCGCCGGGCCCGAGGCCGAAACCCGCCATCAGGCTGTCACCGAAGCCGACGATCTTGAATGGCTCGGCCCGCGCCGACGAAATGACGCCGCAAATGGCAAGGAATAGGATCAGTCCTGCGGCAAATCGGCGTTTGAAAGACATGCGTCAGGCCCCATATGACCAAGAGATTCTTTCGGGCGGCGGCTTCCGGTAAGCAAAGCCTTCATCCTCCATATAGGACGCTTTCATTTTGACAGAAGCGGTCATCGCGCTGAAAGACGTATCGCTCACGCTCGGCGAAGGCGCTTCGTCGGTCCATGTACTGAAAGGCGTCAGCCTTGAGGTGGCGCATGGCGAGGCAACCGGCATCGTTGGCCCTTCGGGCTCCGGCAAATCGACTCTCCTGATGGTGCTGGCAGGACTGGAAAGGGTCGATTCGGGCACGGTACGAATCGCTGGCGAGCTGCTCAACGGCAGGAGCGAGGATCAGGTCGCTTCGTTTCGCGGCCGAAACATTGGCATCGTGTTCCAGTCCTTTCATCTCATCCCCAACATGACGGCGCTGGAAAATGTCGCCGTGCCACTGGAGCTGGCCGGCCATGCCGATCCGTTTTCGGTGGCGGAACGGGAACTGGCGGCGGTTGGCCTGAGCGACCGCGTCACCCATTACCCCGGCGAATTGTCGGGCGGCGAACAGCAGCGCGTGGCGATCGCCCGGGCGCTGGCGCCTTCCCCACGCATTCTCATCGCCGACGAGCCGACCGGCAATCTCGACCAGGCAACGGGGCGGCAGGTCGCCGACCTTCTGTTCGCCAAGGCGGCCGAACGTGGCATGACGCTGGTGCTGGTCACCCATGATCCGGCGCTGGCGGCGCGCTGCTCGCGCCAGGTTTCGATGCGCTCCGGCCGGATCGAGGCGTCGGAGCCGTTGAAGGTCACCGCCTGATGCCGTTGGCGCGGATGTTGAAGCTTGCCGTCCGCTTCTCGCTGCGCGAGATGCGCGGCGGCCTGTCCGGCTTCCTGATCTTCCTCGCCTGCATCGCACTCGGCGTCGCGGCGATCGGCGGCGTCAATTCGGTGGCCCGCTCGATCACCGCCGGCGTCGCCAATCAGGGCCAGACGCTGCTTGGTGGGGATATTCGGTTCCAGATCAACCAGCGCGACGCCAGCCCGGCGGAGCGCGGTTTCCTCGAGGGGCTGGGCGCTGTTTCGCGCACCGCAAGCATGCGCTCGATGGCGCGGCTGGCCGACGGAACCGACCAAGCGCTGGTCGAGGCCAAGGCGGTCGACGATGCCTATCCGCTCTATGGCGCGCTGGAAACCGAACCGAAGCTGACGAAGCAGGAACTTTTCGGCGAGGAATTCGGCGTCTTTGGCGCGGCCGCACCCGATCTGCTGTTCGAACGGCTGCATCTCAAGCCTGGTGACCGGCTGAAGCTTGGCACCGCCACGTTCGAACTGCGCGCCAGGCTGGTGACCGAGCCGGACGCCGTGTCCGACGGTTTCGGCTTCGCGCCAAGGCTGATGATCTCGACCGAGGCCCTGGCGGCCACAGGGCTGGTCCAGCCGGGCAGCCTGGTCGAAAATGCCTACAAGGTCCGGCTGCCCGCCGATGCCGACGAGGCGCGGCTCAAGGCCATCCAGAACCAGGCCGCCGAGGATTTCCCCGAGGCCGGCTGGTCGATCCGCACCCGCGGCAACGCGGCACCCGCGCTGTCGTCCAACATCGAGCGCTTCTCGCAATTCCTGACGCTGGTCGGGCTGACGGCGCTTGTTGTCGGCGGTGTCGGCGTCGCCAATGCGGTGCGCGCCTATCTCGATGGCAAGCGCGGCGTCATCGCCACCTTCAAGAGCCTGGGGGCTTCCGGCGGCTTCGTCTTTGCCGTCTATCTCGTGCAGATTCTCATAATCGCCCTGCTCGGCATTGTCCTTGGCCTGATGCTCGGGGCGCTGATGCCGTTCGTGGCAAGTGCCGCGCTGCAGTCCGTCATTCCGGTGCCGGCGCAAGGCGGCTTCTACCCCGGCGCGCTCGCCATGGCGGCGCTGTTCGGGCTGCTGGTGACGCTGGCCTTCGCGCTTTTGCCGCTCGGCCGCGCCCGCGACGTGCCGGCAACCGCGCTGTTCCGGGAGATGGGCCTGGAAGGCCGCGGCTTTCCGCGCCCGATCTATGTCGCGTCGGCGATCGGCATCGCGCTGCTGCTGGCGGCGCTCGCCATCCTGTTCTCCGGCGACCAGCGCATCGCCTCGATCTTCGTCGGCGCCACCATCTTCGCCTTCCTGGTGCTGCGCCTGGTCGGCGGACTGGTGCAATGGGTGGCAAGGAAGAGCCCGCGCGTGCGTTTCGTGGCGCTGAGGCTCGCCGTCGGCAACATCCATCGGCCAGGCGCCTTGACGCCGTCGGTGGTGCTGTCGCTGGGGCTTGGGCTGACGCTGCTGGTGACGCTGGCGCTGATCGACGGCAATCTGCGGCAGCAGATCTCCGGCAGCCTGCCGGAGCGGGCGCCGAACTTTTTCTTCGTCGATATCCAGGGCAGCGATGTCGACGCGTTCTCCACGCTGATCGGCAAGGAGGCGCCACAGGGGACGCTGGTCAAGGTGCCGATGCTGCGCGGGCGGGTGATGGCGCTCAACGGCGTCGATGTCGACAAGGTCAAGGTCCCGGCCGAAGGCGCGTGGGTGCTCAAAGGCGATCGCGGCCTGACCTATGACGCCAGGCAACCGGTAAACGCGACGCTGACCGAGGGCAATTGGTGGCCGGACGATTATACCGGCGAGCCGCTGGTCTCGTTTTCGGCGCGGGAGGGCAAGGAGATCGGGCTGAAGCTCGGCAATACCGTCACCGTCAATGTGCTCGGCCGCAACGTCACGGCCAGGATCGCCAATTTCCGCCAGGTCGAATGGGAGACGATGGGCATAAATTTCGTCATGGTGTTCTCGCCCAACACCTTCGCCGGCGCGCCGCATGGCTGGATGGCGACGCTGACCGAAAAGAGCGCCACCACGGCCGACGATGCCCGCATCCTCAATGCCGTCACCCGCGCTTTCCCGGCGGTGACCACGGTGCGCGTCAAGGACGCGCTCGATGTCGTCAACCGGCTGGTCGGCCAGCTCGGCACCGCGATCCGGGCGGCGGCCGGCGTGGCGCTGATCGCTTCGGTGCTGGTGCTGGCCGGCGCGCTCGCCGCCGGCAACCGGGCGCGTATCCACGATGCGGTGGTGCTGAAGACGCTGGGCGCCACCAGGAGAACGCTGATCACGGCATTCTCCCTGGAGTACATGCTGATCGGATTGGCCACGGCGATGTTCGCGCTGGCGGCCGGCGGGATCGCGGCCTGGTACATCGTCGCCCACATCATGACATTGCCATCGCATTTCATGCCCGAGGTGGCGGTGGCGACCATCCTGTTTTCGCTTGTCATCACCGTCGGCATCGGCCTCGCCGGCACCTGGCGGGTGCTCGGCCACAAGGCGGCACCCGTGCTGCGCAATCTCTGATTCGCCGGTCGGCGCGCCCTGTCTCGGGTTAAATCTTGGTAAGAATGCCGCCTGAAGGCACTGATGGAGCTGGATTTCGTGCTTTCACGAACCGTTACACGCCGTTACGGTCTTGTTCTCGACGCGAATAACCATCATATTTCGCCACAGGCATGCTGGAGCCCCGCCAGCGGCGCCTGGGTTCGGCGGATGTATATCCGGCAGGACCCGCACCGGACGGGGCAGAAGCAATAGAGGACTACAATGGCTGATCCCATTCGCAATTATCAGACGCGCGCCGTGCCCGGCGCCGCCGTCGATATCGACCAGGGCCTGCGCGCCTACATGATCAAGGTCTACAATTTGATGGGGCTTGGCCTCCTCATCACCGGCCTTGCCGCCGTCGGCACGATCATGCTGGCGACCACGACCGATCCGGCCTCGGCTGTCGCCACGCTGCCGAGCGGCGAGATGCTGACCTCGTTCGGCTACGCGATCTTCGGTTCGCCGCTGCGCTGGGTGGTGATACTGGCGCCGCTCGCCGCCGTGTTCTTCCTGTCGTTCCGCGTCCAGTCGATGAGTGTTTCGGCGGCGCAGACCACATTCTGGGTCTATGCCGGCCTGGTAGGCCTGTCGCTGTCTTCGATCTTCCTGGTCTACACCACGGCA
Organism: Mesorhizobium sp. B2-3-5; assembly: GCF_006442395.1. NCBI lineage: Bacteria > Pseudomonadati > Pseudomonadota > Alphaproteobacteria > Hyphomicrobiales > Phyllobacteriaceae > Mesorhizobium > Mesorhizobium sp. B2-3-5. Next base: position 106,508 of record NZ_VFVX01000003.1, on the reverse strand, counting down.
AGCATCTCGCAGACCTTCTTCGCCACCGCCGCCGCCTTCGGCGCGCTGTCGCTGTACGGCTACACGACCAAGCGCGACCTGACGGCGATGGGCTCGTTCCTGATCATGGGCGTGTTCGGCATCATCATCGCGTCGGTGATCAATATTTTCCTGCAGTCGTCGGCGCTGTCCTTCGCCGTTTCGGCGATCGGCGTTCTGGTCTTCGCCGGTCTCACCGCCTATGACACGCAGAACATCAAGGAGATGTATTTCGAGGGTGACGCTTCCGATGTCGCCGGCCGCAAGGCGATCATGGGCGCGTTGAGGCTCTACCTCGACTTCATCAACCTGTTCATGTTCCTGCTGCAGTTCATGGGCGACCGCCGCTAAGGCTTCGTCCGCGGTCCCACTGGACCATCGACTTCCGGAAGGGCGGCCCAACAGCCGCCCTTTCCTTTTGTGCTGGTCTTTGCTGTTATTGGAGGCAGATGAAGGGCTTGCATAAAAAATGAGCATTATCGTGATTCGGCCGGCGACCGCGGCCGACCTCGACGCCGTCACCGAAATCTATGCCGACGCAGTAACCAACGGCACGGCGAGTTACGAGTTGGAGCCGCCAGGCCGCGCCGAGATGGGTGCGCGATTCGAAACGCTCGCGGCAGGCGGGTTCCCCTATCTGGTGGCGGAAAAGGCTGGCGTCGTGCTCGGCTATGCCTATGCCGGTCCCTTCCGGCCGCGCCCGGCCTATCGTTTCATCGTCGAGGATTCAGTCTATATCGCGCCCGACGCCAAGGGCCAGGGCGTCGGCCTCAAGCTGATGCAAAGCCTGATCGCGGCGGTCGAGGCGGTCGGCTTCCGCCAGATCGTCGCGGTGATCGGCGACGGCCATGCCGACAGCGCCTCGGTCAAGCTGCACGAAAAGCTCGGCTTCCGCCATTCAGGCCGCCTCGAAGGTTCCGGCTACAAGCACGGGCGCTGGCTGGACACGGTGTTCATGCAGTTGCCACTGAATGGTGGAGCGTCAGTGCCGCCTGATCCGGCTTCCCTACCGGAGCGTAGATTTCAGCAGCAGAAATAAGACATTGATTGCTTTACGCAATTCCGGACGGAAAACCGCTTCGCACTTTTCCTGGAATTGCTCTAGCTAGGCCTGCACCAGCTTCAGCTTGCCATCGAAGACGCCGAGCACGCGGCCAAGCTCCTGCCCGCGCTTGAGGATGCGCCCTCCCGCCGCGATGACGGCGAAGGCACCCTGCTTGCGCGCCAGCTTCGGATCCTTGACGATCTGGAACAGCGGCACTTCGCTGGCGCGGCGGAAGACGGAAAACACGGCTCGGTCGGTCAGATGATCAATGGCGTAGTCGCGCCATTCATTGGCGGCGACCATGCGCCCGTAGAGCCTGAGGATCTGATCCAGTTCCCGCCGGTCGAAGCGCACCGGCTGGTCGAGGCGGTCACGTCGCGCCTCGTGCAGCGGGATCAATATTGCGGAGGCGTCACCATCCCCCGACCCGCCGCCGTCATCACTCATGCCTCGATCCTTCAAAATGAACCTTTGCCAACCAAAGTTGGCCCCTTCGCGTTACAATTGCAAGAGCCGGCGAGGAGAGCGGCGATGCGCCTTTTTCGGACACGTCCAGTCACTTTTGTAATGCGTTCTGTTGGAATTGGTGATGCTTCGCCACATTTCTGCCTTTTTTTATCCGCGCTCATGCCCCAATGTCCGACGAATTTACCGGCGTTGCCTGAGACGGTTCGGTCCGGCACCGGCTCGTAAACCCCAAGCCCCCCGCCCACGGGTCTGCGTCGGATCGAACCAACCTCGGTTTTTCTTGGAGAAATCGGGTGCGACGATCCCAAAATACCTGAATAACCGGCGTCAGAAGCAAGCTGACGTCGGTTTTTTCATGCCCGCGGTTTGGCGTGCCGGTTCCGGTCTCTCCCGAACAGCTCAGACTCCTGTTGCAATCGGCAAAGCAATTCCAGGAAGTGTGAAACGGTTTGCGCCCGGAATTGCGTTGAAGACGGCGACAGGTTCAGCGTCTTCGTGAACCGATGAACCGTTCGCTATGGCCGTCAGGGCCTGTGAATGAAAGCCGCACCCAGGATAGGCCCCGGCATGCCGTCCTTGCCGACGGACTGCAGCAGCACGGCGCAACCGCCCCTCTTGGAAATCTCGCTCAGCGGCAATTCATAGCGTTGCGCCTTGCCGTGCCACATGCCGGCTGTCTGGATGTCGGTGACCGCGTTCCAATAGGTCATCTTGCGGCCGGTGTTCTCGCCCTGGGCGATCTTGATCGTCTGCGGCGGCTCGAAATAGACGATGACGATATGGGCATCGCTGGGGCCGGCGCCGGCGTCGCCGGCGTCGATGATCACGCGGTCGCCGCTCCGACTGACCTTGACAGGGACCCGAATGCCTTCGCCAACCCTAGCCATGCGGGCGAGCGCGCCATTGACCTCGCCGCGATTGGCGCCGTTGACATGGATGCGGCCGTTGATGACCGCCTGCGGCGTATAAACGGACCGGTTGCCGAAGGCGCGCATATAATCATTCTGCCGCTCGGTGTTTTCCTTGCGGCTCAGCGTGTCCTTCCAGCCGAGATAGTCCCAATAGTCGACGTGATAGGCGAGCGCGACAATGTCTTCCTTGTTGGCAAGTTCGGCGAAGAAGGCGTCGGCTGGCGGACAGGAACTGCAGCCCTGGCTGGTGAACAGTTCGACCACGCCGAGTGGCCTGTCGGGTTGGGATTTTTCGGCCTGGACCCTCTCGGGTTCGCCGGCATGGCCGGCACCGGCAAACGCCGAGAAGGCCAGCGCAAAGGCTGCCAGCCACAGTGATCTTCGCCAGGCCATGACCATTCCAATTCCCGCCGGTGGTGCCGGCTTTGTTCTGATTTGCGGAAATATGTGGCAGAAGCGCAAGTCAACGGGAAGTCACGTTGCGGTGAAATTTTTTGCATCGCAGCCGCAGATAAGGCCGCAATAGGAGCGGCACTGCATTTCACGACGCGGTTCGATTCGGGGGTGGCATCACCACCACGTGGCAAGCTCTCTTGCCTCCGTCGATCTCTATTGCGGGCGAATCAGGCCGGAACTTGGGCCGAGCCCGCTAATGCTTTGAGCAGTCTGGCTTTTATTGCAGGGCAGTAGGGCAGTAGGGCAGTAGGGCAGTAGGGCAGTAGGGCAGTAGGGCAGTAGGGCAGTAGGTACTGTCTTCCCTACTCCCTTACTGCCTTACTGCCCTACTGCCTTATTCCCTTGCTGCCTCAGGCAGCGAGATCGCGCAGCACGTATTGCAGGATGCCGCCGTTCTTGAAGTAGTCGAGCTCATCCAGCGTATCGATGCGGCAGACGATCGGCACGTTCTTCACCGTGCCATCGCCATAGGTGACCTTGGCGTTCATCGTCTGGCGCGGCTTGATCGCATTCAGGCCGTCGATCTCGACGAGCTCGTCGCCCTTCAGGTTGAGCGAGGCCCAGGAGGTGCCGTCCTCGAAGACGAAGGGGATGACGCCCATGCCGACCAGGTTCGAGCGGTGGATGCGCTCGAAGGACTGGGCGATGACCGCGCGGACACCAAGGAGATTCGTTCCCTTGGCCGCCCAGTCACGCGACGAGCCGTTGCCGTATTCGACCCCGGCGAAGATGACCAGCGGCACGCCTTCCTTCTTGTACTCCATCGCCGCGTCGTAGATCGATTCCTCTTCTTTCGACGGGTAGTGGATGGTGTAGCCGCCCTCGCGGCCGTTCTCGCCCAGCATGTGGTTGCGGATGCGGATGTTGGCGAAGGTGCCGCGCATCATCACCTCATGGTTGCCGCGCCGCGTGCCGTACTGGTTGAAGTCGGCAACGCCGACGCCGTGGTCGGTGAGGTACTTGCCGGCTGGCGAGGCGGCCTTGATCGACCCCGCCGGCGAGATGTGGTCGGTGGTGATCTTGTCGCCGAACAGGCCGAGGATGCGCGCCCCCTTGATGTCGCCGATCTTGCCGAAGCCTGCTGTCATGCCGGCGAAATAGGGCGGGTTCTGCACATAGGTCGAATTGTCGTCCCAGGCATAGGTCTGGCCTTCCGGCGCCTTGACGTTCTGCCAGTATTCGTCGCCCTTGAAGACATCGGCATATTTGCGGGCGAACAGCTCGCGGGTGACGTTCTTCTCGATGAACTCCTGGATCTCGGCCGAGCTTGGCCAGATGTCCTTGAGGTAGACCGGATTGCCATTCCTGTCCTCGCCAAGCGGCTCTGACGTCAGGTCCTTGGTCACGGTGCCGGCGAGCGCATGCGCGACGACCAGCGGCGGCGAGGCGAGGTAGTTCGCCTGCACGTCGGGCGAGACGCGGCCTTCGAAGTTGCGGTTGCCGGACAGGACCGCGGCGGCAATCAAACCTTTATCGTTGATGGTCTTGGAGATCGGCGCCGGCAGCGGGCCGGAATTGCCGATGCAGGTGGTGCAGCCGAAGCCGACCAGGTTGAAGCCGATCTGGTCGAGTTCCTTCTGCAGGCCGGATTTCTCCAGATATTCCGCCACCACCTGGCTGCCGGGCGCCAGCGAGGTCTTCACCCACGGCTTCTGCTTGAGGCCAAGGCGATTGGCGTTGCGGGCGAGCAGGCCGGCGCCGATCAGCACGCTCGGGTTCGAGGTGTTGGTGCACGACGTGATGGCGGCGATGACGACGTCGCCATGGCCGAGATCATGATCGGTGCCTTCGACGGCGTAGCGCTTGGAAATCTCGGCCGCCTTCCTGTATTCGGTGTCCATCGCCTTGGCGAAGCCGGCCGGAATGCCTTCGAGCGCGACACGGCCTTCGGGACGCTTGGGGCCGGCCATCGACGGCACGACATCGCCGAGATCAAGCTCGAGCAGGTCGGTGAAGACGGGGTCGGCGGAACCTGCCTCGCGCCACATGCCTTGCGCCTTGGAATAGGCCTCGACCAGCGCGATGCGGCTTTCCTCGCGGCCGGACATTGTGAGGTAGCGGATGGTCTCGCTGTCGACCGGGAAGAAGCCGCAGGTGGCGCCGTATTCCGGCGCCATGTTGCCGATGGTGGCGCGGTCGGCCAGCGTCATGTTGGAGAGGCCGGGCCCGAAGAACTCGACGAACTTGCCGACGACGCCCTTCTTGCGCAGCATCTGGGTGACGGTGAGCACGAGGTCGGTGGCGGTGACGCCCTCCTTCAGCTTGCCGGTGAGGCGGAAGCCGATGACTTCCGGCAAAAGCATGGAAACGGGCTGGCCGAGCATGGCCGCCTCGGCCTCGATGCCGCCGACACCCCAGCCGAGCACGCCAAGGCCGTTGATCATGGTGGTGTGCGAATCGGTGCCGACGCAGGTGTCGGGATAGGCCGTCGTTTCACCATCCTCGGTGTTGGTCCACACCACCTGGCCGAGATATTCGAGGTTGACCTGGTGGCAGATGCCGGTGCCGGGCGGCACGACGCGGAAGTTGCGGAACGCCTGCTGGCCCCATTTCAGGAACTTGTAGCGTTCCTCGTTGCGCTCATATTCGAGTTCGACATTGCGGGCGAAGGCCATCGGCGTGCCGAACTCGTCGACGATGACGGAATGGTCGATGACGAGGTCGACCGGCACCAGCGGGTTGATCTTCTGCGGGTCACCACCGAGCGAGGCCATGGCGTCGCGCATGGCGGCGAGGTCGACCACCGCCGGAACGCCGGTGAAATCCTGCATCAGCACACGCGCCGGGCGATAGGCGATCTCGACGCCGGCGGTGCCTTTGTCGGTCAGCCAGCCGGCAACCGCCTGGATGCTGTCCTTGGTGACGGAGCGGCCATCCTCGTTGCGCAGCAGGTTCTCCAGCAGCACCTTCATCGAGTAGGGCAGCTGGGCGATGCCGGTGATGCCGTTCTTCTCGGCCTCGACGAGGTCGAAATAGGCATATTCCGCCCCACCCGCGGTCAGCGTGCGGCGGCAATTGAAACTATCCAGGGATTTTGACACGTGCGATCCGTCCTTGTCTGTTCAGCCTGAAAGGGAACGGACGCCGATGGCATGCAATCACGCGCAAAGGTGCGGGTACGGCCATTTCCGCTGTCCGTTCCCAAGCAACCCGAGCCGTTCAAGGCGGCGCGTGCGCTGGTTCGGCGCAAATTCTATTCCCGCGCCGACCGCTGGCACGGATGCACCGCATATAGAGAATTTTCTGGAATAGTTCTAGACAGTTGCGGAGCAAATTTGTGCGACGCGGCAGCGGTCGCGAAACATTGTTTTCAGGGCAGGCGAGGGATGCGGCTTATCGCCGAAAATCTGGGCGGCGAACGCGGCGGCGAATCGGTTTTTTCCGGCATTGGCTTCGCGCTCGACCAGGGCCAGGCGCTGGTCGTCACGGGGCCGAACGGGGCCGGCAAATCAACCCTGCTCCGGATCATCGCCGGGCTGCTGCCGAAGGCCGAGGGCGGTCTGTTGCTCGAGGGCGGTGGTGAGGCGTTTCCGTCGATCGCTTCGGCCTGCCATTATCTCGGTCATCAGAACGCGATGAAGACCGCGCTCAGTGTGGCCGAGAATTTGCGCTTCTGGCGGGAGTTCGATGGCAGCGGAGATGTCGGCGTCGAAGAGGCGCTGGAAACGGTCGGGCTGGGTGGCATCGGCCATCTGCCGTTCGGCTATCTCTCGACGGGGCAGCGGCGCCGCGCGGCGATCGCGAAACTGCTGGTCAGCCATCGGCCGTTGTGGCTGCTCGACGAGCCGACGGCGGGGCTGGACAAGGCTTCGGAAGCGCGGTTCGCGGGGCTGATGCGCAAGCATCTGGGGGGCGGAGGGATTGTCGTGGCGGCAACGCATCTGCCGTTGGGTATCGAGGGGGCAAAGGCGCTGCGGATGGGGGAGGCCGGCTGATGTCCGGGCTCTACGGCGCTCCCCTCTGCCCTGCCGGGCATCTCCCCCGCAAGGGGGGAGATCGGCTGTCATCTCTGCTTTCGCCAATCGCTAACGCTGCAGAAAGAACACTCCCATCGAAGCTGCCAATCTCCCCCCTTGCGGGGGAGATGTCCGGAAGGACAGAGGGGGGTGTGACAGAACGCCGTCGTTGGGATGGTATATCCGCACCGGCGCTCCGCTCATGCTAGCCCTCTTCCTGCGCGACATCCGCCTCTCGATCCGCGCCGGCGGCGGCGCGCTGACCGGCGTCATCTTCTTCCTTGCCGTCATCGCCACCATTCCGTTCGGTGTCGGGCCGGACCTGAAGCTGCTTTCCCGCATCGGCCCGGCGATCCTTTGGATCGGGGCGCTGCTGTCCTGCCTGCTGGGGCTCGACCGACTGTTCCAGGCCGACCGTGAGGACGGTTCGCTCGACCTGCTGGTTCTCGGCAACGACCGGCACATGCTGGCTCTGACGGTGTTGGTGAAATGCCTGGCGCACTGGGCCGGAAGCGTGCTGCCGCTGGTGGTCGCAGCCCCCTTGCTCGGCCTGTTCATGAACATGGAGCCGCTGGCAATCGGCGCCACGGCGCTCACTTTGCTGGTCGGCACGCCGGCGATCACCTTTATCGGCGCCGCGGGGGCGGCCGTGGCGGTGGCGCTGCCGCGCGGCGGGCTGCTGATCTCGGTGCTGGTGCTGCCGCTGACCATCCCGGTGCTGATCTTCGGCGTTTCGGCGAGCTACGGCGCGACGGCCAGTCCCGACCCGTTCCTGCAACCCTTCCTCATTCTTGCCGCGCTGACGCTGTTTCTTGCCGTGCTGGGGCCGGTCTCGGCGGCACTGGCCTTGCGCCATGGTACGGATTGAGTGACGTCGGCCAGGGTTTGCGCGACATCAAGGCGGCGGCACGGCGACCATGCAGGTTTGGGACTGCGGCGCGGCAGCCGATTGCGAAGCCGCGGGCAGGCCGGTAAGGGAAAAGCATGATCGAGCGAGGTGAAACGGTCCGGCCGGAAAAAAGGACGTCGATGGAGCGGCCGGCATGAGCGCGCATGCCCTCTATGTCACCGCTGCCTATGGCATCACCGCCGTGGTCCTGGCCGGGCTGATCGGCTGGATCCTGCTCGACCAGCGGGCGCGCAGACGCGAGCTTGCCGAACTCGAAGCGGCCGGCGTGCGACGCCGTTCCGACAAGGCCGGGACACCAAAGTCATGAGCAGTGAAAGCGAAACACCGCCCCCCCGTCGGGGCCTGTTCGTATTTTTGCCGCTGCTGGTCTTCCTCGGCCTGGCGGGACTGTTCCTGTCGCAGCTGCTGTCGGGACGCGATATCTCGGAAGTGCCCTCGGCGCTCATCGGGTTGCCGGCGCCGCAAACCAGCCTGCCGGCGCTGGAAGGGTCAAACCTGCCGGGGCTCGATTCGAAGGCCTTCGCCGGCAAGGTCACGCTGGTCAATGTGTTTGCCTCATGGTGCGCGCCGTGCCGGGAAGAGCATCCGGTGCTGCTGGCGCTGGCGCAGGACAAGCGCTTCACCATGGCGGCACTGAACTACAAGGACCGGCCGGAAAACGCCCGCCGCTTCCTCGGCGACCTCGGCAATCCGTTCCAGGCCATCGGTGTCGATGAGGCCGGCCGCACGGCGATCGACTGGGGAGTCTATGGCGTGCCGGAAACCTTTGTCATCGGCAAGGACGGCCGAATAGCCTACAAGCATGTCGGCCCGCTGACGGCGGAGTCGGCGAGGGATCTCCTGCTGCCGCAGATCAAAAAGGCACTGGCGGCGCCGGGTTAACGCGGCCCCTTCGGTCGTCATTCCAGGGCGAAGCAAGGAGCGAAGCGACGCGGCGCAGACCCTGGAAGCCATTCCGTGACATTCGTTAGAAGTGCGGCGGTTCGAAACGCGCACAAGTCCTGCACCGCAGTAACTCTCGAAAATCACGGCATGGATCCTTGGGTCTTCGCTCCGCTTCGCGTCGCTACGCCCAAGGATGACGAACGTGATTGGCCGACCGAATACTAGCCGTAGATCTGCTTGTGGATCTGGTAGAGCATTTCCGAGCGGTCGGCGCGCATGTCGGCCAGATCGCGGCTGGAGAAGCTGTCGATTTCGGCGACGAGGCGGTTGTACTGCTTGCGCTTGGCGATGCTGGTGCGAGCGCGGGTCATGAGATCGTTGAAGATCATGGCAAGGTTCCTTCTATGCCGCATTTGTCGCGGCCGGTTCTTCCTCCCTTGATCGGTACGGAGCATGACATAGGAATGGTGCATTGCAAAAAGAAGATGTTGCAATGCACCATTGCGCGCAGCGCATAGCCGGTTAATGGCGTCCCAAAGCGTCCTCCGCACGTCGGACCCCGCCAGCGCGAAAGGCTGGCCCAATCCGTTTTGTCTTACAAATGCGAAATCCACGGCTTGCCAGATCGATCGCGGGCTGGCTTGATCCCGGCGTCACGTGATGCCGGGAGGAAATGCATGGCGGCCGCAGACTATTACGAAGTTCTCGATCCGCGCTTCGCGCGCCTGTTCAATGGCAGCGCGCAGGTGGAAAAGCTGTTCACCGGATGCCGCTGGGCGGAAGGGCCGGCCTGGTTCGCCGCCGGCCGCTACGTCGTCTGGTCGGACATCCCGAACAACCGCATGCTGCGCTACGACGAGACGGACGGCAGCGTCAGCGTCTTCCGCCAGCCCTCGGGCAATTCCAACGGCAACAGCGTCGACCGGCAGGGCCGGTTGGTCACTTGCGAGCATTCGGGCCGCCGTGTCAGCCGCACCGAGCATGACGGCTCGGTCACCACGATTGCCGCCAAATGGAAGGGCAAGCGGCTGAACTCGCCCAACGACGTTGTGGTGAAATCCGACGGCTCTATCTGGTTCACCGATCCGAGCTATGGCATCGACACCGACTATGAGGGCGACAAGGCCGAGAGCGAGATCGGCGCCTGCCATGTCTACCGCGTCGATCCCGAGACAGGCGAGATCGAGGCCGTCATCACCGACATGGTGAGACCCAACGGGCTCGCCTTCTCGCTCGACGAAAGCCTGCTCTATGTCGTCGACACCGGCCGCACGCATGGCGCGCAGAATCCGGCGCATATGCGGGTGTTCAATGTCGGCAAGCATGGCAAGAAGGTTTCGGGCGGCAAGGTCTTCGCCGACTGCACCGCTGGCCTGTTCGACGGCTTCCGGCTCGACGCGGACGGACGCATCTGGACCAGTGCGGCCGACGGCATCCATTGCTACGATCCGGACGGGATGCTGATCGGCAAGGTCAAGGTGCCCGAAGTGACCGCCAATTGCGTGTTCGGCGGCGCCAAGCTGAACTGCCTCTACATCGCTGGCACCACCTCGCTCTATTCGGTGCGGCTGATGGTCAACGGGGCCAAGACCTATTGAGGCTACTGGAAACTTTTCTCTGGCGGCCTCTGCTGGCGTTTCTGCGTCTGTCTGCCGCGCCCGCCGCGCCACGGGTACCGGAACCACCGCCATGCGGTTTGCCGGAGCGAGTTTCGAAACAGTTGCCGGGCGGCAACCGGCAGAATCCAAGGGGAGGACGACATGCCATTCGTCAACATCCGCATCGTCAAGGAAGTGATCGCCGCCGATCCGGCCGGCAAGAAGGCTGACATCGCCAGGAAGGTCACGGCCGCCATCATGGACGCCACCGGCCTCGGCAACGACGATGTCTGGGTGGTCTTCGAGGAGGTCAACGCCCGCGACTGGTATGTCGGCAAGACCGATGTCGAGACGCGGCGGAAGGGGTAGAGCGGGTTACGTTCGAGTGTGGGCCCTCCTTCGGCAACGTCAGGAGTGGGGTCGCGCCCTTCCATTCGTCATCCTTGGGCTTGACCCGAGGATCCATTCCGTGACGTTCGACATGGAGTGCAGCGGCGCGGAATTCTGTAACGATTGCAACGCCTTGGCGTCACGGCATGGATCCCAGGGTCTGCGCCGCGTCGCTGCGCTCCTTGCTCCGCCCTAGGATGACGACGTTACGTTTGCCCGCGGATAAAACCCGCGAAAGCCCGCACCGCCTCACGCATCGCCTGCCGGTTCGGGTCCTCGTTGAGGATCATCTCTGTCTCGGCGGACTTCTTCCCCAGCAAGGCAATCTCAAGCCCGCCGTCGTAAAGCGCGAACGACATGGTGCGCATGATCTCGGCCAGCGCCGCCCGCGCATAGAGCGAGCGCGGCGAGGCGTGCACCAGCATGGCCGGCTTGTCGATGGCTGCGTCGCCCGACACCAGCCAGTCGAGCGCGTTCTTCATGCCGCCGGGCACGCCATGCGCATATTCCGGGCAGGAGACGATGACGCCGTCCGCGCGGGTGATCATCTCGATCAGGCGTGCCGCTTCGGAAGGCGTGCGCTCGCCTTCGTCGTCGGGATTGAAGATCGGGAGCCGGCCGAGGCCGTCATAAAGGTGGACGCGGCAGTCCGCAGGCGCGCTGGCGGCCAAGGCCGCCAGCAGGGCCGAATTGGTCGAGGCGGCGCGCAGGCTGCCGGAGATGGCAATGATGTTGAGCACGGTGAAGAAGGCCGGTTCGGACGAATCGTGTCCGTACGAGCCTACCACATGGTCCGCCGGTAATCGTCGTCCAGCCAGCGGTCGGTCGCCTCGGCGGAGTCGGCCAGTGCCAGCTGGTCGCGCAGGATCTGGCCGAGCGTCGGCAATGTCGTGCGGTCGTACCAGCTCTCCGGCTTCCACAAATCGGAGCGCATGAAGGCCTTGGCGCAATGCATGTAGGTTGCCTTGACTGACACCACGATGATGCTTTGCGGCTCCTTGCCGTCGACGGCAAGGCGCTCGCGCAAGGTTGCGTCGACAGTGATACGGGCATCGCCATTGACGCGCAGCGTCTCGTTCATGCCGGGAATGAGGAAGAGCAGGCCGATCGAGGGATTGCGCAGGATGTTCTCCAGCGTATCCAGCCGGTTGTTGCCGGGCCGGTCGGGAATGGCGATGGTGCGGTCGTCGAGAATGGCGGCAAAGCCGGGCTTGTCGCCTTTCGGGGTCACGTCGGCATTGCCTTCGCCGTCGGAAGAGCCGATCAGCACGAAGGGGCTCTTGCCGATGAAGGAACGACAGTGGCCGTCGAGTGCCTTCAATTCCTTGCGGATCGAACCGTCGGTCGGGCGAGGCGTCTTGTAGATCGTCCTCAGCTCCTCGCGCGTGGTGACGAATTCCATGGCTCTTCCCCTTATTCGCAGGCCTTATTTGCCAGCCTTCTCTTCCCCGCCGGTCTTGTCGTCCAACGAATGGCGCAGGATCAGCGGCATCTGGCTGAAGGTGAACAGGAGCGTGATCGGCATGATGCCCCAGACCTTGAAGGTAACCCAGGCATCGGTGGAGAAATTCCGCCACACCACCTCATTGACGAGGGCCAGGAACAGGAAGAACAGGCCCCAGCGGAAGGTGAGCTTGCGCCAGCCTTCCGCATCGAGCCGGAACGCCGAATCGAAGACATAGCCGAGCAGCGACCTGCCGAAGAACAGGCCTCCGAGCAGCACGCCGCCGAACAGCGTGTTGACGATGGTCGGTTTCATCTTGATGAAGATATCATCCTGCAGATAGAGCGTCAGCGCGCCGAAGATGAGGACGACGACGCCCGACACCATCGGCATGATCGGCAAGGTGTGGGTGAGCAGCCACGAGACGGCAAGGGCGATGACGGTTGCCGCCATGAACAGGCCGGTGGCGACAAAGATCGGCCCGCCGAATTCGGCCAGCACCGGAAATTTCTGCGTCAGCCATTCGCCACGCGCATTGGCGAAGAAGAAGACCATCAGCGGCCCGAGTTCAAGCACCAGCTTGAGCACGGGATTGATGCCTTCCTTCTTCTCTTTCTGCGGATCGGAGGGATCGCGCTCGAGGATAGGTGGGTTCATGGGGTCTCTTTCTTACGCGCTCCAAAAAGCCAGCGGCTTCCTGGGATATGCTTGTCAGGCCACTCCAGCGATCGCCCTGGCGAATTCGCTTGCCGAGAAAGGTTCGAGGTCGTCGACCTGTTCGCCGACGCCGATGAAATAGACCGGCAATTTGTGCTTTGCCGCGATCGCCACCAGAATACCGCCGCGCGCCGTGCCGTCCAGCTTGGTCATCACCAGGCCGTTGACGCCGGCGACATTGCGGAAGATCTCGACCTGGTTGAGCGCGTTCTGGCCGGTGGTGGCGTCGACCGTCTGCAGCACGGTGTGCGGTGCTTCGGGATCGAGCTTGCCGAGCACGCGCACGATCTTTTCCAGCTCGGCCATCAGTTCGGCTTTGTTCTGCAGGCGGCCGGCGGTGTCGATGATCAGCACGTCTGAACCCGCCTCCTTGGCCTTCTCGAAGGCGTCATAGGCGAGGCCGGCGGCGTCGGCGCCAAGTTTCGAGGCGATCACCGGCGATTTCGTCCGCTCGCCCCAGATCTTCAGCTGCTCGATGGCCGCGGCGCGGAACGTGTCGCCGGCGGCCAGCATCACCGACAGGCCGCCATCGGTCAGTTTCGCCGCCAGCTTGCCGATGGTGGTGGTCTTGCCGGTGCCGTTGACACCGACCACCAGGACGACATGCGGCTTGTGCGAGAGATCGAGCTCCAGCGGCATGGCGACGGGTGTCAGCACCTTCTCCACCTCGGCCGCCATGATGGCGCGCACTTCGGTGTCGGAGACATCCTTGCCATAACGGCTGGAAGCCAGCGCATCGGTGACGCGCAGCGCCGTCTCCATGCCGAGGTCGGCGCGGATCAGCACATCCTCCAGATCCTGCAGCGTGTCCTCGTCAAGCTTGCGCCGGGTGAAGACGCCGGCGATGTTACCGGTAAGTTCGCGCGACGAGCGGGCAAGCCCGTCCCGCATGCGCTGGAACCAGGAACGTCGCGGCGCCGGCTCCGGCGCTTTCACCGGCTCGGCCTTCTGCTCGACCTTTTTGGAGACGGTTACCTTGCCCTGGGCGGGTTTCGGTTCCGATGCCGGTTGTAGGGCTGGCGGCGGGACCGGCTGTGGTTCAGGCGCGATCTCGGCAAGGACAGGCTGTGCTTCGACCGGGGATGGTTGGCGAAGGGGAGGCGCGATTTCCGCTGGTGGGGCGGCAATCGTCGGCGAAGCTTCGGCGGTTGGTGCGGAACTTTCCGCAGGTTGGCGCCGGCCCTCACCCTTACCCTCTCCCCGTAAAGTACGGGGAGAGGGGGCCGCCAGCGTCGAGGCTTCTTCTTCGGTATCAGCAAAAGGGGTTCCAGCGTCGCGATCAGCGCCCTTCTCCCCGTCCTTATACGGGGAGAAGGTGCCGGCAGGCGGATGAGGGGCGGCGCTGACTTCCGGGGGAAGCCTTGCTGACGGAATTGCCGACGGCGTCTCGACCGGTGCCGGCACTTCGGCGGGCGCTGGCTCTGGCAGTTCCTCCGGTTCCGGCGCGATCCCTGGCCGTTCAGGTGCCGGAATTTCCCGTGGCGCAGGTTCCGGGAGGCGTTCCGGCACCACCGGCACGTCGGGGGTTTCTGGCGGCGCTGGCTCTTCGGGTATTTCGGGAGCCGGCGGCTTCGGGGCGGGCTCGACCGGCTGCGGTTCTTCGGCCGGAGCAGGCTCAGGCTGGATTTCGGGCTCGGACGGAACCGTCGGCTCCGGCGCCGGTGGGATAGTCGGAATGGGCTCGGGTGCCGGCTCCTCGACAGGCGCCAGCGGGGACGCGTCCTTTACCTCCCCCTCGATGGGGGAGGTCCCGAGCGCGGCTCGGGGGTGGGGGTGATCGGCGCCAACGCCGGCGCTATCACCCCACCCCGCCGCTTCGCGTCCACCCTCCCCATCGAGGGGAGGGTGGGGCGCTGCTTCTGGTTCTTCACGCTTCAAAAATTCCGGCACGGCCTGCTCGGCCGCCGGCTTTAGCGCGTCCAGTGCGTCCCATTTGATCGGCGGCAGCGGGGCGGTCTCGTCGATCCGCTCCTCGACAACCTCTTTCTTGCCGAACGAAAATATCTTCTTGAAAAAACCAGCCATGCTTTGCGTTTCTCAGGCGGCGCGGGCCGCAAGGGGTGTCGCGATCAGCCGGGTACCATCATGGCCCGATATGTCGGCCTCGACGATCTCGCCCGGCGCGCCGGTGCCCAGCGCGGCAAGCGTGAACCCTTCGGTGCGGCCAAGGCCATCGCGTTCGATCAGGATCGACTGGCGTGTTCCGGCAAGCGAGGCCAGATGGCGCCGATAGGCCGCCTCGCCGGCGGCGCGCAGCCTTGCGGCGCGCTGCTTGACCACTTCGCGGCGCACTTGCGGCATGCGTGCGGCGGGCGTGCCTTCGCGCGGGGAAAACGGGAAGACGTGGAGGTGGGTCAGGCCGCACTCCGCGACGATCCTTATCGAGTTCTCGAACATGTCGTCGGTCTCGGTCGGGAAGCCGGCGATGATGTCGGCGCCGAAGACGATGTCCTTGCGCAGCTTGCGCACATCCTCGCAGAAGCGGATCGACTGATCGCGCACATGGCGGCGCTTCATGCGCTTCAGGATCATGTCGTCGCCCGACTGCAGCGACAGGTGCAGATGCGGCATCAGCCGTGGTTCGGTCGCGATGGCATCGAGCAATTCGCCGTCGGCCTCGATCGAATCGATCGAGGACAGCCGCAGGCGCTTCACGTCGGGCACCTGCTTGAGGATGGTTTTCACCAGTTTGCCGAGTTTCGGCGCGCCCGGTAGGTCGGCGCCGAAAGACGTCATGTCGACACCGGTCAAAACGACCTCGGCATAGCCGTTGCCGGCAAGCCGCTTGACCTGCTCGACCACCGCGCCCATCGGCACCGAGCGCGAATTGCCGCGGCCATAGGGAATGATGCAGAAGGTGCAGCGATGGTCGCAGCCATTCTGCACCTGGACGAAGGCGCGGGCCCGGCCCTCGATGGCGTCGACCATATGACCGGCGGTCTCGCGCACCGAAAAAATGTCGTTGACGCGCGCCTTCTCGGTATCGTTGACGCCGAAATCCGGCAGCGCACGGTAGGAGTTCGCCTTCAGCTTCTCCTCATTGCCGAGAACGAGATCGACCTCGTCCATTGCCGTGAAATCCTGTGGCGCGGTCTGCGCGGCACAGCCGGTGACGATGATGCGCGCGCTAGGGTTGTCGCGGCGGGCCTTGCGGATCGCCTGCTTGGCCTGGCGGACCGCCTCGCCGGTGACGGCGCAGGTGTTGAAGATCACGGCTCCGCCGGCCAGCGTGCCAAGGCCGGCGCTTTCGGCCTCGCGCCGCATTACCTCGGATTCGTAGGTGTTCAGCCGGCAGCCGAAGGTCACCACGTCAATGCCATTGGAACGGGGAGCCTCGGAGAGGGGGCCCTCGAAGACAGGGCTCTTCGACAGAGCCGACATCAGGCGGCGCTTTCGGTGTCGCGAGCCCAGGTGCCGTTTGACGGATCGAAGCTGCCGGAAAACTCCCATTCGGCCGCACCGGTCAGGATGACGTGGTCGTCGCCGCGCCATTCGACATGCAGCGTGCCGCCGCCGGGGGTCAGCAGGCTGACGCTGCGCCCGGTCCGCCGGGTGCGGGCCGCCGCCACCACGGCGGCGCAAGCCGCCGAGCCGCAGGCCTTGGTCAGGCCGGCGCCGCGCTCCCAGGTGCGGATGATCATGGTTTCGGGCGACGTCACCTGCGCGATGGTGATGTTGGCGCGCTCTGGGAAGATCGGGTGGTTTTCGAGCAGCGGGCCGAAGCGCTCGAGTTCATAGGACCAGACGTCGCGGTCGACCCAGAAGATGGCGTGCGGGTTGCCCATCGAGACGGCGGAGGGCGAATGCAGCACAGGCGAGTCGATCGGCCCGATCTGCAATTCGATCATGCGGGTGTCGCGGAATTCTTCGGCCAGCGGAATTTCCTGCCAGCCGAAACGCGGCGTGCCCATATCGACCGAGATCAAGCCGTCGGCATGTTCTTCTGCATTGAGAATGCCGGCGCGGGTCTCGAAGGTAAACGTCTTCCGGCCGGTCTCGGCGGCAAGCGCCTGAACGACGCAACGCATGCCATTGCCGCAGGCCTGCGCGCCCGAGCCGTCGGAATTCAGGATGTCGACATAGTAGGCAGTGCCCGGCGTCTTCGCGTCATGGATCGCCATGATCTGGTCGAAGCGGGTCGCGGGATCGGCGTTGAGCGCGACCGCCGCCGCCGCCGTCACCCGGTCGGCACGGCTGCGCATATCGGCGACGATGATCTCGTTGCCGATGCCGTTCATCTTGGCGAAGGGGGCAATGCCTGCTGCCATTTTCTTGCGGTCGTTCCATATCCGTTTGGCGCTATATGGCGGAAACGGGCGGGAATTACCAGTCTGCCGGCGTGTTCAGCCGCGCCGAAGGCGTCGGCCTTACGTCACCGCGAAGATGCCAAGCACCACCAACAGGAAGATGATCAGAACGATGCCGATGAGAACGCGCGCGCCGGTGGCGGCGGCTCCCGCGAGCGCCGGCATGCCGAGCAGGCTCGCCGCGGCGGCGATGATGAGAAGAATGATGATCCATTTAATCATGGGGATGCCTCAGACGTCGGATTTTTGAAACCGTTTGAAAACGTCCCCATGGCATTTGGGTTCCAGGCTACGAAATTAGCCGGCGATCTCGATGTCGGTGCTGAACGGCGCCGTCTTGGCCGAATTCTCGTCGTGCATGAGGAAGTCGCAGCGATATTTGCCGGGCGGCAGGCCATCGAGCGAGAGGTCCAGCTTGAAGAACAACTCGCGGTTGTGCGAGCGCGAGGCGACTTGCACACGGCCAACCTTCTCCATCGTGCCCAGCGTTTGTCCCGCGGCGGAAACGACGGTGATGTCGACCGAAAGCGCAATGGAGCTGTTGCCGAGCCCGTCCGAGCCATAACCATAGCCGACCGGTTCC
Organism: Mesorhizobium sp. B2-3-5; assembly: GCF_006442395.1. NCBI lineage: Bacteria > Pseudomonadati > Pseudomonadota > Alphaproteobacteria > Hyphomicrobiales > Phyllobacteriaceae > Mesorhizobium > Mesorhizobium sp. B2-3-5. The sequence goes on along the minus strand of NZ_VFVX01000003.1, from coordinate 88,820 downwards.
ATGTACAGGACGATCTTCTCGCCGGGCTTGTAGATGTGATTGGCTCGTTCGCCGTAGATGCCGAAGCCGGTGGCGCTGTCCACCTGCTTGAGGTTGAGCACGCCAAGCGGCATCGCCTTCCAGAAGGCTTCCTCGGCGCTGTTGAATTTTTCCATCGCGCCGGGGCCATCCCCCGACTGGAGCAACTTCTCGGCCTCGGCGGCCCGGTCGCTGATTTCGCTAGCGAAGGCCGCCGGCGTGCAGATGGCGGTGGCGAGCAGGGCTGCCAGGATTATTTTCACGAGACGCGTCTCCGTTCCTTTGAGCCGGCATGGTGGGGCAAAACAGCCACGGCGTAAATGGCAATCGCCGATGCGCCTCAAGGCACGTTCCAGACCTCGCCGGGCCGCAAGGCCCGAAAGCGCTCCGGCGCGATGCCTTGATCGTCCAGCGCCTCGGCCAGCTTGCGAACCGGCTCGTCGAAGGACTCGTCGGTGAGCTGGAAAGTGCCCCAGTGGCAACCCGCGGCCAAGGCGGCGTTGCACAAAAGCATGCCTTGCACCGCCTCCTCCGGGTTCTGGTGCTGCGGCGCCATGAACCAGCGCGGCTCATAGGCGCCGATCGGCAGGATGGCGAAGCGGAAGCCGCCATGCTTCCCGGCGATCAGCCGGTAGTTAATGCCTTCATGGAAGCCGGTGTCGCCGGCGAAGTAGATCTTTCCGCCCGGTGTCTCGATGACGAAGCCGGCCCACAGCGCCATACGTCGGTCCCGGGCGCCGCGCGCCGACCAGTGATGCGCGGGTTCGACGTGGATGGCGATGCCATCTCCAACGGCGACCCTGTCGCCCCAGTCATGCGCCGTCAGCCGCATGCCCGGCACGGCGGCGTTGATGATGGTGTCGTTGCCGAGCGGTGTCATGACCAGCGGGTCGTGCGTTTCCTTCAGCCGCTTCAGCGTGGCGAGGTCGAGATGGTCGTAGTGATTGTGGCTGACCAGCACGAGGTCGATCGGCGGCAGGTCGGCGAAAGCGATGCCTGGCGGACCGACGCGTTTGGGACCGGCGAACGAAAACGGCGACGAGCGCCGCGACCAGATCGGATCGGTGAGGATGTTCAGGCTAGCCGTTTGGATCAGCAATGTGGAATGGCCGACCATGGTAACCTTCAGATCGGAGCCTTCCACCCGTGCAGCCGGCCTTGCTCGCTGAAACGGGCTCGGCTGCGCCGCCGGCCATTTCGAGCGCCGGCCATTCAGCTTCCATTTCAGGAGATCGGCAAAGCGGCCAGGCGGCTTGCCATCGGGATTGAAGAACAAGGTGCCGTCGAAATGGTCGCTGGTCGGGCCGCTATAGTAGCGATTGGCGGCTCTCTTTCTCGCGATCAAGTCTTTGCTCCGGCGGGGGTTCGTTTCCCTGACATAGGCCCTGCCTCGCCTGGCGCAAGCGTTTGCCGGCCGAATGCCATCGGTCAGGGCGGCACCTTGGCTACTTCGGGCTGCCAACTGGCCATATGTCGCCCGGGATCATTTGACGTATGCCGTGTCCCAAAACCGCCGCGCATTTTTGGCGACACGCATTATGTGATAAATCTGCAACAAATCTTGCTGCAAACCCTATTTTAACCATATCGGGTTGAAATTTCGCCACCTTCTCCATTTTGGTGGAGGTGAGATTGCGCGGACGGCGTTCCCCCAGCCGGATCCGACGGAGGTGGTAATGAATTTTTCGAAAAGCGGCCTGGCGGCCGTATCCCTGGCTGCGCTTTTTGCAAGCGGCTGCACGACCTCGCGATTCTCGTCGATGGACGAACAGCAGCCAGCGCCGCTGCAGCCGGCGCCTTCCGGCCAGGTGACCTCCAACCAATTGCCGCCGCCGGCTTCGCCCGGCACCACCGACCCGTCGCAATTCCCGACCGCGCCGCAGAACACGCAGGTGGCTTCGCTGCCGCCGGACGGCTCCGCGCCCGCCGGCGCCGCGGACCTTAGCGCCGCAAGCGTCGCGGGCGTGTGGAACGCCAGCGTTTCCGGGCAGAGCTGCAAGATCGCGACGCCGCAGACCAAGTTCGGCGCCGGCTTCCGCGCCGGGCCGCTGCACTGTCCGGCGCCGATCGACGGCATCAAGTCGTGGAACGTCACCGGCAAGCAGCTGACGCTTTACGACGAGAATGGCGGTTCGCTGGCGCGGCTCTATTCCTCGGGCGGCTCAAAATTCGACGGCCAGACTTCCAACGGCCAGCCGATTTCGCTTACAAGGTAGCTAGTGTGCCGATATTCAGGTGATGCCGGCCTGCGAACGGCGGCTTTCTGCGCTTCCGGTGCTCACGTGCCCAAAAGTACGCTCCGCTCCGGTTCTCGAAAGCCGACATTCTCGGCTCGGCCTGACCTGAATCTCAACACACCTAGTCCTCCCCGGAGCATCCTGCTCTGAACAAACGACGTGACCGATGCATCTGCGTGACGGCCTCCAGACCCATGTGACCGTCAGGCAGCGCTACGACCATCTGGTGGAAACCGGCGTGATCGGGCGCGATGCGGCGCAAGAGAGAATCACCGCCGCGCTCGACCGATTGATCGACGAGATCTCGGCCAAGCGGCTGGCGCAAAAATCCAGTGCGCTGGGCTGGCTGTTTGCCCGCAAGCGCGACACGCATGCGGCCGTCAAGGGCCTCTACATCCATGGCGGTGTCGGCCGCGGCAAGACCATGCTGATGGACATGTTCTTCGAGCTGGTGCCGGTCAGGCGCAAGCGCCGCGTCCATTTCAACGACTTCATGGCCGAGGTGCAGGACCGCATCCAGAAGCACCGGCAGGCGCGCAAGAACGGCGACGTCAGGGAAGACGATCCGATCCCGCCCGTGGCCAAGGCGCTCGCCGAGCAGGCCTGGGTGCTGTGCTTCGACGAGTTCTCGGTCACCGACATTGCCGACGCGATGATCCTGTCCAGGCTGTTTTCGGCGCTGTTCACCAATGGCGTGGTGCTGGTCGCCACCTCGAACGTGGCGCCGGAAGACCTCTACAGCGACGGGCTCAATCGCCAGCTCTTCCTGCCCTTCATCGGCATTCTGGAACGGCACGCGCAGGTGCTGTCGCTCGACAGCGACAAGGACTATCGACTGGAAAAGCTTGCCCGCACGCCGGTCTATGTAACGCCGGCCAATGCCGCGGCCGACCAGGCGCTCGACGAGGCCTGGCGGACGATGACGCGCGGCGCGCCGACAGCGGCGACATCGCTTACGCTGAAGGGACGGCAAGTGGCGGTGCCGGCCGCAGCCGGCGACGCGGCGCGGTTTTCCTTCGCCGACCTCTGCGAAAAGCCGCTCGGCACGCGCGATTTCCTGGCCATCGCCGGGCGCTTCTCGACCGTTTTCATCGATCACGTGCCGATACTGGGCGAAGGCAAGCGCAATGAAGCCAAGCGCTTCATCCTCTTGATCGACACGCTCTACGACCACCATGTCCGGCTGGTGGTGAGCGCCGAGGCGCCGCCGCAAGAGCTTTACGTGGCCAAGCGCGGTGTCGAGGTGTTCGAGTTCGAACGCACGGCGTCACGGCTTATCGAGATGCAAAGCCGCGACTGGCTGGAGGATTGGGCGGAGCGGCGGAAGGCGCGGACGATACCAGCGGAAGCGGGGCGGGCGCAGGCGTAGACATCAAAAGCCGGTCTGTCGCGTTCCGTCCCACCCTCTGTCCCGCCAGCATCAAAACTACAGCTGATACGCATACATCACAGAACTCTCCGCCTCGCCACGCGGCTCCTTGCGCGATTCATGAAGCGCCCGGGCCGGAAGATTGTCCGGCTCGGTGCCGACCCAAGCCTCCGCGCAGCCATTTTCCCTGCCGATCGCGAACACGGCGTCAAGCATTTTTCGGGCGATGCCCTGGCGCTGGAAAGCTGGCGAGACGCCGACCTCGCCGATGTAGAGTTCGGCCGGCTTGTCGGATGGATGACCGCCGCGCATCGGCCGACGACAGCGCCCTCGGCCACGGCCATGATCATGAAATGGCCCGATTGCGCGAGATAGCTGGCAAGGAGATCGGGCCCCACCGGCTCATCGAACACCTCGCCGGCCATCCGTATCACAAGGGCGTCATCGCTGGGAAAGAGCCTTCTGATCTCGATCGTCATTGTGTAAATTCCCCCAAGTGGCTTGTAAACTTTGACGTTTACGTAAGTCCCAACTGGTCTAACCGATTGAAAATGCTCGCTTCGAAATAATCGGTTGAATTTATCGTGCGCCGAGGCTATGGGTGCGGCGAAATCTCGCGGTTCCCGCATCCTTCCAGCCTCTTCCTCGACGCCGTCATCAAGTCGTCAAAGATTTGGGCGCAGTCACAGACAAAGGGACATCATCCTCACATGGCACGCAACAAGATAGCGCTTATCGGCTCGGGCATGATCGGCGGCACGCTCGCCCACATGATCGGCCTCAAGGACCTCGGCGACGTGGTGCTGTTCGATATCGCCGAGGGCATTCCGCAGGGCAAGGGGCTCGATATCGCGCAGTCGTCGCCGGTCGATGGTTTTGACTCCCGGCTGACCGGCGTCAACGACTATGCCGGCATCGAGGGTGCCGATGTCTGCATCGTCACCGCCGGCGTGCCGCGCAAGCCGGGCATGAGCCGCGACGACCTGCTCGGCATCAATCTGAAGGTCATGGAACAGGTCGGCGCCGGCTTGAAGAAGTACGCGCCGAAGGCTTTCGTCATCTGCATCACCAACCCGCTCGACGCCATGGTGTGGGCGCTGCAGAAGTTTTCCGGCCTGCCCAAGACCCATGTGGTGGGGATGGCCGGCGTGCTCGACTCGTCGCGTTTCCGCTATTTCCTGGCCGAGGAATTCAAGGTCTCGGTCGAGGACGTCACCGCCTTCGTGCTGGGTGGCCACGGCGATTCCATGGTGCCGATGATCCGCTATTCGACGGTCGCCGGCATCCCGCTGCCCGACCTCGTCAAGATGGGCTGGACCTCGAAGGAGAAGCTCGACCAGATCGTGCAGCGCACCCGCGACGGCGGCGCCGAGATCGTCGGCCTGCTCAAGACCGGCTCGGCCTACTACGCGCCCGCGGCCTCGGCGATTTCGATGGCGGAAGCCTATCTGAAGGACAAGAAGCGCGTGCTGCCATGCGCGGCGCACCTCTCCGGCCAGTATGGCGTCAAGGGCACCTATGTCGGCGTTCCCGTGGTGATCGGCGCCGGCGGTGTCGAGCGCATCATCGAGATCGACCTGTCGAAGGCCGAGCAGAAGATGTTCGATAGCTCGGTGGCGGCGGTGCAGGGCCTGACCGAGGCCTGCGTCAAGATCGCGCCGCAACTCGCCTCGAAGTAAACCCCGCCAAAACGACCTGGAGACAGTTCCCGATGAACATCCATGAATATCAGGGCAAGGCGCTGCTGAAGAGCTTTGGCGCGCCGGTGGCCGAAGGCGTGCCGGTGTTCAAGGCAAGCGAGGCGGAAGCCGCGGCACAAGCGCTGCCCGGCCCGCTCTATGTGGTAAAGAGCCAGATCCATGCCGGCGGCCGCGGCAAGGGCAAATTCAAGGAACTCGGCCCCGACGCCAAGGGCGGCGTGCGGCTGGCGAAGTCGGTGGCCGAAGTGGTCGCCAACGCCAATGAGATGCTCGGCCACACGCTGGTGACCAAGCAGACTGGTCCGGCCGGCAAGCAGGTCAACCGGCTCTATATCGAGGACGGCGCCGACATCGAGCGCGAGCTCTATCTGTCCATCCTTGTCGACCGCTCGGTCGGCCGGATCGCCTTCGTCGTCTCGACCGAGGGCGGCATGGACATCGAGGCGGTCGCGCATGACACGCCGGAGAAGATCATCACCGTCGCCATCGATCCCGAAAAGGGTGTGACGGCGGACGACGTGGAGAAGCTCAATGCCGCGCTGAAGCTCGACGGCGACGCGGCCAGCGATGGCGGCACACTGTTCCCGATCCTCTACAAGGCCTTCGTCGAGAAGGACATGAGCCTGCTCGAGGTCAATCCGCTGATCGTCATGAAGAACGGCCGGCTGCGCGTGCTCGACGCCAAGGTGTCGTTCGATAACAACGCGCTGTTCCGCCATCCCGACCTGATGGAACTGCGCGACACCACCGAAGAGGACGAGAAGGAGATCGAGGCGTCGAAATACGACCTCGCCTATGTCGCGCTCGACGGCAATATCGGCTGCATGGTCAACGGCGCCGGGCTTGCCATGGCGACGATGGACATCATCAAGCTCTACGGCGCTGAGCCGGCTAATTTCCTCGATGTCGGCGGCGGCGCGTCGAAGGAGAAGGTGACGGCGGCGTTCAAGATCATCACCAAGGATCCGGCCGTCAAAGGCATCCTGATCAACATCTTCGGGGGCATCATGAAATGCGACATCATCGCCGAGGGGGTGATCGCCGCGGTCAAGGAAGTCGGGCTGAAAGTGCCGCTGGTGGTGCGCCTGGAAGGCACCAATGCCGAGCTCGGCAAGAAGATCATCAATGACAGCGGCTTGAATGTCGTCTCGGCCGATGATCTGGACGATGCCGCCAAGAAGATCGTCAAGGCGGTGAAGGGCTGAGCGGATGCCCCCGCGCAAGATAAACCTGGTCGAGGCGGCGGACCGGAAGATCAGCAAGGTCTTCGATCCGCATATTGCCGGCGACGTGAACGACAGCCAGGCGAAGGTCGCCAAGTTCGGTGAGGTTTTCGATTGGCACGCGCATGACCATGAGGACGAGGCCTTTCTCGTGCTGCGCGGGCGCATTGCCATTGATTTCCGTGACGGTCCCGTCGAGCTTGGCGAGGGCGATTTCATCGTCGTGCCGCGCGGCGTCGAGCATCGGCCGCGATCGCTCACGGCGGAGCCGGTGGTGCTGATGTTCGAGCCGGCGACGACGCTCAACACTGACAATGCCAAGAGCGACCTCACCGTCTCCGACCTGAAGTGGCTCTGACCATGAACGCCGCATCCTTCTCTTCGCTCTCGTCCGGTCATCAGCGCCTGCAGGCGCTGATCGGCGCATGGCGCGGCGAGGAAGAGGTGGCGGGCACGCAATGGACCGACGCCGGCACGGCGACCGCGGATGTGCTGGCGGAGGCGCAGTTCGGCGGCCTGTTCGTGCTGCAGCGCTATCGCCAGCGCCGCGACGGCACGGTCTCCTTCGGCGCGCACACCGTGTTCGGATTCGACCAGCAAAACAGCGTCGTGACCATGCACCAGTTCGACTCGACGGGGTTCGTGCCGGCCTTGCCTGCGTCCGGTGCCTGGAACGGCGACGAACTCACTCTGGATCGGTCGTCACCGCGTGGCTCGGCGCGCGTGGCTTATATTTTCGACGATGCCGACACCTACCGCATGCGACTGCACTTCAAACCCGCTGGCAGCGATGCCTGGCAAGACATGGTGAGCGGCATCTACCGGCGCGTCTCGCCTTCCTCGATCAACGGTTTTTAGAAAAGGGCTCCGATGTCCATTCTCGTCGACAAGAACACCAAGGTGCTGGTGCAAGGCCTGACCGGCAAGACCGGCACGTTCCACACCGAACAGGCGCTGGCCTATCACGGCACCAAAATGGTCGGCGGCATCCACCCGAAGAAGGGCGGCGAGACCTGGACCGGCGCCAAGGGCGAGACCTTGCCGATCTTCGCCAGTGTCGCCGAAGGCAAGGAAAAGACCGGCGCCAATGCGTCCGTCGTTTATGTGCCGCCGGCGGGTGCTGCCGAAGCCATCATCGAAGCTATCGAGGCAGAGATCCCGCTGATCGTCTGCATCACCGAAGGCATTCCCGTCATGGACATGGTCAGGGTCAAGGCGCGGCTCGACCGTTCGACCTCGCGACTGATCGGTCCGAACTGTCCGGGCGTGCTCACCCCCGACGAATGCAAGATCGGCATCATGCCCGGAAACATCTTCCGCAAGGGTTCGGTCGGCGTTGTATCGCGCTCGGGAACGCTTACCTATGAGGCGGTGTTCCAGACCACCAATGTCGGTCTCGGCCAGACGACAGCCGTCGGCATCGGCGGCGACCCCGTCAAGGGCACCGAGTTCATCGACGTGCTCGAGATGTTCCTCGCCGACGACGAGACCAAGTCGATCATCATGATCGGCGAGATCGGCGGTTCGGCGGAGGAAGACGCCGCGCAGTTCCTCAAGGACGAAGCCAAGCGTGGCCGCAGCAAGCCGATGGCCGGCTTCATCGCCGGGCGCACGGCGCCGGCCGGCCGCACTATGGGCCATGCGGGCGCGGTCATCTCCGGCGGCAAGGGCGGCGCGGAAGACAAGATCGCGGCGATGGAGTCGGCCGGCATAAAAGTTTCGCCATCGCCGGCGCGGCTCGGCACGACGCTGGTCGAGGCGATCAAGGGTTAGTGAATAGTCAGTAGTCAGTAGTCAGTAGGCAGTAGTGAAAAGGGAAGAACGTATGAGTAGTCGCTGAGTCGGAAATTTCCATTTTTCTACTCACTACCGACTACTCACTATTCCCCTTGAAAAGGAGACGAAGCCAAGGCTTCGACAATCACATGGCACGACAAGATCAGGCCAACGATCAGTTTTCGCTCACCTCTTTCCTCTATGGCGGTAACGCCGACTATATCGACGCGCTCTACGCGGCGTATGAGGACGATCCCGCCTCGGTCAATCCCGAGTGGCAGGAGTTCTTCGCCGGGCTGAAGGACGATGCCGGCGATGTGCGCAAGAACGCCAAGGGTGCGTCCTGGGCCAAGCCCTCCTGGCCGCTGCAGGCCAATGGCGAACTGGTGTCGGCGCTCGACGGCAATTGGGGCATCGTCGAAAAGCACCTGGAAAAGAAGGTCAAGGACAAGGCGGTCACCAACGGCGTCGTGCTGTCCGACGCCGACGTGCACCAGGCGACGCGCGATTCGGTGCGCGCCATCATGATGATCCGGGCCTTCCGCATGCGCGGCCATCTGCACGCCAATCTCGACCCGCTCGGCATCGCCAAGCCGCTCGAGGATTATAACGAGCTGTCGCCGGAGAATTACGGCTTCACCGCAGCCGATTACGACCGGCCGATCTTCCTCGACAATGTGCTCGGGCTCGAATTCAGCACCATCCGGCAGATGCTGGAAATCCTGACCCGCACCTATTGCTCGACGCTGGGCGTCGAGTTCATGCACATTTCCGATCCCGAGGAGAAGGCCTGGATCCAGGCGCGCATCGAGGGCGCCGACAAGGAAATCTCGTTCACCGCCGCCGGCAAGAAGGCGATTCTGTCGAAGCTGGTCGAGGCGGAAGGCTTCGAGCAGTTCATCGACGTCAAGTACAAGGGCACCAAGCGCTTCGGCCTCGACGGTGGTGAATCGCTGATCCCGGCGCTGGAGCAGATCGTCAAGCGCGGCGGCCAGCTCGGCCTGAAGGAAATCGTGCTCGGCATGGCCCATCGTGGCCGCCTCAACGTGCTCTCCCAGGTGATGGCGAAGCCCCATCGCGCCATCTTCCACGAGTTCAAGGGCGGTTCGGCCGCTCCCGACGAGGTCGAGGGCTCGGGCGACGTGAAGTACCATCTCGGCGCCTCCTCAGACCGCGAGTTCGACGGCAACAAGGTGCATCTGTCCTTGACCGCCAACCCGTCCCACCTGGAAATCGTCGACCCGGTGGTGATGGGCAAGGCGCGCGCCAAGCAGGACTATCTGTTCGGCCGCGGCCGCGAGGAGATCGTGCCGCTGGAGGAGCGGGCCAAGGTGCTGCCTCTGCTCCTGCACGGCGACGCCGCCTTCGCCGGCCAGGGCGTGATCGCCGAAATCCTCGGCCTGTCCGGCCTGCGCGGCCATCGCGTCGCCGGCACGCTGCATTTCATCATCAACAACCAGATCGGCTTCACCACCAATCCGCGCTTCTCGCGCTCGTCGCCCTATCCGTCAGACGTAGCCAAGATGATCGAGGCGCCGATCTTCCACGTCAATGGCGACGATCCGGAAGCCGTGGTCCATGCCACCAAGGTGGCGATCGAGTTCCGCATGAAGTTCCACAAGCCGGTGGTCGTGGATATGTTCTGCTATCGCCGCTTCGGCCACAATGAGGGTGACGAACCGGCCTTCACGCAGCCGATCATGTACCGCAACATCCGCACCCATAAGACGACGGTGCAGATCTATGCCGACCGCCTGATCGCCGAAGGCCACATCGCCCAGGCCGAATTCGACAAGATGAAGGCCGACTGGCGCGCGCATCTGGAATCCGAATGGGAAGTCGGCCAGCACTACAAGCCCAACAAGGCCGACTGGCTGGACGGCGCCTGGTCGGGCCTGCGCACGGCCGACAATCAGGATGAGCAAAGGCGCGGCAAGACCGCCGTGCCGGTCAAGACGCTGAAGGAAATCGGCAAGAAGCTGGCCGAGGTGCCGAAGGGCTTCGAGGCGCACAAGACGATCATCCGCTTCCTTGAGAATCGCCGCGAGGCGATCGAGTCCGGCGAAGGCATCGACTGGTCGACGGCCGAGGCGCTGGCTTTCGGCGCCATCCTGCTGGACGGCAATCCGATCCGCCTGTCGGGGCAGGATTCCGAACGCGGCACCTTCTCGCAGCGCCATTCCGTGCTCTACGACCAGCGTGACGAGACCCGCTACATCCCGCTGAACAATCTGTCGGCGGCGCAAGCCGGCTACGAAGTCATCAATTCGATGCTGTCGGAAGAGGCGGTGCTGGGCTTTGAATATGGCTACAGCCTGGCCGAACCGAAGGCGCTGACCCTGTGGGAAGCGCAGTTCGGCGACTTCGCCAACGGCGCTCAGGTGGTGTTCGACCAGTTCATCTCGTCGGGCGAGCGCAAGTGGCTCAGAATGTCGGGCCTCGTCTGCCTGCTGCCGCATGGCTATGAAGGCCAGGGCCCGGAACATTCCTCGGCCAGGCTGGAGCGCTTCCTGCAGCTTTGCGCCGAAGACAACATGCAGGTGGCGAATTGTACGACGCCGGCTAACTATTTCCACATCCTGCGCCGGCAACTGAAGCGCGACTTCCGCAAGCCGCTGATCCTGATGACGCCGAAGTCGCTGCTGCGTCACAAGCGGGCGGTGTCGACGCTGCCGGAAATGTCGGGCGAAAGCTCGTTCCACCGGCTGCTGTGGGATGACGCCCAGCTGTTGCCGAACCAGGCGATCAAGCTGGTCAAGGACAGCAAGATCCGCCGCGTCGTGCTGTGTTCGGGCAAGGTCTATTACGACCTCTACGAGGAGCGCGAGAAGCGCGGCATCAATGACATCTACCTGCTGCGCGTCGAACAGCTCTATCCGTTCCCGGCCAAGGCGCTGATCACCGAATTGTCGCGCTTCCGCAATGCCGAGATGGTGTGGTGCCAGGAGGAGCCCAAGAACATGGGAGCCTGGTCGTTCATCGACCCGTATCTGGAATGGGTGCTGGCGCATATCGACGCCAAGCATCAGCGGGTGCGCTACACCGGCCGACCGGCGGCCGCGTCGCCTGCGACCGGATTGATGTCGAAGCACCTTGCCCAGCTCGCCGCCTTGCTCGAAGACGCGCTTGGCGAATAGACCTCAGGAACAACGGACAGGCACAATGGCTACCGAAATCCGCGTCCCCACTCTCGGCGAATCCGTCACCGAGGCGACCATCGGCAAATGGTTCAAGAAGGTCGGCGATGCCATTGCCGTCGACGAGCCGCTGGTCGAACTCGAAACCGACAAGGTGACGGTCGAGGTTCCGGCCGCCGCCGCCGGCACGCTGGGCGAAATCACCGCCAAGGAAGGTGAGACAGTCGGCGTCGGCGCATTGCTGGGCTCGATTTCGGCTGGAGGCGCGGCCGCGCCGGCGGCCAAGCCGCAGGCCGTGGCGCAGGCGTCGAGCCCCGACGCGGCGCAGACCACCAAGCAGGCCGCCGCCGAGACCGCCAAGATCGCCGGCGATGCCGGGCCGGTCGAGCCTCGCACCATGCCGCCGGCGCCGGCGGCTGCGAAATTGATCGCCGAAAACAATCTGTCGGTCGACCAGCTTTCCGGCTCGGGCAAGCGCGGTCAGGTGCTGAAGGGCGATGTCCTCGACGCCATCTCCAAGGGGGCGCCATCGCAGCCGGCAGAGACGCCGAAGGCGGCACCCGCTCCGGTGGCTCCGGCCGCCGCCCGCGCCCCGTCCTCGGGTGACGACGCCACGCGCGAGGAGCGCGTGCGCATGACCAAGCTGCGCCAGACCATCGCGCGCCGGCTGAAGGAAGCGCAGTCGACCGCCGCCATGCTGACCACCTTCAACGAGGTCGACATGTCAGCGGTGATGGCGCTCCGGACCAAGTACAAGGACGTGTTCGAGAAGAAGCATGGCGTGAAGCTCGGCTTCATGGGCTTCTTCACCAAGGCCGTCACCCACGCGCTGAAGGAAATCCCGGCGGTCAACGCCGAGATCGACGGCACCGACATCATCTACAAGAATTTCGCCCATGTCGGCGTCGCTGTCGGCACCGAGAAGGGCCTTGTCGTGCCGGTGGTGCGTGATGCCGACCAGATGTCGATCGCCGAGATCGAGAAGGAGATCGGCCGGCTGGGTATCGCCGCGCGCGACGGCAAGCTATCGGTCGCCGATATGCAGGGCGGCACGTTCACCATTTCCAACGGTGGCGTCTACGGGTCGCTGATGTCGACGCCGATCCTCAATGCGCCGCAATCGGGCATCCTCGGCATGCATAAGATCCAGGACCGGCCGGTCGTGGTCGGCGGCCAGATCGTCATCCGGCCGATGATGTATCTGGCGCTCAGCTACGATCACCGCATCGTCGACGGCAAGGAAGCGGTGACCTTCCTGGTGCGGGTCAAGGAAAGCCTGGAGGATCCGGAACGGCTGGTGCTCGATCTGTGATCGGAGCTGATCCGCAATGGGCAACTGGGTAGAGGAGTTAGGGTTCAGGCTAGGCCGTGTGCTGCGGATGTTGCGGCGTGAGCCCTGGACTTCCATGACCATGCCGACCGCGTCGGCCGAATGGAATCCGGCGCAAGCGAGCAGCAATCTCGGCCTCTTCGACCTGAGCGAAGCGCAAATGGCGGAGCGAGAGATAACCGTCACAGCGATCGGCGAGTTGAATTTGCCGACAGGCGAAATCATCGCCTGCGATCCGCTGACTACCGGAATCGACTGGCCAGCATTGAGCCGTAAGATCAAACCGGGGCGCTACCCGGTCTCGCTGCTTGAGGCACAAGGCCGTGTTGCCGCGGCAGTCCTGTGTTTCCGGCCCGGCAAGCCAATTCGCTGGGAACTGGCAACCTTGCCCGGCCAGGATGCATCGACCTTGAAGGGCGACGAGATATTTGGCTATCCCGTCGATGCCGGCCTTGGTTCGTTCATGGACAGGATGGCGATGGCGTTGATGTCGGATCAGCAAGACAAACTTGAGGCCGACCAGAATTACTATGACGACGTGCTCGCAACCGAGTTCGCGCCCAACCAGGACCGGTTCGTCATGCACTATCCCGTTGCTGGTAACCCGATCAACGTTGCGATGTTCTGGAGTGGTTGGGGTGACGGGATCTATCCGTCTTTCTGGGGATTGAATGCGGCCGGCGAGCCGTTGCTTTTGATGACGGATTTCGGCGTGCTGGAAAACGCCGACGGCCGCGAAAGCCACTAGGCCGCTATAATGCAACGCAACGCCCTGGCATCCCTCATGATCAAATGTGCCGCTGGGGTGCCAGCGATCCTGTTCGCCGGCTCGACAGCCTTCGCCACCTGCCCGATCGAGCTTGCCATCTATGGTGATGCCCAAGGCGGTGCCGAGACGAGCGGCGCCGAGATAGATTTTATGCCGGCCGGTACCTCGGCGACCGTCACCAACACGTTTCGGTTGATCCTCGACAACAATGTCGTGCTGAACGGCATCGTCATGTGGACGCAAGGGGCTCCTCGGCCGAACGGTTCCTTGATGTACAGATGCCCGGAGGGCGATGCCACCGGCCAGGAGCTTGCCGCCTGCACATTGTGGGGCGGCGTCATCTACACTGGGGATGACAAGGGCACGATCGGCCTGTTGCCGGCCGAGGGCATAGAGGCGCCGAAAACCCTGGTCCTGGCTGACCTCGGGCCGGTGCTGCGGCAATCCCGCGCCTTTGGCGGCGGCGGCTTTTCCAAAGTGCCGTCGGATGTGTTCGTCTTGAAGGGATGCCAGGAATGAGCGGGAAGGTTCTGCTGGTCACCGGCGGCAGCCGCGGCATTGGCGCGGCGATCTGCCGGCTCGGGTCGAAGGCCGGCTATCGCGTCGCGGTGAACTACGCCTCGAACAAGGCTGCCGCCGACGCGCTGGTCGCCGAGATCGAGGCCGCCGGCGGGGAGGCTTTCGCGGTAAAGGGCGATGTCGGCAGCGAGGCCGATATCATGGCTATGTTCGGCGCAGTCGATCGCGCCTGCGGCCGGCTCGACGCCTTCGTCAACAATGCCGGCATCGTCGACGTCAAGGCACGTATCGACGAGATGAGCGCTGAACGTCTGGAGCGCATGATGCGCATCAACGTCGTCGGTTCGTTTCTCTGCGCCCGCGAGGCGGTGAAGCGCATGTCGACACGCCACGGCGGCAAGGGCGGGGCGATCGTCAACATCTCGTCCGCCGCCGCCAGGCTCGGTTCGCCCGGCGAATATGTCGACTACGCCGCCTCCAAGGGCGCGATCGACACCATGACCATCGGCCTGGCGCGTGAGGTGGCGCTGGAGGGCGTCCGGGTCAATGCGGTCAGCCCCGGTATCACCGACACCGAAATCCATGCCTCCGGCGGCCAGCCCGATCGCGTGGCACGGATGCAGGACATGCTGCCGATGAAGCGGGCGGGCACGGCCGATGAAGTCGCAAGCGCGGTTCTCTACCTTCTGTCGGATGCGGCTTCCTATATAACGGGCGCGATCCTGAACGTAAGCGGCGGCCGCTGAGCGCCAAGCAAAAGGAAAACATGGATGGCTTATGACGTCGTTATTATCGGATCGGGGCCGGGCGGCTATGTCTGCGCCATCAAGGCGGCACAGCTCGGGCTGAAGGTCGCGGTGGTCGAGAAGAACGCAACCTTCGGCGGCACCTGCCTCAATATCGGCTGCATCCCGTCCAAGGCGCTGCTTCATGCCTCCGAGATGTTCGCCGAGGCTAGCCATTCCTTCGATACGCTGGGCGTCGAGATACCGGCACCGAAGCTCAATCTGAAGAAGATGATGACGCACAAGGACACGACCGTGGCGTCGAACGTCAATGGCGTCGCCTTCCTGTTCAAGAAGAACAAGATCGACTCCTTTCGCGGCACCGGCAAGGTGATTTCGGCCGGCAAGGTGTCGGTGACCGGCGAGGACGGCAAGGTCGAGGAGATCGAGACGAAGAACATCGTCATCGCCACCGGCTCCGACGTCGCCGGCATTCCCGGCGTCAAGGTCGATTTCGACGAAAAGGTGATCGTGTCGTCGACAGGCGCGCTTTCGCTGGAGAAGGTTCCCGGCCATCTCGTGGTGGTCGGCGGCGGCGTCATCGGGCTCGAGCTCGGTTCGGTCTGGGCACGGCTTGGCGCCAAGGTCACGGTCGTCGAATTCCTCGACACGATCCTCGGCGGCATGGACGGCGAGGTCTCCAAGCAGTTCCAGCGGATGCTCTCCAAGCAGGGTTTCGAGTTCAAGCTCGGCGCCAAGGTCACCGGCGTCGCCAAGGCCAAGAAGGTCGCCAGCGTCACCTTCGAGCCGGTCAAGGGTGGGGCGGCCGAGACGATCGAGGCCGACGTCGTGCTGATCGCCACCGGCCGCCGCGCCTATGCCGACAGTCTCGGCCTCAAGGAGGCCGGAGTAGAGGTCGACGAGCGTGGCCGGGTCAAGACCGACGGTCATCTCAGGACCAATATGCCTGGCATCTATGCCATCGGCGACGTCATCGCCGGACCGATGCTGGCGCACAAGGCCGAGGACGAGGGCATGGCGGTGGCCGAAACCATTGCCGGCCAGGCCGGCCATGTGAACTACGACGTCATTCCGAGCGTCGTCTATACCAGCCCGGAAATCGCCTCGGTCGGCAAGACCGAGGAAGAGCTGAAGAAGGCCGGCATCGACTACAAGGTGGGCAAGTTTCCGTTCAGCGCCAATGGCCGGGCGCGCGCCATGCTGCACACGGACGGTTTTGTGAAGATCCTGGCCGACAAGGCCAGCGACCGCGTGCTCGGCGTGCATATCGTCGGCTTTGGCGCCGGCGAAATGATCCATGAGGCGGCTGTGCTGATGGAGTTCGGCGGCTCGTCGGAGGACCTCGCCCGAACCTGCCACGCGCATCCGACGATGTCCGAAGCGGTTAAGGAAGCGGCGCTGGCGACCTTCTTCAAGCCGATCCATATCTAGGGGGCAACGGTTCGCCGGGCCATGCTTCGCCCGTCCTGCTCCGTGGCGCTCGCAAGAGTTTGTCAGCGTCGCGCTGCCCCTCATCTGGCTGCCGCCATCTTCTTCCCGTGAACGGGGAGAAGGACGCTGTCGTCGGCGGTTTCGCCAATTGTCAGCGTTGCAAGGAAGAAGCGCCGGCGCTGGCACCAGCCTCTTTCTCCCCGTTACGGCAGGGCAATGAGGGGCGGCACTGCCATTGACGGTATCCCGCGGAGGCAGTTCCCGTCCGGGTTGCCGCATGCTCCAAAACAAGACGGCCCGCTTTTCAGCGGGCCGTCTCGGATTTGGCACTGAGCCGCTTACTGGGCGGGTGCTGGTGCCGGAGCTGGCGCGGGTGCCGGAGCCGGAGCGGGTGCTGGCGCAGGTGCCGGAGCGGGTGCTGGAGCCGGAGCCGGGGCGGGAGCAGGTTCGGCTGGCTTGGCCGGTTCAGCAGGCTTCATCGGTTCAGCCGGTGCGGGCGCCGGGGCCGGTGTGCTGGCGGCCGGTGGCTCGGCGGGTGCCGGATGTTCACCTCTTCTTCCGAAAACGTAATACGCTACAACCGCCAGGATGACCACGACCAGCGCAATCAGCCAAGTGCTGCCGCCGCCGCTCGGCCGTGGAGCATTGGTGGTCGAATTGTACGGGTCGTTTGGATTTGGTGCGTTCGCCATAAATCTGTCCTCCGAGAAAATGAAAATGATCAATCAACATCCATCAACGCGCAACCGTTGAATGGGTTTCACGCTAGGGGAGGAAAACGCCGGAAACGCGGCGCTTGGTTCCCTCCGCTGCCATCCGACTCAATTGACGGCGGTGACAGTATAACCGGCTTTGCGGAAATCTTCGACCAGCCCCTCTGGACCGGGAAGGTGCAGGGCGCCGACCGCCATGAAGGCATTGCCCCTGGCCAGGATCGGTCCGGCGTGGTCGACCATCACCTTGTTGCGGCTGGTGATCATGGTTTCCTCGAAGGCCGCATAGCCCGCAGCGTCGTTCTGCTCTTCCGGCACGGCGGCGCGGAACAGCGGCCAGAACATGCCGGTGTCGCCGCGCTGGTAGAGCACGATCATGGTCTCGTTGATATCGTTGACCTTGTCGCCCAGTTTCAGCGTGTCGACCAGACCCTTCATGTGAAAGGCGAGCGGTAGCGAGGCCATGGCGCGCAACTGGCTCTCGGCCGTTTCCAATCCTTCCACCGGCTTGCCGGCCGCCTTGGCGCTCTGCGCCAGCTTGACGTCGAGCACCGGCGCTCCGCCGGACTGGCGGGCGAGTTCGCAAGCCGGAAGCGCCATCATGGCCGAAAGCATCCAGGGCTTCATCTTGGCGACCGTTGCCGGCGGAATGCCGCGCGCGTCGAGTGCTGCATTCATCGCCGCCGCATCGTCGGGCGACAGCAATGACGACAGCGTCGTGGAGTCCGTGAACATCATCAGATCCGGCTCCTTGAGCATCGCCGTCATCATCTTCTGCTTATCGAGCACATCAGTGGTTTCGATGATGAGGGTGCCTGATGCATCGAAGGCCTTCTGCGCTTGCGGCGGCAGCGTGGTGACACGTTGGTCGGTCATGTGCATGGTGCCAAATAGGTAGGACGGCTGTTCGCCTGATTTCTCCAGTTTCCACAACAGGCCCTTGCCATTGAGCGTGGCGGCGGCGTCCGCCTCGATCTTGCTGTAGGTGGCTGGGCTGTTCTTCTGCAGGGCCGACAACATGTCGGCGCCGGTGCAGGTCGGCATTTCCGCATGCGCCCTGCCGGCCGCGAATAAAAGGACAGCCAGGAAGGACAGGAAAAACAGGACGTTGAGCGCGACAAGCAGCTTCAGCGACACGGACGCTGCGCGGTCGGCGATAACAATGATGCGTTTCATGGTCTTTTTCCTAAGACCAAAAAACGGCGAAACGGTTAACTGGCGTTACGAAATTGTCCTAACCGGCTACCGCCCTCAGAGCTTCACGCTCTCGGATGAGCCGATTCGTAGATTTCCAGCAGCCTTGCGGTGTCTACGCCGGTGTAGATCTGCGTCGTCGACAGGCTGGCGTGGCCGAGCAGTTCCTGGATGATGCGCAGGTCGCCGCCACGGCCGAGCAGATGCGTGGCGAAGGAATGGCGCAGCGCGTGCGGCGTCGCGGTGTCGGGCAGGTTGAGCACCGAGCGCAATTTCGCCATCTCGCGCTGGACGATGGCCGGGTTGAGCGGGCCGCCGCGCGCGCCGCGAAACAGCAGGCCCTTCGGATCGAGATGGTAAGGACAGAGCCGGCGGTATTCGGCAGTCGCCTTGAGCGCGACCGGCAGCACCGGCACCAGCCGCGTCTTGCCGCCCTTGCCGGTGACGCGCAGCACGGTGTCGGCTTCCGAGGCCAGATCGGCTCCGGCGAGGCCGAGTGCTTCGGAAATGCGCAGGCCAGAGCCGTAGAGCAGCGTCAGCACGGCAGCATTGCGGGCGGCGATCCAGGGTTCCTCCGCCAGTTGGCCTTCCACCGACACGACATGTTTGGCGTCGCTCGCCGTCAGCGGTTTTGGCAGGGATTTGGGCTGGCGCGGGGCGCGCAACGCGGCGGCGCCCGCCGCGTTGGCGAGGCCATTCCGTTCGAGGAAACGCAGAAGCGAGCGGATGCCGGCGAGACCTCGGCCGAGGGTGCGGGCGCCGGCGCCGGCGTTGCGGCGGGCGGCGAGAAAACCGCGCAGGTCGGCCGGGCGCAGATCGGCGATGTCCGAAATGCCTGGCGGCCCGCCGAGATGACCGGTGAGGAAATGCAGGAACTGGCGCGTATCGCGCTCATAAGCCTCGACGGTTTCGGGCGACAGCCGGCGCTCGCGCGCCAGCATCTTCAGCCAGCTTTCGCGCGCCGCCTGGAGATCGGGTTTTGCCGGGATGAGGAATTCCTGCATGGCGTCTGTTCCGGTTCGCCGCCATTTTCCGCCGGTCGGGTTAGGAAGCGGTGAAGAGCCCGTCATTGAAATGCTGGCCCGGCGGGGCTAGGAGATTGGCTGGAACGAGACTGGTGAGCCTTTTCTGAATTGCCGTGTGTTTTGGTCACCGTAACGGAATGGATCCTCGGGTCTGCGCAGCCGCTGCGCGCCTGCTGCGCCCGTGGATGACGAAGGTAAAAGCGCCGATGAGCAAACCGCAAAATCCCGTCCAGATGGCCGTTATCGGCGCCGCCCACGGCATCAAGGGCGAGCTCAGGGTGAAAACCTTCACCGGCGAGCCGATGGCGCTGGCCGACTATGGGCCGCTCTATGCCAGGGATGGCCGTGCCTTTCAGATAACAGACATAAGGTCCGCCAACACCGTCGTCGTGGTCCGTTTCAAGGGTGTCAATGACCGCAACGCCGCCGAGGCGCTGGCCGGCACCGAACTGTTCGTCGACCGCTCGATGCTGCCCGACGACGGCGAGGAGGACGAATTCTACCATGCCGACCTGATCGGACTGGAAATACGGGATGATACGGGTGCGGCCGTCGGCAAGGTGGTCGCGGTGCATAATTTCGGTGGCGGCGACATCCTCGATGTGACGCTCTCCGGCCGCAAGGGCGTGCTGATCCCGTTCACGCAGGCAGCCGTGCCGCAGGTGTCGATCGCCGAGGGTTTTGTCCGCGTCGACCCGGTGGCCGCCGGACTGGTCGAGGACGAGGATGGCGACGCGCCGCGCGAGGAAGGCTTCGACCCGAAGGGCAGGCCGCGCGGACCGCGCGATGCCGGGGGCAACCGGTGAGTTTTGCCGCTTCGGTCCTGACGCTCTATCCCGAGATGTTCCCGGGCCCGCTCGGCCTGTCGCTGGCGGGGCGGGCGCTGGAGGCTGGAACCTGGTCGCTGGACGCGATCCAGATCCGCGACTTCGCCACCGACAGGCACCGCACCGTCGACGATACGCCGGCCGGCGGCGGCGCCGGCATGGTGATGCGCGCCGATGTGTTGGCGACGGCTATCGACCATGCTTCGCCGGCGGGCGATGTGCGTCCGCGCCTGCTGATGAGCCCGCGAGGAGAACCCCTCACGCAGAGGCGCGTGCGCGAACTGGCCTCTGGACCAGGCGCCATCATCGTCTGCGGCCGCTTCGAGGGCGTTGACCAGCGGTTGATCGAGAGCCGTGGTTTGGAGGAGATGTCAATTGGAGATTTCATCCTCTCCGGCGGTGAACCGGCCGCGCTTGTGCTGCTCGACGCGGTGGTGCGGCTGTTGCCCGGTGTCATGGGCAATGCCGTGTCTGGAATGGAAGAGAGTTTCGAGAACGGCGTGCTAGAACATCCGCAGTACACGCGGCCACAGGAATTCGAAGGACGGGAGATTCCCGATGTCCTGGTTTCTGGCAACCACAAAAAGATCATGCACTGGCGGCGCGGTGAGGCAGAGAAGCTGACGGTTGAACGGCGGCCGGACCTGCTGACGGTCGTAGACTACGACCCCTCGACAAAGGTTCTCTCGGTGCGGTTCGCACCAAGCGGGACCCAATATGACTATGAGGGAGTCGAGCTAGAGACCTTCGCGAAATTCAATGCTGCCTTCTCCAAGGGTCGGTTCTTCACCGAATTCATCCGCGACCACTACAAGTACCGTCGCGTCGGGCACTAGCGCGTACTGAGCACTCCAGTCGGCTGGTTATGCTTTGCCGAAGTAGTAAAAGGCGAGAAACAGGCCGACGGCGATGACGAAGCCGCGCACCACATTCTGCGGCACGCGCTTGACGATCCAGACGCCGGCATAGCCGCCGAGCGCGCCGCCCGGGATCATCACGATCGCCTGCGGCCAGGCGACGACGCCGCCCGAGACGAAGACGACGATGGCGACAGCCGCGATGACGATGGCCAGCATATTCTTCAGCGCGTTCAGCCGGTGGTAGTCGCCGGCCTGGGTGAGGCCGAGCGTCGCCAGCATCATCACGCCCATGCCGGCGCCGAAGAAGCCGCCATAGATGGCGGTGACGAATTGCGCGAGCGAACCGGCGAATGAGCCTACCGACGCTTCATGGCCGGGTTTCGGCGCCGGCTTCAGCCATGGCCCGGCGGCGAACAGCGCCGTTGCGCCCAGAAGCAGCCACGGCACCAGGATCCGAAAGGACGGATTGTCGAGCGCCAGCAGGATCAGCGCGCCCGCCAGCGCGCCGACCGCCGAGATCAGGCTGAGCAGCAGGGCACCGCGCCAGAAATGCCTGATGTCGTCCCAATAGGCCAGCGTCGAGGTGATGTAGCCTGGAAATTGGGTGACCGAGGAAGTTGCGTTGGCGACGATCGGCGGCAGGCCGACCAACGTCATGGCGCCGAAGGTGATGAAGGTGCCGCCGCCGGCGACCGCATTGGCGGCGCCTGACAGGAAGCCCGCGAAGAAGAGAAGGATGGCGTCGAAGAGAGACATGGGTGCGGCCGCTTGGAATTGTGCTACCGCTGGCTTAGAAAGCTTGTCGAACGTATACAACCCGGCACGGCGCGATTACGATGGTGCCATGCTGGCGAAAAATACAGCGTTCGGGCGTGACAAAGCGCCGAAATAGCTGTATGTGCCCGCCCGTACTGGCTGGAAAACCCGCCGGACCCGTCAACGATGGCGGTGTAGTCGCCCCTGTCCGATGTCTTGGAGGCAAATGTCTCAGGGACAAAGGGCATAGCCGAGCGGTCGATGGTACTGCAAGGCAAGTGTTGGACGCTCTGACTGTCGGAAGAACAAGAAGTGGATTATTGAGATGGATCTCATCCGTCAGCTCGAGGCCGAACAGGCCGCCAAGATCGAAGCCAAGCGCAAGCTTCCCGAATTCCAGCCCGGCGACACCGTGCGCGTGCAGGTCCGCGTGACCGAAGGCACCCGCACCCGCGTCCAGGCCTATGAGGGCGTCGTCATCGCCCGCTCCGGCGCCGGCTTCCAGGAAAATTTCACCGTCCGCAAGATCTCCTATGGCGAAGGCGTCGAGCGCGTGTTCCCGGTCTACTCGCCGATGGTCGAGGGCGTCGAGATCGTCCGTCGCGGCAAGGTGCGTCGCGCCAAGCTCTATTACCTGCGCGATCGTCGCGGCAAGTCGGCCCGTATCTCGGAAAACACCGGCGTGCGCGCCCGCAAGCTCAATGACGAAGAGCGCGATGCGCTGAACGCCGAGAAGGCCCGCATCGAGGCCGAGAAGGTCGCCGCCGCCCAGGCGCTGGCCGCCGAGACGGCCGCCAAGGAAGCCGCGGAGAAGAAGGCGGCCGCCGAGGCAGCCAAGGCCGCGGAAGCGACCCCCGCCGAATAAGTTTCGACGAACGTTTTTTGAAAGGCGGCTTCGGCCGCCTTTTTTCGTTTCACCAGACCGTGAACGCTTCCGTCCCAGGAATCCGGAGCGAGGTGTTGACGGCATATTATCTTGTGTACTAAACAATAGCGCACAAGATAAATGGAGAAATATGATATGGCACTCTACACGGCACAGGCTCACGTCACCGGCGGCCGCGCCGGCCACGGCGAAACCAGCGACGGCCTACTGAAAGTCGATCTGGCCATGCCCAAGGAACTCGGCGGGCCGGGCGGCGCCACCAATCCCGAGCAGCTTTTCGCCATCGGCTACGCCGCCTGCTTCGAAAGTGCCATCCGCTTCGTCGCGCGCAAACAGAAGCTGCCGCTTCAGGACGCCGCGATGACCGCCACCGTCAGCCTGCTCCCCAATGGCGAGGGCTTCAAGCTCGGCGTCGCGCTGGCGGCTGAAACGAAAGGCCTTGATCAGGCGGCGGCGGAAGCGCTTGTATCGGAGGCGCACAAGATCTGCCCCTATTCGAACGCCATCAGGGGAAATGTCGATGTGGCGCTTTCGGTAAAGGCGGCATGACGACAAAGGTCGAAACGAGAGCCAAGGATGTCCCGGCGAAAGCCGCCGGGGCGATCCCGGTTCCGCGTCTCGACCAGCAGCTCTGCTTCGCGCTCTATTCGGCGAGTGGGTTGATGACCAAGCTATACCGCCCGCTGCTCGAGCCGCTTGGCCTGACCTATCCGCAATATCTGGTGATGCTGGCGCTGTGGGAGCGCGCGCCGCGCACGATCGGCGAGCTTGGCGAAGCGCTTGGGCTTGATTCGGCGACGCTGACGCCGCTGCTCAAGCGGATGGAGGCGGGTGGCCTCGTTACCCGCCGGCGTGATGCCGCCGACGAACGCCGGGTGCTGGTCGAGCCGACGGCCAAGGGCCAGGCCCTGCGCGCCCGCATCAAGGATGTGTCCTCGGCGCTTGCTTGCAGCGTGCCTCTGGGACCGGCCGAGGTGGACGCCCTGCACGCGACGCTCACGCGTCTTGTCGCCGACCTGCGTAAGGCAACGGTCGATGACCGGCTGGTAGATAGGGAGTCGTCGGTTCCCGACCTGGGATAAGCTCACGCCATCACTGGGTACGGGCTGTCCCCGAATTTCCGCGTTGATGGCATCTGAATCCGTTTTCGCGTGAGCTGACGCAGCGGACCGTCTTGCATGGCGCTTGCGGAAAGCTAAAGTCGGCGCCGGATTTCCTGCAGGCCCGGCCGACGTCCGGGCGCTTTAATTTCCGGGGGTGTGTCATGACCAAATCGAAACTGCTGCTGGCCGGCCTGCTGGCTCTCGTCCTGGCGCCTGTCGCCGCCTTCGCGCAGGCGCTGCCCGATCTTGGGGGCAGGAAGGTGGTAGTGGTGACCGAAAACGCCTACCCGCCGCTGCAATTCATCGACGCCAAGACGGGAAAGCAGATCGGCTGGGAATATGACGCGATGAACGAGATCGCCAAGCGGCTGAATTTCAAGGTCGAGTACCAGAGCACCTCCTGGGACGCGATGATCCAGGCGGTTTCCGACAACCAGTACAATATCGGCATGACCGGCATCACCATCAAGGACGACCGCAAGGAGAAGGTCGATTTCTCCGACCCCTATATGCGCTCGGAGCAGTTCATGCTGGTGCGCGGCGACGAAAGCCGCTTCTCCGACGCCAAGACATTCGGCGCCTTCAAGGACGGGCTGATCGGCGCGCAGCCGGGCACGACGCCTTTCTACACCGCCGTCTACAGCGTGCTCGACGGCAATGAGCAGAACCCGCGCATCAAACTGTTCGAGACCTTCGGAGCCACCGTGCAGGCATTGAAGTCGGGCGACGTCGATGTGGTGCTCACCGACGGCACCGCCGGCAAAGGCTATGTCGATGCCTCGGAGGGCAAGCTGAAGCTGATCGGCGGTCCGCTCGGCAGCGAGGATTTCGGCTTCATCTTCCCGAAAGGCTCGGATCTGGTGAAGCCGGTCAACGCGGCGATTGCCTCTCTCAAGGCGGACGGCACTTTCGACACCCTCAACAAGAAGTGGTTCCTTGATTACAAGATGGGGCAGTGAGCTCGTCTTGGCGAGCGCTCCACTGCGTGAGGACCATGTGCTGACTTTCCAACGGACGGAGTTTCTTCCCACCCCGGAACGCGACCTTCGCAACCATCCCGCTGGCGCTGCCTGATGCCTGCCGGACCGTCTTCCTCCAAATCCGAATTCCCGTGGTGGCTCGCCGTTGCCGCCGTCCTCGCACTGGCGGCGGCGTTGTTCATCGCCGCCAGCGACCTCTATGCCCAGGTCTTCGCCACCGTCGCCAAGGGCGTCGGCATCACCGTCTTCGTCACGGTGGTCGCCTTTGCGCTGGCCTCGATCATCGGCCTCGGCATTGCGCTGATGGGCCTGTCGGGTTCGCCCTGGTTGCGGCAGATCGCCCGCTTCTATGTCGAGATCATCCGTGGCGTGCCGATCCTGGTGCTGCTGTTCTGGATCGCCTTCGCCGGCGCGCCGGCCTTTGTCGCGGCCTGGAACACGCTGACCGCGCCGCTGCAGAGCGCCGGTCTGCTCGGCGAGCTTCTGGTGCGGGATGTCTCGCTCTTGTGGCGCGCCATCATGGCGCTGACCATCGGCTACTCCGCCTTCATTTCGGAGGTTTTCCGGGCCGGCATCCAGGCTGTCGAAAAGGGCCAGATCGAAGCGGCCAAAGCGCTTGGCCTGAGCCGCTCGCAACGCTTCCGGCTCATCGTTTTTCCGCAGGCGATCCGCACCATCCTGCCGCCGCTGGGTAACGACTTCGTCGCCCTGGTCAAGGATTCCTCGCTGGTCTCGGTGCTCGGCGTCGCCGACATCACCCAGATGGGCAAGGTCTATGCCGCTGGCTCTTTCCGCTTCTTCGAGACCTATTCGATCGTTGCCTATATCTATCTCATCCTGACCGTCGGCCTGTCGCTGTCGCTCAGGGCGCTGGAGCGGCGCTTGCGCCGCCAGCACGAGGAATAGTTTTTGAGCGAAGGCAGGGTTATCTTGCCTTATGCATGTCGTTGTCCCAAAACCTCGACGCACTTCTGGGCGGCATGCATGAGCGGGGAGACTCACGACCGATGATCGTCGACAAGGCCAATGCGGCGCTGGATTCCGTCTATGGAGCCGACACGCCGGAAACGCTGGCGCATGCCTATGCCGCATGGGCCGCGACCTATGACAGCGAGACCGCATCACTCGGTTATCTGCTCCCTTTCCTCATCAGCGCCTGGGTGGCGCGCCACGTGCCGGCGGGCGAAGGGCCGCTGCTCGACGCCGGCTGCGGCACCGGCCTGTCGGGGCCGTCGCTCAAGGCGCTGGGTTACGGCGATATTGCCGGGCTCGACCTGTCGGACGACATGCTCAAGATCGCCGGCAGCCGCAATGCCTATAGCGAGCTGAAAAAGGCGATGCTGGGCGGCCCTCTGCCCTGGCCGGATGGCCATTTCCGCGCCTTTTTCTCGACCGGTGTCTTCACCATCAGCCACGCGCCGGCGTCGGGCCTGCACGAGCTGGTGCGCATCACGCGCAAAGGCGGCCACGCCATCTTCACCGTGCGCGACCAGGTTTTTGAAAGCGGCGGTTTCCAGGCAGTGTTCGACGAGATGGAGCAGGCAGGTAAATGGCGCCTGGTCGAGCAAAGCCCGTGGTTCCGCTGCTATGCCATCGCCGAGCCCGATGCGCTGGTGAAGACGTTTGTGTTCGAAGTTCTGTAGGGTCTCAAATTCGCGGAGTCGCGCTGCCCCTCATCGCCCTGCCGGGCACTTCTCCCCGTGTAGGGACGGGGAGAAGGGGGCTGGCCGCAACGCCGGCGCCCCTCCTGTAACCCTGACGATTGGCGAAATCGGTGACGACAGCGCCCCTCTCCCCGTCCCTATACGGGGAGAGGATGCCGGCAGGCAGGTGAGGGGCAGCGCCAACGTCTGGATGGGTTGAGGGATAATTCAAAACCTGAGCGGTTGCCTGAGTCATCGGATCAACCAATTGCCGAAAAGGCAAAACATTGCTATTTACCCCGCCATGGAAGAGCTTTTTGGCGATCCAGCCTATAAGGGTTTCGTGCTGCAGGACAGAAAACGCCTGCCGTCGCGATTTTCCGCGCGCGTGTCCGGCGCCCTGACCAGCCGACTTCGCTGATCCCCGACGCTCGGCCGCAGGCTTGCGGCATCTGCTCCTTTCCTCATTCTCATATCGACGGATTTACGCACATGAGCGCACCGCGCACCCTCTACGACAAGATTTTCGACGACCATGTCGTCGACCGCCAGGACGACGGCACCTGCCTGCTCTACATCGACCGCCACCTCGTCCACGAAGTCACCAGCCCGCAGGCCTTCGAGGGCCTGCGCATGAGCGGCAGGAAAGTCCGGCATCCGGAAAAGACGCTGGCCGTGGTCGACCACAATGTCTCGACCTCGCCCGAGCGCAAGTTCGGCATCAAGAACGAGGAAAGCCGGATCCAGGTCGAGGCGCTGGCCAAGAACGCCAAGGATTTCGGCGTCGAATATTATTCCGAGAACGATATCCGCCAGGGCATTGTCCACATTATCGGCCCGGAGCAGGGTTTTACCTTGCCCGGCATGACCATCGTCTGCGGCGACAGCCACACCTCGACGCACGGCGCTTTCGGCGCGCTGGCGCACGGTATCGGCACGTCCGAGGTCGAGCATGTGCTGGCGACGCAGACGCTGATCCAGCGCAAGGCCAAGAACATGCTGGTGCGCGTCGACGGCCAGTTGCCGGAAGGCGTAACCGCCAAGGACATCATCCTTGCCATCATCGGCGAGATCGGCACCGCCGGCGGCACCGGCTATGTCATCGAATATGCCGGCGAGGCGATCCGCTCGCTGTCGATGGAAGGCCGCATGACCATCTGCAACATGTCGATCGAGGGCGGTGCCCGCGCCGGCCTGATTGCGCCCGACGAGACGACCTTCGCCTATGTCAAGGACAAGCCGCGCGCGCCGAAGGGCGCGGCGTGGGACGCGGCGCTCGAATACTGGAAGACGCTGCAGTCCGACGAAGGCGCGCATTTCGACAAGGTGATCGTGCTCGACGCTGCGAAACTGCCGCCGATCGTCTCCTGGGGCTCCTCGCCGGAAGACGTCGTATCGGTGCAGGGCGTGGTGCCAAATCCGGAGGAGATCACCGACGAGAACAAGCGCACCTCGAAGATCCGCGCGCTCGACTATATGGGGCTGACGCCGGGAACCAGGATCACCGACATCGAACTCGATCGCGTCTTCATCGGCTCCTGCACCAATGGCCGTATCGAGGACCTGCGCGCCGCCGCCAAGGTGGTCGAGGGCAGAAAAGTCAATCCGCGTGTCAACGCCATGATCGTGCCGGGCTCCGGTCTGGTCAAGGAACAGGCGGAAGCCGAGGGTCTCGACAAGATCTTTCTCGCCGCCGGTTTCGACTGGCGCGAGCCGGGTTGCTCGATGTGTCTTGCCATGAACGACGACCGACTGAAGCCACATGAGCGCTGCGCCTCGACCTCGAACCGCAATTTCGAGGGCCGGCAGGGCTTCAAGGGCCGCACCCATCTGGTCTCGCCGGCCATGGCGGCGGCGGCGGCGATCGCCGGCCACTTCGTAGACATCCGCGACTGGAAATAATCCAGCCCGGGCCTCGCGGCCCGGGTCAAGCCTTCCCGTCGCGCCGGATGAGTTCGTGGAATTCCTCCCGGTGCCCAGGTTCGTCGGCCGCGACGACAAGCGCCAGTTGCTGCTCCTCAAAGATCTTGAACCACTCGTCCCACTCGACGAGCTCATAGCCACCGGCATTGACCGGCCGTTCCGGTTGGTCTTGATCCTGATAGGCGTGCTGGCCAAAGACCAGCCTCAACATCGGCTGCGTTCCCGCCTCGGGCGATATGTCGACGATTGCCGGAAAGCCGGCGCGCCCGGCAGTCCATGAACGGATTGCATCGTGGTCGGTCAATGTGATCGTGTCGGCCATGATCTGCTCCTGATGGTGAATGCATGAACGCCGCCGACAGCGCCGGGTTCCCCCGCAACACATCGTGGCGACACTCCGAGTTTAACCGCTTGTTTGCGCTTGCCCTCTAAGCTCTTCCCTGACGTCAAGCAAGGGGAAGTCACCGTCCTTTGGACACCGGCCTGCTGATAGCGCTGCTCAATCCAACGATCGCGCTGGCCCTCGGCGCGGCCTTCCTCGTGCTATGGACCTATCAGCGCCACCGTCCTTATCTTGCCGTGCTGGCGTTCAGCTACTGTGTTTCGGCACCCGGCTTTCTGTTCCAGTATTTCACCTTGCCCATTGGCATGGCACTGACCAAGCTGGTGTCCAACATCTGCTTCACCATCGCCGGCTGTTGCCTGTCGGGCGCCATCGTCGCCCGCTACGGCCGCAAGGTGCCCTATCTGGGTATCGGCATGCTGGCAGGGGGTGGCCTGGCATCGTTCTGCTGGTTCCTGTTCGTTGAGCCGGACCTCACCTGGCGTATCCTGGCGATGAATTTCGCCCTCGGGGGCATCAGTCTTCTGGTCGGCGCCGAATTGCGGCCGGTTCGCAACAACGGCCCGACAGAAAAGATCCTGTTCGTGCTGTCGCTGCTGTCGGGCCTCAATTTCTTCGTGCGCACCCTTATCGTCGTCATCGCGCACGGGCCGTTCACCACCTATGACGGGTTCTATGATTCGTCCTACTGGACGACGGCGCTGCTGTCGCATGCGCTGTTGTCGCTGCTGATCGCGCTTTGCCTGTTCACCGCCGCGGCACTCGACGTGATGAAGGCGCTGAAGGCCGAGACGCACACCGATCCGCTGTCGGGCCTGCTCAACCGACGCGGTTTCGAGGAGCGCGCGGCCCTGCTGCTGGACCGTTGCGCGGCGGCGAAGTTCCCGGTGGCGCTGGTGCTGGCCGACCTCGATCATTTCAAGGCGCTCAACGATATGCACGGGCATGCCGCGGGCGATCGGGTAATCGCCGACTTCGCCGACAAGCTCCGGTCGGCAGCCGGTGCGCGCGGCGTCGCCGGGCGTATCGGTGGCGAGGAGTTCGCGGTGCTCTTGCCCTTGAGCGATCTTGCCGCGGCGCGATTGCTGGCGGAAGCCGTACGCACGCTCTACTCGGCTGGCCGTGTCGACGGATTGCCCGCCGGCATCAAGGTCACCGCCAGCTTCGGCGTCGCGGCCCGCACCGGTGACGAGGCCCTGGGGCCGTTGATGCGCCGCGCCGACGAGGCGCTCTACAAAGCCAAGAAGACCGGCCGTGACAGCGTGCGGCTCTCCTATGAACGACCGGAAACGGTGTTCATGCCGGAGTCGGTCAGGGCCGGCTGACACCGCGTATCCCAGCTCACGTTAACGTCTTTTTCGCCCGTCCATGGTTAGCTGACGCCCCGGGGGATCGAAACAGATATGAGCGGCGCCAACTTCATCCTGTTGATCAATTTGTCGGCTGCCGGCCTGCTGGCGGCGGCCTTCATGGCGGTCGCGTTCCATGATGTCGGCCGTGTGCCGGCCCGCTGGCTGGCATCAGGCTATCTCCTGGGCATAGCCTATTTCGCCATCGAATTCAGCATCCCCGCCTTTGCCGATGCGCGGTTTCCGGTGGTCACAGCCTTTGCCGTGTTCCTTGGCGCCACCATGGCCTTCAATGCCGGACTGGCCCGCAAATATGGCGTGGCGCCGCCATGGTCGCCAATGCTGTTCTTCCTCTTCGCCACCACCATCGCCGTCTATTATGTGCAGGACCTGCCGCGCCAGTCGCTGGCTCGCATGATGGCCTACCAACTCCCCTACGCCGTCATGCAATTCGTCGCGCTCGCCATCGTCTGGTCCTCAAGGCAGAGGCTGGCCGGTCTCGACCGCATCCTGATGGCCGTGCTGGCGCTCAGCGGCATGCAGTTTGCCTCCAAGCCGTTCATCGCGCATGCGCTCGGCGGCTGGGGTGCTGATCCGCAGGCCTATCTGCAAAGCAACTACGCACTGGTGTCGCAATCGCTCGGTACCATCTTCGGCCTTGCGCTGGCGCTGCTGATGCTGGCAATCCTCGTTCGCGACGTGCTGGCTGAAGTGACGTCGAAATCGGAGACCGACACGCTCTCGCGGCTGCTCAATCGCGGCGCCTTCACGCGTCGGGCGGAGCAGGCGGTGCTTGGCGCCACGCGGCAAGGCGTGCCGGTCGCCCTGGTCATCGCCGATCTCGATCATTTCAAGGCCATCAACGACAGTTTCGGCCATGCCTCGGGCGACCTTGTCATCGAGACCTTCGCCGGCCTGCTGCGCGAGGCCGCCGCCGGCCACCATGTCGCGGGCCGTATCGGCGGCGAGGAGTTCGCCATCATCCTTCCGGGGACCAACCTTGCCGCCGCACGGCTGTTCGCCGAAGGCACCCGCAGCGCGTTCAGCGCGCTGCCCATCGACGGGCTGCCGGCGGACAGTCGCTGCACGGCGAGCTTCGGGGTCGCCGAACTTCATGCAAGCGAAGATGTCGCCGATCTCATGCGGCGAGCGGACGAGGCGCTCTATCAGGCGAAGAATGCCGGGCGTGATTGCGTGCGCGTCGCGCCCGTCGAAGCCCGATCGTCAGGCGAGGCCGAAGCCAGCTCCAACTCTCTATTTTGACGCAATTGCTAACGGAAATCGCTACGCATTTTTCCTGGAATTGGTCTAGCGGCAAGGGCTGAGTTGCGGCATCTCGCCGTCGGAAAGCCCGTACATGTAGCTGCGGCCCTTCACGAACACCGGCGGGCGGTAGCAATCGCTGTAGCCAGTGATCTCGTCGGCTTCGTTCTGATAAATCACCTTCGGCTGGCCGGCGCTGGTGTAGGCCGACAGCTGCTTGGCCAGTTTGCCCTCGCCGACGATGATGCGCTTGTAGCCGGCGGCACTGTCGATGACGAGATTGCCGAAGGAATCGGCGTAGACTCGGTCCTGATGCTGTCCGGCGCATGCCGGCGCAGTGAAGCCGACGGCCAGGCCCGCAACCGCCGCGAGGCAAGCCAGCACTGAATTCGAACGCATTTTGTCCTCCTTTCACCGGCGTGACCCAGGGCCTCGGCCCGGACTTCCTCCGAATCGGAAATTAACCCTTTCTTAACCTTTGTTAAGGGGTGGACGGCCTTCGGCGGCAGATCTTGATGAACATGGTTAATTTCACGGGATGGGCCGCGGGCATCCGCTTGCCTGTTCCGACCTGCTGACTCCAGGTGAACTTGATCTTGCCGCGCCGCATGGCTAGAGCATTCCGCTGTTTCACGGAAACGGCGGAATGCTCTATCTCTTTGTTTTGACGCAATTCCGGACGGAAAACCGCTCACACTTTTCCTGGAATTGCTCTAGCGTGCCGCGCACGAAAGGGGCAGCGCATGACCTTTGGCCACACGGTTCGGGTGATCACTATCCCGCTGCTTCTCGTTGCCGCGGGCTGTGTGCCGCAAGATGGCGCACCGAAGGCGGCATCGGCCGCGGTCCCGCCTGCTCTGGCTCAGCAGTCCGCCGCACCCGCGGTGCCCTTGGCGCCGGCAACCTCGGCACCCGCAACCAAGATCACCACCGACCTTACCGTGCCGCGATCAAGCACCGGCACGGCCACCTATAGATGCGGCAACGGCGACATGATCACCATCCAGAGTCTCGGCACGTCGCTTCGCGCGGTAGGGCGGGATGGCGTGGCCGAGGAGTTTGCAGCGTCACCCGCCAACCAGACCAGCCGCTACCAGGCGGCGACGCATGACGCAATCGTGATCGACGGACGCGAAGCGCTGGTCATGAAGAAGGGGTCGACACCACAGACCTGCAAGCGATAAGCCGGCGCGAATCGCAGCTATATACCGCAGTGCAGCGACGCTGCGCCGGCTTCGAATCGCGCGCTAATCGATTGAAGCGGAAGCGACCCAGTTAATCAGACTAAATTACGTTTTCGAAACGGTTTTCTGGCTTTGACGCGGTGCAAAAAGAGCATTAGAAACCGGCTGTCCGAAGTCGCAACCGGAAGCGGCAATGCCGCATTTCCACCTGAGGCTCCAGAGACGCCGAACTGGGGGAGCCATGAGCAAATCACCAGCCACCCGCGCGAATATCAGACGTGAACGGCCGCTTTCGCCGCACCTGAGCGTGTACCGGCCGCCGATCACCATGACGATGTCGATCATCCATCGCATCACCGGCGGCGCGCTCTATTTCGGCACCCTGCTTGTCGCCGCCTGGCTGACGGCGGCGGCAAGTTCGCAGGGCGCCTTCGACTGGATCAACTGGGCGTTTGGCACCTGGCTCGGCCGGCTCATCCTGTTCGGCTACACCTGGGCATTGATGCATCACATGCTGGGCGGCGTGCGCCACCTGGTCTGGGACACCGGCGCCGGCCTTGAAAAGCATACGGCCTCCAGGATCGCCTGGGCGACGCTCGCCGGCTCGATCCTGCTCACGCTGCTGATCTGGATCGTCGGCTATATGGCGCGGGGGGCCTGATCATGAGCGGCAACAACACCGATATGCGCACGCCGCTGGCGAAAGTCCGCGGCCTGGGTTCCGCCCACGAAGGCACCGGGCATTTCTGGCGCCAGCGGCTGACGGCCATTGCCAATATCCCGCTGATCCTGTTCTTCGTCGGCTTCCTGATCGCGCTCAACGGCGCTGGTTACGCGGAGGTGCGCGCGGCACTCGCCAATCCGTTCGTAGCCTTGGTGCTGGCCCTGGTGCTGATCTCTCCGCTTTATCATATGCGGATCGGCATGCAGGTCATCATCGAGGACTATGTGCATGGCGAAGGCATGAAGCTGGCGCTGATCGCGCTCAATACATTTTTCACCGTAGCGGTTGGGGTCGCCTCGCTCTTCGCCCTGCTCAAACTGGCATTCGGAGGCTGAGTTGGCCAAGGACGCGAAATCAGCCAACACGGCGGGCTATACCTTTGTCGACCACAAGTTCGACGTGGTGGTCGTCGGCGCCGGAGGTGCCGGCCTGCGCGCCACGCTCGGCATGGCCGAGCAGGGCCTGCGTACCGCCTGCATCACCAAGGTGTTCCCGACCCGCTCGCACACGGTAGCCGCACAAGGCGGCATTGCCGCATCGCTCTCCAATATGGGTCCCGATTCCTGGCAGTGGCACATGTACGACACCGTCAAGGGGTCGGATTGGCTGGGCGATGTCGACGCCATGGAATATCTGGTGCGCGAAGCACCGGCCGCGGTCTACGAACTCGAGCATTACGGCGTGCCGTTCTCGCGCACCGAAGAGGGCAAGATCTACCAGCGGCCGTTCGGCGGCCACATGATGAATTACGGCGAAGGGCCGCCGGTGCAGCGCACTTGCGCCGCCGCCGACCGCACCGGCCACGCCATCCTGCACACGCTCTACGGCCAGTCGCTGAAGCACAACGCGCAGTTCTTCATCGAGTATTTCGCCCTCGACCTGATCATGGAGCCGGACGGCGCATGCACCGGCGTCGTCGCCTGGAACCTCGATGACGGCACCATTCACCGCTTCTCGGCCAAGATGGTGGTGCTGGCGACCGGCGGCTATGGCCGCGCCTATTTCTCGGCAACATCGGCACACACCTGCACCGGCGACGGCGGCGGCATGGCGGCGCGCGCCGGCTTCCCGCTGCAGGACATGGAATTCGTGCAGTTCCACCCGACGGGAATCTACGGCGCCGGCTGCCTGATCACCGAAGGCGCGCGCGGCGAGGGCGGCTATCTCGTCAATTCCGAGGGCGAACGCTTCATGGAGCGCTACGCGCCCTCGGCCAAGGACCTTGCCTCGCGCGACGTCGTCTCGCGCTGCATGACGCTGGAAATCCGCGAGGGCCGTGGCGTCGGCAAGAAGAAGGACCACATCTTCCTGCATCTCGACCACCTCGATCCGGCGGTGCTGCATGAGCGGCTGCCCGGCATTTCGGAATCGGCCAAGATCTTCGCCGGCGTCGACCTGACCAAAGAGCCGATCCCGGTGCTGCCGACGGTGCACTACAATATGGGCGGCGTGCCGACCAATTACTGGGGCGAGGTGCTGAACCCGACGGCCTTCAATCCTGACCAGGTGTCGCCCGGCCTGATGGCGGTCGGCGAGGCCGGCTGCGCCTCCGTGCACGGCGCCAACCGGCTGGGCTCGAACTCGCTGATCGATCTGGTCGTGTTCGGCCGCGCCGCGGCGATCCGCGCCGGCCAGGTCATCGAACGCAAGTCGGCCATCCCTTCGCCCAACGAAGCCTCGGTCGAAAAGATCGTGGACCGCTTCGACAAACTGCGCCACGCCAATGGCTCGACGCCGACGGCGGTGCTGCGCGAGAAGATGCAGAAGGCGATGCAGGAAGACGCCGCCGTGTTCCGCACGCAGGAATCGCTGGAGAACGGCTGCAAGCGAATTTCGGAAATCTGGGGCGAGCTCAAGGACATCAAGGTCTTCGACCGCTCGATGATCTGGAACTCCGACCTTGTCGAGACGCTGGAACTGGAAAACCTGATGGCCAACGCCATCACCACGGTCTACAGCGCCGAGGCGCGCAAGGAGAGCCGCGGCGCGCATGCGCGGGAGGATTTCTCGGCGCGCGACGATGCCAACTGGCGCAAGCACACGCTGGCGCGCGTCGCCGAAGACGGCAAGGTGACGCTGAGCTACCGCCCGGTGCATACCGAGCCGCTGCTGGCCGAAAAGGACGGCGGCATCAGCCTCGCCAAGATCGCCCCGAAGGCCAGGGTGTACTGATGGCGCCGGCGGCGACGGGATATTCGGGCACGCCTCTTCCGGCCAAGCTCGGCCTGAAGGACGGCATGATCGCCGCCTTCATTGCGCTGCCGCCTGAACTCGACGAGCTAGCCGAAGCCGTGGACTTCGCCGAAGTCGACCGGCTGGCCGACTGGTCCGGTATTTCCGGGACGACCCTGAAATACGACGCCATCCATGCCTTCAGCCGCCAACGGGCCGAGATCGAAGATCGTCTTGGCGATATCGAGGCGGCGATCAAGCGCGACGGCATGGTCTGGGTCTCCTGGCCGAAGAAAGCATCGAAAGTGGCGACAGATGTCACCGAGGGGGTCGTCCGCGCCGAGGCGCTGAAGCTCGACCTTGTCGACGTGAAAGTCGCCGCCGTGAATGAAATCTGGTCCGGGCTGAAGCTCGTCATCCGAAAGGACCTGAGGTAATGGTCGAACTGACGCTCCCCAAGAATTCGAAGATCCAGCAGGGCAAGACCTGGCCGAAGCCGGAAGGCGCCACCAATCTCAGGGAATACCGCATCTACCGCTGGTCGCCGGACGATGACGAGAACCCGCGCATGGACACCTATTTCGTCGACATGGACGATTGCGGGCCGATGGTGCTCGACGCGCTGCTCTGGATCAAGAACAAGATCGATCCGACGCTGACCTTGCGCCGGTCCTGCCGCGAAGGCATTTGCGGCTCCTGCGCCATGAACATCGACGGCTCCAACACGCTCGCCTGCACCAAGGGCAGCGACGACATATCCGGCGCCGTCAAGGTCTATCCGCTGCCGCATATGCAGGTGGTGAAGGACCTGGTGCCGGACCTCACCAATTTCTATGCCCAGCACGCCTCGATCGAACCGTGGCTGAAAACGGTGTCGCCGCAGCCGGCCAAGGAATGGCTGCAGAGCCACGAGGATCGCGAGAAGCTCGACGGGCTCTACGAATGTATCCTGTGCGCCTGCTGCTCGACCTCATGCCCGAGTTACTGGTGGAACGGCGACCGCTATCTCGGCCCGGCGACCTTGCTGCAGGCCTATCGCTGGCTGATCGACAGCCGCGACGAGGCCAAGGGCGAACGGCTCGACAATCTGGAAGACCCGTTCCGCCTCTACCGCTGCCACACCATCATGAATTGCGCCCAGACCTGCCCGAAGGGCCTCAACCCGGCCAAGGCGATCGCCGAAATCAAGAAGATGATGGTGGAAAGACGGGTTTAGCAGGCCCCCAAGGCGATCCCTTCACTGATCGACAGCGCCGGATACGCTGATGTTCAATGTGGCGCATGCCGCCACTGGCCGGAAGACCGCGTGTGCCAGTATGGCACTGATACAGCGGACGCTTGGGCCGAATGCTTGTGCGGCTGCGCCGCAGTTCCGCCTTGCTCCGCCTGCTTTTGTTGCTTGGGCCCGCAGGCCGCGCATGAATTGCTGGCGTGCCGAACGCCATCATCATTGTTTCAAACATGTCGCTCGCCAGAACCGGGGACAGCGGCACATATTAGCAGTAATGCAAGTAATTGACTGCTGACGCGCGAAGCTGCGCAACGTTTGTCTTAGTATAGTTTTAAATAATCCTCGGTATCCAATTTCGAACTCCTCGCTCGAGTGCAAGGTGATGCGCGGCTCCATCACAAGTCGTTACTGGATAGTTGGACCATTGATCTCCACGGCGACAGTGGGATCGCTCACCTGGCTTGTGTCGCGGATCTATTTTCAGGAGAGCGGGCAGATCGCGGCTCTCGGCCTGGGGGTCTTGATAGCACTTCTCTTGCTAGATCGCTTCCAGGACAACAAGGCGGATCAGCAAGAAAGCAAGTGGTTCAGGCTCTATTTCTCGCTCTTCCCCTGCCTTTTATTCCTTGTCTATGTCTATCTCGAAAGTGCCTTCGGCTATTTTGACTGGGGTGCGATGCTGATGCATGCCGATGCCGGCATGCTGACCCCCGGTGTGGTGTATGAATATCTGCTGCATACCGGCGGCACGATACTGGTCATTGTGGTCGTCCTTTTCGGTCTTGGCGCACTCAAGGCACGCGGCACGCTGACCAGAGGATTGGATGTCGCCCTGATGGCGTTCTTCCTGGCGGCAAACCCGATGCTGACGCGTCCGATCTCGGCAGCGATCCATCCCAACCCGCTGCATGATTTCCTGTCCAAGCGGTTCGTCGACATCACCTCCTTGACAAAGCCGCTGGCTGAAATAGCGTCCGCGACCGCCGCGCCAAGGAACCTAATTCATATTTTCATCGAGAGCGCCGAGCGCACCTATATGAACGAGGAGTTCGGCGACGTTATGGACCCGTTGCGCGAATTCGACCGGCGTGGCCTTTCGGCAACCAACATGGTGCAGCTTGCCTACACCAATAATTCCATCTCAGGGATGGTCGCTGCGAACTGTGGAACGCCGCTGCTGATAACATTTTTCACAACGCGCCAGTATCTGGAGGAGAATTCGCAATTCCTGCCGGGCCTGACCTGCCTGGGCGATGTCCTGAAAGCACGGGGCTATCAGCAGAACTTTGTTACCGGTTGGCCACTCAGCTTCACCGGGCAGGGAACATTTTATTCCACCCACGGCTACTCGTCGCTTTTCGGAGGGTCCGAAGTGGTGGCCGCCGTCAACGGGCGCGGCAACTCTTTCGGCGCCGACGACGCCGAAGTGTTGGATCTGAGCATCGACATTCTGCGGCGCGCGAAGCGGGACGGCAAACCGTTCTCGTTGACGATCGCCGTCAGCGGCGGGCATGCGATGGATGGCTACCTGACGGACAAATGCATCGGCAAGACGGGGCTTTCTCCGCAAACGCCCAATATTCTCCATGCCGTGAAATGCACGAATATGCTCATCGCGGAGTTCATTCACAAAGCCGAAGCCGAAGGCCTGATGGCGAACACCGTCCTGGCGTTGCAAAGCGACCACCTTTCCGCGCCGAGCAAGGTCACGGATCGTTTGAACAGATATGAACGACGCAACTTTTTCTCCTTGTCGGGGGAAGGTATTCCTTCCAAACCGCATACCGGACTTTCGGGCACGATCGACATATTTCCCACCATTTTGGACGCGCTGCGTTTGCCGCCGCCCAATGGCAAGGCTGCCTTTGGCGTGTCGCTGCTAGGGAATCGGCCGACGCTGGCCCAGGAACTTGGACAGACCCAGTTCGACAGCGCAATCTATGCCGAGGATGTGCTCGTCAGATCATTCTGGCAGGTGAAACCGGCGCGGACGGCCGCGGCGCTTGGGGCTGCTGCATATTAGTGCCGACACGCGCACCGCTTCGCACCCTGTCCCGCCAATCGCCAACGACTCAAAGCGGTTCAGCGTTCGATCGAATTGTTGACCCGCTAACTCTTTGTTTTCGCGCAATTCCGGACGGAAACCGCTACACAGTTTTCCTGGAATTGCGCTACAACGGACGCCATCGACGAAGCTGCGGATCTCCGCTCGGAAAGGTCCGTCAGAGTCTGAAAGGATGCCCAATGAGCGATGACCTTCCTATCCTTTCTCCCAGCGAAGCGCGCGTGCTCGGCTGCCTGATCGAGAAGAAGGAACTGACGCCGGATGTCTATCCGCTGACGTTGAACGCGGCATTGGCCGCCGCCAACCAGAAGACGGCGCGCGAGCCGGTGATGGTCTTGGAACAAAGCGAGGTGCATCGCGCGCTGAAGCTGCTCGAGCAGAAGGGGCTGGTGCGGCAGATGTTCGGCTCGCGCGTCGAGCGCTACGAGCATCAGATGGCGCAGCGCTTCTCGCTGACCACGCCGCAGACCGCCTTGCTCGGTCTGCTCTTGTTGCGCGGACCGCAGACGGCGCATGAGCTGCTGGCACGTTCGGAACGCATGGCGCGCTTTGCCTCGTTCGAGGAGCTGCGCGACGATCTCGACCTGATGATCGGACGGCGGCCGCCATTGGTGCAGTTGCTGGAGCGTGCGCCGGGCCAACGGGAGGAGAGGTATGTGCATTTGTTGAGCGGACCGGTGGAGGCGGCAGCGGTTGCGGCGCCTTGGCAGCCGGCGATATCGTCTTCGGAGTCCGATCTCGAAGCGCGCGTGCGGGCGCTGGAGGAAGAGGTCGCGACGCTGCGGGCCAAGATAGAGGCGCTGGGCGGCTAGTTCACCGGAGGTTGGCGCGAGGCGCCCCCCTCTGCCCTGCCGGGCAACTCCCCCACGAGGGGGGAGATCAGATGTACGCCGGCTTTCGCCAATGTACGCCGGCTTTCGCCAATCGCCGACGTTGAAAGAGAAGCGCTAGCGACCGAGCTGCTAATCTCCCCACTCGTGGGGGAGATGCCCGGCAGGGCAGAGGGGGGGCGCGAAGGAACGCGATCTCGGCAAATAGAACGCAAATCACTCCAGCCTGGCGTCGAGTGACACTTTTATGGCGCCGAGCGCCTTCGAGACCGGGCATTCGGCCTTGGCCTTCTCGGCCAATTCCTTGAACTTCGCCGCATCGATCCCGGGCACCTTGCCGACCAGCGTGATCGCGCTGCCGGTGATGCCGGTGCCCGGAACCAGCGTCACCACGGCCTTGGCATCGAGTTCGTCGGCGGGCGTGCCGTTCTCGGCCAGGAAATGCGAAAGCTGCATGGCGTAGCAACCGGCGTGGGCAGCCGCGATCAGCTCTTCCGGATTGGTGCCGGATTTGCCGCTTTCATCCTCGAAGCGCGCCTTGAACGAATAGGGCGTGCCCTTGAGCGTCCCGCTCTGGCTGTCGAGCGTGCCCTTGCCCTCTTTCAGATTGCCTTTCCAGACGGCGGTTGCGGTGCGGTCCATTGTGGTCTCCTTGGCCTCGTTTGCGCCGGCCCGGCGCCAGCGTTCCTTCCAACTATAGCGCGGACGCATGGGAAGGCCATCGCGCCATCGCAGCGGAAACCGCGGCATCGGCGCCCGTGGCGAAATTTTTTCTGAAAAATGCGCGTGCGAAAATGTCGGCTTCCATCCGGTCCGGCCGTCCTGCGGACGGTCACGAAGCTTATGGCCGGATGGAGGTTCACATGGACAATCTGCTTTTCGCACTTTGGCACGAGCGGGGCCACAGGCCCGGGCGACAAGACGGCTTCTGGCTGGACCCGCCGGCGTCCGGTTTCGGCCGGCTGCTTGCGGCCGTCGCCATCATAGGGGCCGCGGCCTGCCTTCTCGACCAAGCAGCGGCGGTCGAGGGCAAGGCTGACACGCCCGCCGCCGCATCCTATGGTTCATCGCAGCACGGGAGCCGGAAATGAAATATGTCTGTCTGGTCTATGGTGAGGAAAAGGACCTCCATGCGCTGACCCCGGAGCGTGGGGCCAAGCTCAACGCCGATTCGCTCGCCTATGACAGGTCCCTGGACCAGGAGGGCAAGCTGATCGTCGCGCAGGCACTGCAATCGGTGCAGACCGCCACAACCGTGCGCCGCCGCAAGGGCAAGAGGCTGGTCACTGACGGACCATTCGCTGAAACCAAGGAACAATTGCTCGGCTTCGTCATGGTCGAGGCCGACAATCTCGATGAAGCGCTGGACATCGCCGCCAGGATTCCGTTGGCGGAGATCGGTACGATCGAGGTGCGGGCGATCTACGACGTACCGGGATCATAGAAGATGTCGGCTGGTGGGACAGCACCCCTCTGTCCTGTCGTCCACAGGGGTTGGGAAGGAACTCGGCGAACCGGTCTTGAACCCTGACGCCACTGCCAGCGCAACGAAATTTCTTCCCCTGACGCAACTTTTGCGTGTTGAAGCAACGCGACACTTCTCCTATCGTCGCCAGGATTTTGGGGGATTTCGGCATGCCTTTCCTGATTGCTATCCTTGGCGTGCTGGGAGCGGCGGCATTCTGGTATTACCGGATGAAGGCCATGAACGACGCCGCGCGCGAGGTTGCCGATGTCGTCGGGCGCGTGCAAGGCAACATCCGGCGCAAGAAGCTGCGCAAGCAGGCGGCGCTGTCGCCGCTGACGGCGATCGACGATCCAGTAGTGGCCGCCGCGACGCTGATCACATCGATCGTCTCCGAGAACGGGCCTGTCCTGCCGCAGCGCGAGGCCGTCATCCGCGAAGTCATCTCCGGCATTGCCGACAAGAAGAAGACAGACGAAGCGGTGATATACGCCAAATGGGCGGTGTCACAGATCGACGACACCACACTCGTCATCGACAAGCTGGCGCCGTTCCTGCGCGGTCGTCTCGACCCGAACGAACGGGAAGACCTGCTCAGGATGCTGAACCGCGTCGCCCAGGGCGGCGAGCAAAGCGTCAAGGTCGCCGACCAGCGGATGTTGAGGTTGCGGCAGAAGCTTGGGTTCGAGGTGAACTGAGGGGCCGCCTTCTCGTCATTCCATGGCGCAGCAAGGAGCGACGCGGCGCAGACCAGAATCCAATCCGTTACCTATAAGCGTTGCAGCGGTGCGGAATTGTGCTCGGCTGCATTCTTCGACCAAGGTCACGGCATGGATCCTCGGGTCTGCACGTCCGCTTCGCTCCCGCTCCGCCCGTGGATGACGACGTCGTGCAGGCCTCGGCCAATTGCCAGGCGATCAGATCGGCTCGCCTCGCAACAGCCTCGGCGTATTAACCGACAGTCCCGATGCCTGGCGGATGAAGAACTCCTTCAGGCGCGGCATGCGCTCGACCAGGCCGAGGCCGATGTCGCGGACAGTGCGCAGCGGGGTGATGTCGTTGGAAAACAGCCGGTTCAGCACATCTGTCGTGACGCCCATCTGCACCGTATCGAAACGGCGCCACTGCTGATAGCGCTCCAGAACGTCGAGCGCGCCGATGTCCTGGCCGAGCCGGTCCGCCTCGACGATCACCTCGGCAAGCGCCGCCACGTCCTTGAAGCCCAGGTTCAGGCCCTGGCCGGCGATCGGGTGGATGCCATGGGCGGCGTCGCCGGCGAGCGCGATGCGGGGCGCTACGAAGGCGCGCGCAAGCGTGAGGCCGAGCGGCCAGGCGCGCGGCTTGTCTGCAACGCGGATCTCTCCGAGCTTCAGACCAAAACGCCGTTCGAGCTCATGCTCGAAGACGAGATCGTCACCGGACACCAGCGCCTCGGCATCGGCGGTGCGCTCGACCCAGACGATCGACGAGCGGTTGGTGCCGTCCTCGTCAGGCTTGAGCGGCAGCGTGGCAAAAGGGCCGGCAGGCAGGAAATGCTCTTCGGCGCGGCCATGGTGGGGGCGCTCATGCGCCACGGTGCAGACGATGCCGGACTGGCCGTATTCCCACTTCACCGTCTTGATGCCGGCCATGTCGCGCAGCTTCGAATTGACACCGTCGGCGGCAACAAGCAGCCGCGCCGCCAGCGTGGCGCCGTCGGCGAGATGCACTGATATGCCGGCGCCGTTGGTTTCGAAGCCTTGCACCGCGACGCCTTCGATGATGTCGATGCCGAGCTTTTCGGCCCTGCGGCGCAAGGCGCCGTTCAAAACCTTGTTGGCCACCATATGCGCGAAGGGCTCGCCCGGCGCGACCTCGCCGCCGAAGGTCAGGAACACCGGGCGCACCGGATCGGAACTGCGCGAATCGGTGATGATCATCTCGGTGATCGACTGCGCCTGAGGTGCGATCTCGGCCCACACGCCAAGCTGGTCGAGCATGCGGCAGGCAGCCGCGGCAATGGCTGAGGCGCGGCCATCCCTTTGCCAGGCGCCGGCGGGTGCGGCATCGACCAGCGCTACGGCAAGGCCCGGCCGCGCTTGTTTCAGCGAGACAGCGCTGGCCAGCCCGACATAGCCGGCGCCGGCGACGAGAACATCGAGCCGGGATCTGGTCTTGGCGTCCGCCTTGCGTTCCATTGTCTTGGCTCCTTGCGCGCGCCCGGGCCTGCGCCCTTGACGGCTCGTTCTTCCTGTCGGAAACCGCCATAGCAATTTTGAGGCGAGGTCACAAAACATGACGGCGGCCATGGACGAGCTTCTGCGCATTCTCGACCTCGAGAGGCTGGAACACAATCTGTATCGTGGTCGCAGCCCCCAGGTGGAGTGGCAGCGCGTCTTCGGCGGCCAGACGATCGCCCAGGCCCTGGTGGCGGCGCAGCGGACCGTGGAGCCCGATCGCTTCGTGCATTCACTGCACAGCTATTTCATGCGGCCGGGCGACATCAAGGTGCCGATCATCTACGAGGTCGACCGCATTCGCGACGGCGGCTCCTTCACCACGCGCCGCGTGCTTGCGATCCAGCACGGGCAGGCGATCTTTTCACTGGAAGCCTCGTTCCAGGTCGACGAGAAGGGGCTGGAGCATCAATTCGCGCTGCCCGACGACGTGCCGCCCCCGGAAGGACTGAAGACGCAGCGCCAACTGCTCGAAACGGCCGACCGGGTGCCGGAAGCCGTTCGACGGTTCTGGGCACGGGAGCGGCCGCTCGAGCTGCGGCCGGTCAACCTCGAACACTATGAGAGCCGCGACAAGCTGCCGCCCCGGCAGAATGTCTGGATCCGGCTAGCCGGACCGGTTCCCGAGGACCGCGCGCTGCAATCGGTGCTGCTCGCCTATCTCTCGGACATGACGCTGCTCGATACCTCGACCTTCGCGCATGGGCGCGGCCTGTTCGATCCCGACATCCAGGCGGCGAGCCTCGACCATTCGATGTGGTTCCACCGGCCGCATTCGCTCGACGGGTGGCTGCTCTATGCGCAGGACAGCCCGTCGAGCTCGGGATCGCGCGGCTTCAGCCGCGGCATGCTCTACGCACGCGACGGCACGCTGATTGCCTCGATGGCCCAGGAAGGTTTGATCCGGCTCAAGCGTTGATCGGAAGCCGGCGAAATAGGCATTTCCAAAAAATTGCATAAATTTTAAGCATGCGGCATGCCGCAGGCTCCGGCACCTGTTGGCCGCGGCCCATCCATTTCTTTTGTTTACAACAGGTTAAGATGCTGCTTCGGCACTTGGCACGGAGCTTGAATCCTTGGGGGCACTCTCCGGCTCCTCGGGATCGGTGCAGTCGTGCAAACGCGGGGGACCGCAACAGCAAAGGGTGAAACCTTATGAAAATCGTGATGGCAATCATCAAGCCGTTCAAGCTGGACGAGGTGCGCGAAGCGCTTACCGCCGTCGGCATCCAGGGCCTGACCGTCACCGAAGTCAAAGGCTACGGGCGTCAGAAGGGGCATACGGAAATCTATCGCGGGGCGGAATACGCGGTCAGCTTCCTGCCGAAGATCAAGATCGAGGTCGCGGTCAGCGCCGACATGGCCGACAAGGCCGTCGAGGCCATCACCGCAGCCGCCAAGACCGGCCAGATCGGCGACGGCAAGATCTTCGTTTTCGGCATCGACCAGGCGGTGCGCATCCGCACCGGCGAAACAGACAGGGACGCACTTTAAGCGGCGGACACGTATTCCAATGGAGAGTTCAATGAACATGCCTTCCACCTTGAAGAAGACGGGACGCGCCGCCCTTTTGGGCTCGCTCGCTCTCGCAGCATTGGGCACGGTCGCCGCCTTCGCGCAGGAGGCCGCCCCCGCTGCCGCGGCGGCCGCGCCGGCCGCGGCCCCGACCCCGGTGCTCGACACCGGCAACACCGCCTGGATGCTGACCTCGACGGCGCTCGTGCTGATGATGACGATTCCGGGCCTGGCGCTGTTC
Organism: Mesorhizobium sp. B2-3-5; assembly: GCF_006442395.1. Lineage (NCBI taxonomy): Bacteria > Pseudomonadati > Pseudomonadota > Alphaproteobacteria > Hyphomicrobiales > Phyllobacteriaceae > Mesorhizobium > Mesorhizobium sp. B2-3-5. The sequence continues at coordinate 44,057 of NZ_VFVX01000003.1, read as the reverse complement.
TACGGCGGCATGGTGCGCAAGAAGAACGTGCTCGCCACGATCATGCAAAGCTTCGCCATCACCTGCCTGGTGACGGTGCTTTGGTTCATGTTCGGCTACTCGCTGGCCTTCTCCGACGGTGGCGGCATGAATGCCTATCTCGGCGGTTTCTCGAAGTTCTTCCATCACGGCATCACCACCGCGACGCTGTGGGCGCCGGGTGTGGCCAACATCCCCGAATTCGTCTTCTCGATGTTCCAGATGACGTTCGCCATCATCACGCCGGCGCTGATCGCCGGCGCCTTCGCCGAGCGCATGAAGTTCTCGGCGCTGCTGATCTTCATGGCGCTGTGGCTGGTGTTCGTCTACGCGCCGATCGCGCATTGGGTGTGGGGCGGCGGCTTCCTTGGCACGGCGGGCGTGCTCGACTTTGCCGGCGGCACGGTGGTCCACATCAACGCCGGTGTCGCGGGCCTGGTCTGCGCACTGGTGCTCGGCAAGCGTGAGGGCTACGGCACCACCAACATGGCGCCGCACAATCTGGTCTATTCGGTGATCGGCGCTTCGCTGCTGTGGGTGGGCTGGTTCGGCTTCAACGCCGGCTCGGAACTGGCGGCGGACGGGCTTGCCGGTGCGGCCATGATGAACACGCAGGTCGCGACCGCGGCGGCGGCGCTTGCCTGGATGTTCGCCGAATGGATCATCGCCAAGAAGCCATCGGTGCTCGGCATCGTCTCGGGTGCCGTCGCCGGCCTCGTCGCGGTGACGCCCGCTTCCGGCTTCGTCAACCCGACGGGCGCCTTCATCGTCGGCATCGTCGCAGGCGTCGTCTGCTACATCTCGGCGGTCAAGGTGAAGCATATTTTCGGCTATGACGACTCGCTCGACGCCTTCGGCGTGCATGGCGTTGGCGGTATCGTGGGTGCGCTGCTCACCGGCGCGCTCGCCGATCCGGCCATCAACGCGCTCGGCAAGGGCGCGTCGGTCGCCACCCAACTCTATGGCATCGCCTTCACCATTCTGTGGACGGCGGTCGTCACCTTCGTGATCCTCTACATCGTCAAGGCGCTCGTCGGCCTGCGTCCATCGAGCCAGGAAGAAGTCGAAGGCCTCGACGTCACCCAGCACGGCGAAGTGGTGCCGTAAGGCCACCCTCGCCAAAGGGCCGGCGGAACCTCCTCCCGCCGGCCCATATCTCCGCGCATTTCCGGGCGATGAAGCGCTGCATGCGTTTCCCGGAATTGCTTGAAAACAATCCCGTCGTGACGCTCCCGCAAGGAGCTCACGCCTTGAGGCCCGGATCGCATCCGGGCCTCTTTTTTGAGAAATTCGTTCCGGCCGCGCCTGGATTCGCGCAATCACGTTGGCGTGAGAAAGATTTTTGAAAGAAACATCCACTGCTTTGGCCCGAACTGTGGAGGCGATCGTCGTCCTGGCGTTCGTCTGTACAACGCAGGGAAGGAATTTTTCATGAACCTCAAGAATATCTGCCTCGGGGCACTGGCGCTTTCCATGATCAGCGGCGTGGCTTTGGCTGGCGGCGCTCTCGACAGCCCAGTCGACATGTCGCCTTTCTTTACCGATTCCAGCATGAAAACCATGAAGCCCATGGAAGAATTCAAGGCGGCCTTCATGGCCATGCCGAAGGAAAAGCAGGACGCCATGATGAAGGAGTGCAACGACGCGGCGATGAGCAAGCCGCATGCCGAGTTCTGCGCCAATGTGCGCGCCCTTGGCGGCGCCAGCAAGTAACGCGCTGCCTGATCCACCCGATCGGATGGCGGGCCAGGGCGCCCGCCATTTTCTGGGGTGCTGGGCCCAGAAGTTCTCTGTAGCAGAGGGGTAACCATCGGCGGCCTTATAGTTAATGCGCCCTTAACCTTCCCACGCATAGTCTGGTCCTCGAATCTGCCGGAGTGCGTCATGCGCTCGGGCCAGGCAATCACTGACGGGGAAGAGCATGCGTTCAGGGGCTTCAGCACCGCTCGCGCTGACCGATACGGGGCACGGCATCCACGCTTTCGCGCGGCGCCAGGTCGGCCGGCTTGTCGGCGCCGGCCTGTTCCTGGCTGTGGCCTTCGGGGTCGCCAGCCTCGCCACCTGGAATGTTGCCGATCCAAGCTTCTCGCACGCCACGAACAACACCGTCACCAACGCCATGGGCTATGCCGGCGCGGTGTTCTCCGACCTTGCCATGCAGTTCTTTGGCCTCGCCGCGGTTGCGGCGCTGGTCCCGGCGGTGATCTGGGGATACCTCCTGTTTTCGGCGCGCGGTGTCGACAGGCTGCCCAAACGCGGGCTGTTCTGGTTCGGCTTCGCGCTGCTCGCCGCCGCGATCGCCGGCTGCATCGTTCCACCCAAGACCTGGCCGCTGCCCACCGGCCTCGGCGGCGTGTTCGGCGACATGGTGCTCAAGATCCCCGGCGTTCTCATCGGCGGTTATCCGACCGGGCTGATCGCCAGCGTGCTCGCCGTGTTGCTGGCAGCGCCGGCGCTCTGGCTGTTCGCCTATGGCTCGGCGCTGATCGGGCGCAAGAACGGCTTTGCCATCATGGAGGAGCCGGCGGCCGCCGATCCGCGCGAGGATGAGCTTCTGTTCGACAATGACGAGGATGAAGGCGACGAGGGCATACTGGCGCTCGGCGCCATCACCCATTGGTGGCTTTCATTCCGCGCGTGGATGCACCGGCGCGCGATGCGCCGGAGGCAGGAGCGGGACGAATACGAGCCTGAGATGCAGCCGCGCGCCAGCGCCTGGCGCCGCGCCGCCGAACGGGTCGAATCGGCCGAGTTCGCCGAGCAGCGGATGAGCCAGGATGGCCGCGCCCGCGTCGAGCCCGAATTCTTCGCCGCCATGGTCAACGACCGCAGCGTTTCCGTCGATCCGGACGATGACGACGTCTTCGGCAGCGGCGAAGACATGGATTTCGACGACGAGCCTGTCGCCCGGCGCGGTGCGGCCCCCACGGCCAAGGTGCAGCAGTTCCGTTCCGATGCCGCCACCCGCGTCGAGGCGCCGGCGCCACGCCCGGCGCCCGGCGCACGCGTCCAGCGTGAGGCGCAGACCTCGCTGATCGGCTCGGACAGGTTCGAGATGCCGTCGCTGCATTTCCTGTCGGAACCGAAGAACGTGGCGCGCGACCCGAGCCTGTCCAAGGATGCGCTGGAACAGAATGCGCGGCTGCTCGAAGGCGTGCTGGAGGATTTCGGCGTCAAGGGCGAGATCATTGCCGTTCGCCCGGGCCCGGTCGTCACCCTCTACGAGCTCGAACCCGCGCCCGGCATCAAATCGTCGCGCGTCATCGGCCTCTCCGACGACATCGCCCGCTCGATGAGCGCGATCGCCTGCCGCGTCGCTGTCGTGCCCGGCCGCAACGCGATCGGCATCGAACTGCCGAACGCCAAGCGCGAGACGGTCTATTTGCGCGAGATCATGGCCAGCCGCGATTTCGAGACGACCAAGGCCAAGCTGGCGCTGGCGCTGGGCAAGACCATCAATGGCGAGGCGGTCATCGTCGATATCGCCAAGATGCCGCACGTGCTGGTCGCCGGCACCACCGGCTCGGGCAAGTCGGTTGCCATCAACACCATGATCCTGTCGCTACTCTACCGGCTCACCCCGCAGGAATGCCGGCTGATCATGATCGATCCGAAGATGCTGGAACTCTCCGTCTATGACGGCATCCCGCATCTTCTGACACCCGTCGTCACCGATCCGAAGAAGGCGGTGGTGGCGCTGAAATGGACCGTGCGGGAGATGGAGGACCGCTACCGCAAGATGTCCAAGGTCGGCGTGCGCAACATCGACGGTTTTAACGCACGCGTCAGCCAAGCCGAGAAGAAGGGCGAGAAGATTTCACGCACGGTGCAGACCGGCTTCGACCGCCAGACCGGCGAGGCGATCTACGAGACGGAGGATCTCGATCTCGAGCCGATGCCCTATATCGTCGTCATCATCGACGAAATGGCCGACCTGATGATGGTCGCCGGCAAGGACATCGAGGGCGCGGTGCAGCGCCTGGCGCAGATGGCGCGTGCCGCCGGCATCCACGTCATCATGGCCACGCAACGCCCCTCGGTCGACGTCATCACGGGCACGATCAAGGCCAATTTCCCGACCCGCATCTCCTTCCAGGTGACGTCGAAGATCGACAGCCGCACCATCCTTGGCGAGCAGGGCGCCGAGCAGCTGCTCGGCATGGGCGACATGCTCTACATGGCCGGCGGCGGCCGCATCCAGCGCGTGCACGGACCCTTCGTCTCCGACGACGAGGTCGAGAAGATCGTCGGGCACCTGAAGCTGCAGGGCGTGCCGGAATATCTCGACGCCATCACGGAGGACGACGGCGAAGATGACGACGAGCCGTCCGGCAAGGGCGGTTCCGGCGGCGGGGGCGGCGGCAATTTCGAGGATTCCGACGATCCCTACGATCAGGCCGTCGCGGTGGTGTTGCGCGACGGCAAGGCGTCGACCAGCTACATCCAGCGCCGGCTCGGCATCGGCTACAACCGTGCCGCCTCGATCATCGAGAAGATGGAGAAGGAAGGCATTGTCGGCCCGGCCAACCACGCGGGAAAACGCGAAATCCTGGTACCGACCGAAGAGGATAAGTTCTGACGGAGGGGGCCACGGCAACTTTGAACCCTCTGGCGCGTTCAAGCGACTGGGCAGCGTTCGTCCCGCCAAACTTCAGCCCAACTGGGGGTCCAGGACAGCGATCAAATCAGGAATCAGATGAGAGTGACCGATATGAAAAATGATCTTTCAGCGCTCAGCGATCTTGCCACGACCCGACGCCGGCTGCTTGGCCTTGGACTGGTGTTCGCGGGTGCCGCAGCCCTCAATGTGGTGCCTGGATTCGAGTTGCTGGCGTCCGCGCAGGCCGCAGTACCGCCGGCCGCGCAGAAAATCGCCGACCATTTTTCCGCGGTCAAATCGATGAGCGGCGAATTTGTCCAGTTCGGCCCAAAGGGCGAGCAGACCGGCGGCAAGTTCTTCCTGGAACGGCCGGGCAAGATCCGCTTCAACTATGACGGGTCGTCCAATTTCCGGGTGATCTCCGACGGCAAGTCGGTGGTCATCCTCAACAAGAAGCTGAACACGTCAGACCTTTATCCGCTGTCGAAGACGCCGCTGAAGCTGCTGCTCGATGACCGGATCGACCTGTCGGGCGACCGCGTCAAGAGCGTCAAGGAAGAGGACGACCTGACCACCATCCAGCTCGCCGACAAGTCGGTGTTCGGCAATGCGCGGATCACCATGATGTTCGACCCAAAAACCTATGACCTGCGCCAGTGGACGATTACCGATGCGCAAGGCAAGGACACGACGGTGATGATCTTCAACACCAAGGAAGGGGTCAGTTTCGCCCCCGACACCTTTGCCATCGACTATACCGCAAACCGCGAACTGAATACGAAGACCAGGTAATCCGCAATCTCTGCGGAAAGCTTTTGAGCGCCGGCGCCGGCCCCTTATCTGGCTGCCACCATCTCTCCCGGACAGCTCTGTGTTCACGGGAAGAATGCCCGGCAAGGCAATGAGGGCCGCGCTGGCCTCTGACATTATTGCAGTACTTGTCTTTGTGACGCGCGGCTGGCAGTAGTTCGATCTTTGTCGGACCCGCCGCATGCCCTTTTCCATCGCCACCTGGAACATCAACTCCGTTCGCCTGCGCATGCCGATCGTCGAGCGCCTGCTCGATGAATACGCGCCCGATGTGCTTTGCCTGCAGGAGACGAAAGTTCCCGATGAACTGTTTCCCGAAAAGGCCTTCCGCAGGCTCGGCTACCAGCACATCGCCTTCCATGGCCAGAAGGGCTATCATGGTGTTGCGACGGTGGCGCGGCGGCCGATCGAGGTGGTCGAGAAGCGCCGCTTCTGCGAGATCGAGGACAGCCGGCATCTGTCGGTGACGGTGCGGGCCGGCGGCAAAGCGATCCTGCTGCACAATTTCTACGTTCCGGCGGGCGGCGACGAACCAGACCCGGAAATCAACAAGAAGTTCAGGCACAAGCTCGATTTCGTCGCCGAGATGAACGCCATCCGCGCCGAGCACAATGAGGTGTCGGGTTCGATCCTGGTCGGCGATCTCAACATCGCGCCGCTCGAACACGATGTCTGGTCGCACAAGCAACTGCTCAATGTGGTCAGCCATACGCCGGTCGAGACCGAAAGCTTCGAAGCGATGCGGCTGGCCGGCAACTGGGTCGACCTCATGCGGCTCAACGTGCCGCTCGAACAGAAGCTCTACACCTGGTGGAGTTATCGTGCGCAGGACTGGGAGCTTTCCAATCGCGGCCGGAGGCTCGACCATGTCTGGTCGTCGCCAAACCTGGTCTCCGATTTCACCGGCTACGAGATCCTGCGCGCGGCGCGCGGCTGGGATCGGCCGTCGGACCATGTGCCTGTCATCGCGCGCTTCGATCTGGATTGACCTGCCGAAGACAGCTATCCTCCACGCCCCCCTGCGCTCTGGCTTAGTAGGATTTTATATTTGCCGCGCCTTCACTCGCTGGTAAATCGCGGCGCCAATTGCTCGATGCGGCGGATCATGGCCTGAAAATCCTCCAGGATGCGCTGGTGCAGCTTCACCGCCACTTCCGGATATTCCTCCAGGATGCGGCGGAACATCTTGCGGCTGAGCCGGATCACTTCCGAATCGATTTCGGCCGACGCGCTGGTCAGCCGGTTGGTGTCGGCGATCAATGCCAGTTCGCTGAGCATCGTGCCGGGGCCGACTGTGCCTAGCGGGATGCGCTCGCCACCGTTCTGCTCGCGATAGAGCACGATACGCCCGCTGACGACGACGTAGGCCGAGTCGGCCACGTCGTCCTCGCGATAGAGCTTGTGGTCTGCCTGCAAGAAAGTGGTTTCGGCACCGAAGGCGAGCAGGCGCAACTGTTCCTGCGTGAAGCCTTCGAAAAGCCTCACGGCGGACAGGATGCGGATGTCGTCATCCAGCGCCATCTAGCTGTGTCCCCGAACGGTCAGTCCAGTCCTCCTTTGCGGTACGATCCAGAATCCCCCTCCAACCGGATCGTATCCGAAAGCGGCCCCGCCCAGACCGCCTATTGGATAGTGAAATGTTTAAGGAACCAGCTTGTAGCCGCCGCTTTCTGTCACAAGAATTTCGGCATTGGAAGGATCGCGCTCGATCTTCTGGCGCAAGCGGTAGACATGGGTTTCAAGCGTGTGCGTGGTGACGCCGGAATTGTATCCCCACACTTCCTCCAGCAGCACGTCGCGCGTCACCACCTTCTGGTCGGCGCGGTAGAGATATTTGATGATCGATGCCTCCTTTTCCGTCAGCCGCACCTTGCCGCCGCGCGGGTCGATAAGCAGTTTCTGGCTGGGCTTGAAGGTGTAGGGGCCGACCGAGAAGGTGGCATCCTCGCTCTGCTCATGCTGGCGCAGCTGCGCACGGATGCGCGCCAAAAGCACCGCGAAACGGAACGGCTTGGTCACATAGTCGTTGGCACCGGCCTCGAGACCGAGAATCGTGTCCGAATCGGTGTCATGGCCGGTCAGCATGATGATGGGCGCCTTGTAGCCGCCCTTGCGCAGGATCTTCACCGCCTCGCGGCCATCCATGTCGGGCAGGCCGACATCCATGATGAGCAGGTCGACGAGGCCACCGCGCGCCGCGGTGACGCCTTTTGCCGCAGTCGATTCCTGCAGCACGTCGAATTCCTCGTAGAGGGACAATTGCTCGACCAGTGTGCCGCGCAGGTCGTCATCGTCGTCGACGATCAGGATGGTGCGTGAAGTCATGGATCAATCCGTTGTTTTGAAAAGAAAATTCAGTTGACCGCTGCCTGTTTATGCGGAAGCTGACCGGCACAACAGCCGATCACAGTGATTTGTTCCGTGGCACGATCATACAAGAAAAAACGCGCGCGCAATGCAGCCGGCGCAATTTTGCCGAAAGGGCTGCGTGTGCTGACCGTGCGGCCAAGGCCCGGTCATCCGACTCAGGGCCTGCTGCAGGTCGGAAAAACGGTGTTTGCGTGCGCATTGGGGCGCGGCGGCATCTCGGCCGACAAGCGCGAAGGCGATGGCGCCACGCCGCTTGGCTCGATGCGCATCCTGGCGGGCTATTTCCGGGGGGATCAGTTTGCCGCCGGCCGCAGAACCCGCCTGGCGATGGCGCCGATCGGCCCCGATCTCGGCTGGTGCGAGGTATCGGACGACCGCAACTACAACCGTCCGGTCAGGATTCCTTATGGCGCCAGCCACGAACGCATGCGGCGTGACGACCGGCTCTATGACGCCTGCCTTGTGCTCGACTGGAACATCGCGCCGCGCCGCAGGGGACGCGGCAGCGCCATCTTCTTCCACCTGGCACGCCCCGGTTTCACGCCGACGGAAGGCTGTGTCGCCGTCACCGCGCGCACGATGGCGCGGCTGCTGCCGCTGCTGTCGGACCGTACGGTGATGCGGGTGGTGAGGTAGGCAGTAGGCAGTAGGGGACTGTCTTTCTGATGCCCACGCCCTACTGCCTATTCCTTATCTTCTTGGCTGCTGCCAGCCGATGTCGAGAAGGCCGAGCCGGCCGATCTCGCGGTCCATGGCCCGGACGATGTCCTTGCGGGCAGCGCCGATGTCGCGCAGCTGGCGGTCGGACAGGTCCTCGACATTCTGGTGCGGAAGGCTGACCGCGACCCTGGCCTGACGCAGCCAGTCACGGACCGACGATAGCCAGCCCGGCCGGGGGGCATAGGCAGGATGGAGAGCGATGTGAGACATGATGTGATCCGTTCTTCCGGGCTTCAAATCCGGCTTGACAGTGTTCCGATGTTCACATCATGCCCGATTGAAATCCTGGGAGGAAACGAGTAGTTTTTTCCCGATTATCAAGTTTTCTTTGAGGATCGAGGGGACGTCATGAGCCGCTTCGCGGAGGTCACGCGCTGATGGCGGCCCTGCTGCCGGGGACGCGGGCGCTGAGGACGCTGGAGGCTGCGGCCCGCCACCTCAATTTCACACGCGCCGCCGACGAGCTCGGCCTGACGCCGGCCGCCGTCAGCCATCAGATCAAGGAAATCGAGGATCAGCTTGGCATCGTGCTTTTCACGCGCACCAGCCGCACCATCCGGCTGACGGAGGCGGGCACGGTGCTGGTCGAAGCCGCGACCGATGCGCTCGACCTGCTCGGCAGGGCCGCCATGCGGGCGCGCAAGATGGCGCGTGGAACGGAATTCCTGAAGGTGACGCTGGACGCGCAGTTCGCGGCGAAATGGCTGATGCGGCGCGTCGAGGATTTCCGCAAGCAGAGGCCAGGCATCGAGCTCAGGTTCGACATCGCCTACGGGCTGCGCGACTTCGATCTCGACGATGTCGATGTCGGCATCCGCTTCGGGGCCGGCAAATATCCCGGGCTTTGCGCGCACCGCCTGTTCGACAATATCATCATTCCGGTGTGCAGTCCGGGCCTTTTGGCGTCAGGGCCGCCCTTGCGCGAGCCGCGCGATCTCTTCCAGCACACGCTCGCCCATATCGAATGGGCACGGCAGGGCGTGACATGGCCGAACTGGCGCATGTGGATGGCGGCGGCCGGCATCAACGACTTCGATGACAGCCGCACCGTGGTCTTCGGCACCTCCACGGACGCCGTCCAGGCGGCGCTCGACGGCAATGCCGTCGCGCTCGCCGATTTCGCCATGGTGGCAAACGACCTCTCCGAAGGCCGGTTGGTGCGGCCTTTCGAGCTGAGCATCAAGGTTGCCCCCGAATACGCCTATTTCCTGGTCTATCCCAAGGCGACGGTCGACGATCCGCGCATCGTCGCCTTCCGCGAATGGATCCTTGAGGAAGTGGCCAGAACGCGCGCCACGGACAAAGCTTATTAGGCCGGCCGCGCCAGCGTTTCGCTCAGGACCGGGCGTTGTGGCCGAAGATCATGCGGGTGTATTTCTTCCAGTTCCACTGCAGTTTCTTGTAGAGGAGCGGGTGCGGCTTGCCGGCAACGGAGGTGTGGAAGGTGCCGTTTTCACTGCCCTGTTCGGCGATCGGCCGCTCAAACCACAACATTTCCACCCCCAGTTCTTCGTCCATCCGTTCGATCTGGTGGTCGATACCCGTGGAGATCTTGTTGCGGGCGATCCAGGCGCAACGGGCTTCGGCGACCGGGCGGGTGATGAGGTAGGAATCGGCGCATCTGGCATGCAGTGCGGGATAGAGTCTTTGACCCCTGCGCAATTTCCAGCTCGGCGTGTAATAGTTGCTGCCATTGCCGAGGTAGATGACGGCCTTGCGCGCGGGGTCGCCGAGCTCGGCGAGCCCTTGCCGGAATTTGGCGACGAAGCCACGGGCGAGGAAGACGTCATCCTCGAACACCAGGCAATAGGGCAGGTCGGTCTCGAGGAAATCGCGCCAGATGCCGACATGCTTCAGCGCCAGCGAGACGGCGGCCGGGTGGGTAAAGGTTGGAGCGATCAACTCGTCGCGAATCTCAGGGGTGATGTCTGGGCGGTCCCAGTCGGTGTAGAAGTAGACGGGCACGCCGCGCCGCTCGAACTCACCGACAATGTGCCGGCGCCGATCATCGTAGCCCTGCTTGACGTGGCAGATCCGGGTGAACACCAGGTCGCGTGGAAATCCGGATTCGTCTGCCATCCTCAACGCACCCGTCATTCGTTCAGCCTGCCGCGGCGCCGAACCAGCCGACCACAGCGCCGATGATCAACAGCACGCCGAGCCAGTGACCGCCGTCGATGAGGGTCAGGTCCCAGCCGAAATTTTGATAGCGATGGTTGACCGAAAGCGTCGTGGCGACGAAACCCAGCCAAAGCACGAAACCGAAGACAAGGCCGGCCAGCAGTGTCGGCTCGCCCCCGGTCATCGCTCCGACAACCAGCGCCATGATGTAGGCCATGACCAGTTCGGCGATGAAGCTGATGACGAAAGGCAGCGGCGATCTCTTCATCGTCGCCGGGTCGAGTTTGGCGGCCTTCAGCCAGGGCTTGCTCAAAGCCATGTACCAGGCGGCGCCGAACAGCCATGCGACGATGGCGGCGGCGATCACCGCCAGCCAGTTCACTGCGGAAAAATCCATGAATTCCCCTCCGATGCGGATTTTATGGAAACGCCTGTTCGGCGACGGCGTCAAGCAAGTCGCCAGACCGTCGTGCGCTTGATCTCCGCGTCCTCGAGCGCCCGCGTCACCGGAACCTCGTAGACACCGAGCGGCTCCAGTCCCGATGGTGGCAGATAGGACCGCCCGGGATCGCCGACCAGAATCTGGGCGCCACGCTGTTTGAGCGCCGAAAACCAAGGCATCAGCCGGTCGGCGAAAGGCTTGTCGTAGAAGACGTCGCCGGCCAGCACGACGTCCCAACCCATATCGGCGCCGATGCAGTCGGTGCCGAGGAATTCGATTTCGACGCCATTGGCCTGTGCATTGAGGCGGACCGCGGTTTCACTGAACGGATCGATGTCGGCGGCGGTTACCCCGGCCGCGCCCGCCTTGGCGGCGGCGATGGCGACGAGGCCTGATCCCGAGGCGAAGTCGAGCACGCGCTTGCCCCGCACGGTGGCCGGATTGTCGATGACATAGCGGGCGAGGCCCTGGCCGCCGGCCCAGGCAAAGGCCCAGAAGGGTGGCGGCAGGCCGATCTCGACCAGCTCGTCCTCGGTTCGCTGCCACAGTCCGTGTGCTTCATCGGCAAGATGAAGCTGAATCTCGGGTACGTGCGGCGGCGCCATCAGCGCGGTGTTGTCGAGGATGAATTGCCTGGCGCTGTCCGGGGTAAGCGCCGTCACGGAGCAGGTGCCAGCCCACCCATGCGGCAGACTTCCTTCCATTCGGCCGTGGTCACCGGCTGCACGGAAAGCCGTCCAAGCCGCACCAGTGCCATGTCGGCAAGCTTCGGATTGGCCTTGATCTCCGCCAGCGTCGGCGGGGTCGGCACGTCCTTGAAGGCGCGGATGTCGACGCACTCCCAGCGCGGGTCGTCCGATGTGGTGTCGGGGTGGGCCAGCGCGCAGACCTCGGCGATGCCGACGACGTTGAGCCCCTCATTGGAGTGGTAGAAGAAGCCGAGATCGCCGATCTGCATGGCCTTCATGTTGTTGCGGGCGGCGTAGTTGCGCACGCCGTCCCATTGTGTGCCGGCCTTGCCCTTGGCCTTCAGTGCCTCGAAGGAGAAAACCGAGGGCTCGGACTTGAACAGCCAGTAGTTCATCTCAGGGGTTCCTTACCGTTGTCGCAGTATATCACCATAGCGTCGGCGCTGCCCCGCACCCTGCCCGATGAGGGTTGCGCGACCGAACGGTCATTCGCTCGCAGGCTTCATGAAGACCCAGTTCCACGCGCGGATCTCGACGCTTTCGAACAGGCCGGCCTTGGCATAGGGGTCGGCTGCCGCGAGGGCTTGCGCGCCGGCCATATCAGGCGCTTCGATCATCACCAAGCTGCCGTCCGGCTTGCCGTCGAAATCGAGGAAGGGGCCCGCAAAGGCAAGCCTCCCTTCGCTGATCAGGCCTTCCAGAAACGCCGCGTGCGCCGGCCTTGTATCGACGCGCAGCTGCAGGCTGCCGGGCTTGTCCTTGCAAATCAACGCAAACAGCATGGTCTCTAACTCCGGATGGTTCAGTCGTTGGTTTCGGTTTTCAGCGGCCGCGTCATCAGCGCCGTCACGGCCTGGTCTATGGTCACCTTGCCGTCCAGTATGGCGGCGACGGCGGAAATGATCGGCGCGTCGATGCCACGCTCGGCGGCGATGCGGGCGGCGATCGCCGCCGTCGGCACGCCCTCGGCCAACGGCAATCCGGAAAGCGCCTTGCCTTGCCCAAGCGCCAGCCCATAGGCGAAATTGCGCGATTGCGCCGACGAGCAGGTGAGTAGCAGGTCGCCAAGGCCGGAAAGCCCCATCAAGGTCTCGGGCCTGGCGCCGAAGGCGGCACCGATGCGGCGCAGTTCGACGAAGCCGCGCGTCACCATGGCGGCCTGGGCGCTGGCGCCGAGCCCGGCCCCGATCACCGCGCCGGCGGCAATGGCGAAGACATTCTTCAAGGCGCCGCCGATCTCGACGCCGATCAGGTCGCTGCTCGAATAGCAGCGCAGGTTCTCGGCGGAAAAGCGGGCGGCAAGGTCGGCGGCCAGCATCTCGTCACGGGCGGCGACCACCACCGCTGTCGGCAGGCCACGCGCGACATCGGTTGCGAAGCTCGGGCCGGACAGGGCCGCGACGGGATTTTTCGGCAGGATTTCTTCGACGATTGCCGACAGCAGGGCGCCGGTGTCACGCTCGATGCCCTTGGCGCAGAGCACAAGCGGGATGCCGGCCGGCATATGATCTCTCGCCGCCGCCAGCGTTGCCCGTAAGGATTGCGCCGGGGTTACCGCCAGCACGCAATCGGCGTCGGCGAGCGCTGCCTCGATGTCGCTCGTCGCCTCGATGCCTGGCGCTATGGCAATACCGGGCAGATAGCGCGGGTTCTCGCCACGGCCGATCGCCGCCACGGTTTGCGGGTCGCGCGCGTACAGGCGCACCGAATGGCCGGCGCGCAGCATGGCCAGTGCCAGCGCCGTGCCCCAGGCTCCGCCGCCGAGCACGGTGACACGCCATCCGTTTTTGCCCGGACTACTTGTCGCTTGACCGCCTATCGCTTGGCCGCTCATTGCCTCACCAGTCATGCCTTGGCTCCGCGCCGGCCGGAACCGACCATCGGCGCCGAGATGCTGTCCAGCGGCCAGCGCGAGCGCGGCACGAAATCGAAGCCGTTCTCCTGCGCCAGGCCTTCGCGCAGCCGTTCGATGCCGGCCCAGGCGATCATCGCCGCATTGTCGGTGCACAGCTGCAGCGGCGGCGCGACGAAGGTGAAACCGGCCTCCGCGCAAAGCCGCTCCAGCGTCGCCTTGATCGTGCGGTTGGCGGCGACGCCGCCGGCAACAACCAATGCGGGCTGCTTGGTGCCGGGAAATGTTTCGCCGAACCGCTTCAGCGCGCGAGAAACGCGGTCGGCCAGCGCATCGGCGACCGCCGCCTGGAACGAGGCGCAGATGTCGGCGACATCCTGATCGCTGAGCGGCTCGATCGCCGTCGCGGCCTGGCGCACGGCGGTCTTCAGCCCGGAGAAGGAAAAGTCGGGCTGTGCCGAGCCCTTCATCGGACGGGGGAAGGCAAAGCGTGTCGCGTCACCTCCTGCCGCCGCTTTCTCGACATTCGGCCCACCGGGATAGGGCAGGCCGAGCATCTTGGCCGTCTTGTCGAAGGCTTCGCCGAGCGCATCGTCGATGGTGGTGGCCCAGCGCTGGTAGTCGCCGACGCCGCGCACGGCCAGGATCTGCGTGTGGCCGCCGGAGACGAGCAGCAGCAGGTAGGGAAACTCGAGCCCGTCGGTCAGCCGGGCCGTCAAGGCATGGCCTTCGAGGTGATTGATGGCGATCAGCGGCTTACCGGCCGCCGCGGCGATAGCCTTGGCCGTCATCAGCCCGACGATCAGGCCGCCGACCAGGCCGGGGCCGGCGGTGGCGGCGACCGCATCGATATCGGCAAGGGCCGTGCCCGAATCGGCAAGGGCGGCCTCGATGATGCCGTCCAGCGCCTCGACATGGGCGCGCGCGGCGATCTCGGGCACGACACCGCCGAAGGCGGCATGTTCCTCGATCTGGCTGAGCACCACGTTGGAGAGGATTTTCGGCGCGCCGCCGCCCTCCAGCGCCACGACGCTGGCGGCGGTCTCGTCGCAACTCGTCTCAATGCCCAGAACGCGGATCAATTCGTCGCTGTCTCCAGAGATTGTATGTCCGGGCGTTCCTCGTTAGGAGAATGCCCGGAAACGCAAAGCCAGCCGGGGGTTATCACGGACCGCGCGCCATGCAAACAATCTTGAAAATCGGAACACGCGGCAGCCCGCTGGCCCTGGCGCAGGCGCATGAGACACAGGCGCGGCTGATGGCCGCGCATGGCCTGCCGGCGGAAGCCTTCGAGGTCGTCGTCATCTCGACCAGCGGCGACCGCATCCAGGACCGGCCACTGTCGGAAGCCGGCGGCAAGGGCCTGTTCACCAAGGAGATCGAGGAGGCGCTGCTCGCCGGCGCGATCGACATCGCCGTGCATTCGTCGAAGGACATGCCGACGCAACTGCCCGATGGCCTTGAGCTCTCCGCCTTCCTGCCGCGCGAGGATGCGCGCGATGCCTTTGTCGGCAAGGCGGCGAAGAGCATCGCAGAGCTGCCGCGCGGCGCGACAGTCGGCTCGTCGTCGCTCAGGCGACAGGCGCTGATCCGCCGCATGCGGCCGGATCTCGACGTGGTGATGTTCCGCGGCAATGTGCAGACGCGGCTGCGCAAGCTCGATGAAGGCGTCGCCGCTGGCACCATCCTTGCCTATGCCGGGCTGAAGCGGCTCGGCCTCGACCATGTGCTCACCGACCTGATGCCGCTCGACATCTTTCCGCCGGCGCCGGGCCAGGGCGCGATCGGCGTCGAGACGCGCATCGGCGACAGCGAGGTCGAGAAGATACTGCTGGCCATCCATGACGTGCCGACCGGACAGGCACTCGCTTGCGAGCGCGCCTTCCTGGCGGCGCTCGACGGCTCCTGCCGCACGCCGATCGCCGGCTACGCGGCGATCGTAGCCGGGACGCTCTCGTTTTCCGGGTTGATCATTTCGCCCGATGGTACCCAGTCGCACACGGTCGAGCTGCGGGGGCCGGCACAGGACGCCGTCCGCATCGGCGATGAGGCGGCGCGGACAGTGCGGGCCAAGGCCGGCGAAAAGTTCTTCGACGGCTGGCTCTGAAAATGCTTCGCGTCCTGGTGACCAGACCTGAGCCGGGCGCATCGCGCACGGCGCGGCGGCTTCAGGATAAAGGTTTTAAGCCGGTTCTCCTGCCCCTGACCGAAACGGTGGCTTTGCCTGCCGATGCCCGGCTGGTTCCAGACGACGCTGTCGCTGTTGCCGTCACCAGCGCCAATGCGGTGCGCCATGCCTCAAACGAGATAATCGCGGCGTTGGCTGCTTTGCCTTGTCACGCCGTTGGCGCCAGAACCGCCGAAGCGGCGCGCAAAATGGGACTTTTGCCGGTCGTCGAGGGTTCCGGCGATGCCGAGGCGCTTGCCGGCGGCATTGTGGCGGCGTTTGCCGGCAAGACCGTCGTCTATCTCTGCGGACGCGTGCGGTTTCCAATATTCGAACAGCGGCTGGAGGCGGCTGGAGTGCGGGTTCGCGCGGTCGAAACATACGACACCCTTCCGGTGCCGTATTCGGACGAGACCGTTCTTGCGCGGCTGTCCAGCGAGCCGGTCGATGCGGTGCTGCTCTATTCCGCCAAGGCGGCTGTCGCGTTGCAGGCCCTGGTCAAACGACCCGCCTTGAAAGGACTATTTAAAAATACAAGGATTTTCGTACTTTCCGCGCGCATCGCCGCTGCCTTCGACGACAGCGCCGGCAAAGCAATTCGCATTGCCGCACGGCCCGACGAGGAGGCATTGCTGGCGCTTTTGACGGAGCAGGCGTGACCCGCGTCATCACACCGCCCCTTTTCACCGCTTGGTGATGTGCTAGACCCTTCTGAACCATCACGCGCCGCCAGGCGTTGAGACGAAGCGAATTTTGCGGAGCCCAGGCATGGTCAAGACGCCGAAGATGCGACACTCGAAAAGCCGCCGCGAGCCGGTGACCATCGATCTCGAGCCCGGCGCCGTGTCCCGCATCGTCGACGAGGATGCCGCCAACGACGCGGCCCAGACCGACGAGGCGAAGGCCGAGGAAGCCGCTAACGCTTCGCAGCCGGAGGCTCCGGAAGAGCCGGTGCATGCCGACCAGACCGATCTCGAACCCTGGGAGCATGCCGACGCCGCGGGGCAGGCTGGAGCGGATGCGCCGGCAAATGCGGGGACCAAAGCCGCGGAACCGGAGATGCCTTATCCCGGTTCGGAGGCGCCGCCCGCCGAGCCTTTCGACTACGGCTTTGAGGACGCAAGCACGAAGGCCGGCGAGACCAAGGCGGCTGCCGGAAAACCCGAGGCAAGGAGCGAACCGATGGCGGGACAGCCGAAGCGTGGCGGCGTCAACGGCATCGCCGCCGGCATTATCGGGGGTGTCATCGCACTGGTCGGCGCCGGCGGCCTGCAGTTCGCCGGTCTGCTCGGAGCGCCGGGTTCCGGCGCCGGTGTTTCACTCGACGGGGTCAATGGCCAGATCGCCTCGCTGAAGTCTGAAATCGCCGGCATGAAGGAAGCGGGCGGCGGCGACGCCTCGGCCAAGGTTGACGGCCTGTCGGCCGCACTTGATCAGGTCAAGAGCGATGTCGCGACGTTGAAATCGACGCTCGCACAGGGCGGCGCGGGTGACAGCGCCGGGCTTGCCGCACTCGGCGACAAGGTCAAGCAGATCGAAACGACGGTCACCGCCCTTGGCAAGGCCGGCAATGCGGCACCGGTCGATCTCGGCCCGCTCAACGAAAAGCTGGCGGGTCTTGAGGCACTGGTGAAGTCGACCGACGAGGCGACGAAGGCGCAGGAAGGCCGGCTGACCGCGCTGGAGCAATCGGTGTCGCAGCTTTCCGGCAAGGTCGACGCGCAGGCCGGACAGCCGAAGATCGCGCTCGCCATCGCCGCCTCGGCGCTGAAGGCGGCGCTCGACCGTGGCGCGCCGTTCTCGGCCGAACTCGATACGCTGGCCGCGATTTCGCCCAACGCGCCGGAGCTCGCGACCTTGCGGCCCTATGCCGAAAAGGGGGTTCCGACCCGCACCGAGATCGCCTCGCGGATGGACGCCGCGGCCAATGCCATGGTCGCCGCCGCGACGCCTGTCGACCAGAACGCCGGCTTCCTGCAGAACCTGATGTCGAGCGCCGAATCGCTGGTCAAGGTCCGGCCGATCGGTGCCGTCGAAGGGCCTGGCGTGCCGGAAACCGTGGCCCGCATGGAAGTGGCGGTCAATCAAGGCGACTATGCCAAGGCGCTCCGCGAATACGACACGCTGCCGGAAGCCGCGAAGGCCGCCGGCGCCGACTTCGCCGGCAAACTGAAGGCGCGCATCGAGGTCGAAGCCCAGGTCGACGCGCTGATCTCCGGCGCGATGAAGGCATGAGGGCAACACGATGATCCGCCTGCTCGCCTTCCTCATCGTCGTTTTCGCGCTCGGGCTGGGCTTTGCCTGGCTGGCCGACCGGCCGGGCGACATGGTCGTCACCTTCAACGGCTACCAGTACCAGGTCAGCCTGATGGTGGCGGCGGTGGCCGTCGTCGCTGTCGTCGCCGCGGTGATGATCCTGTGGTGGCTGATCAGGTCGTTGTGGAACAGCCCTTACACCATCTCGCGCTATTTCCGCGTGCGCCGCCGCGACCGTGGCTATCAGGCGCTGTCGACCGGCATGATCGCCGCCGGCGCCGGCGACGGCGCGCTCGCCCGCAAGAAGACCAAGGAAGCGGCCAAGCTGATCCGCTCCGACCAAGAGCCGCTGATCCATCTGCTCGAGGCGCAGGCATCGCTGCTCGAGGGCGACCATGAAGGCGCGCGGCAGAAATTCGAGAGCATGCTCGACGATCCCGAAATGCGTCTGCTCGGGCTGCGTGGCCTCTATCTCGAAGCTGAACGGCTGGGCGACCGCAACGCCGCCCGGCACTATGCCGGCCGTGCCGCGGCGATGGCGCCGCAACTGGCCTGGGCCGCCGAATCGACACTGGAGGAGCTGACCGCGCGCGGCGACTGGGACGGCGCCCTGAAACTGGTGGAGGCGCAGAAGGCGACGCGGCAGATCGAACGCGACGCCGCCAGCCGCCGCCGCGCCGTGCTGTTGACCGCCAAGGCGCAATCGCTTGCCGACAGCGACCCCGCCGCCGCCAGGACAGCGGCAATCGAGGCCAACAGACTGCGGCCGGATTTCACGCCCGCCGCCGTCGCCGCCGCCGCGGCGCTGTTCAAGCAGAACGACGTGCGCAAGGGATCCAAGATCCTGGAAACGGCCTGGCGGGCCGAGCCGCATCCCGAGATCGCTGAGCTCTACACCCATGCGCGGCCGGGTGACGCCGTGCTCGACCGGCTCAACCGGGCCAGGAAACTGCAGGAGATGAAGAAGAACCACGCCGAATCGTCGATGACTGTGGCGCGCGCGGCACTCGATGCGCAGGATTTCGCCACCGCCCGCCGCGAGGCCGAGGCCGCGATCCGGATGGATCACCGCGAGGGCGCATATCTGCTCCTCGCCGATATCGAGGAAGCCGAGACCGGTGACCAGGGCAAGGTCAGGCAGCTGCTCTCCAAGGCAGTGCGGGCGCCGCGCGACCCGGCCTGGGTGGCGGACGGCGTGGTTTCGGAACGCTGGGCGCCGGTATCGCCCATCACCGGCCGGCTCGACGCCTTCGAGTGGCGCGCCCCGATGGAGCGCCTCGGCCAGCTGATCGACAGCCACGACGACGCGGCGGATGGTGCGGTCGCGGCAATCGAGGCGCCAGCCAAACCGGTGCCGGAAAAGCCAATCGACGTCATCGATCATGGCGTCCAGGCCAACGAGGCGACAAGCAAGGAAACCGAAAGCCGCGACGACCATGTCACCCCTGTCACCGCGGCGGCGTTCGCGGCGGTGCCGGCCGGTGCCGAGGCCGTCGAGCCGGCGGAAGAGCTGACGCGGTTGCCGGACGATCCGGGCGTCGATCCGGACGACGAGGCGGGAAAGTCACCGCGCCGTTTCCGGCTGTTTTGATCTGGGCCAATCATCTGGTCATTTGGGAATGGATTGATGTTCGAGCGCGTGCTGTCGTTTCTCAAGGAATTGCCGACCGGCGCCGGGATCCGGCCGAGCGCGGATGATCCGCGCGTTGCCGCCTCGGCGCTGCTCTATCATGTCATGAATGCCGACGGCGTGCGCCAGGACGTCGAGTGGGAGCGCTTCAAGGCGGTGCTGGCGCAGACCTATTCGATCAGCGGCGCCGAACTTGAAGCGCTCGCCGCCGCCGGCGAACGCGCCGACAATGAGGCGATCGATCTCTATGCCTTCACCAGTGTGCTCAAGCGGCATCTCGACGCCGAGGGGCGCAAGGCGTTCATCGGCCTGATGTGGGAGATCGTCTATGCCGATGGCGAACTGCACGAGCTCGAGGACAATACGGTCTGGCGCGTCGCCGAGCTGATCGGCGTCGAGCGCCACGACCGGATCGAGACGCGCCGCAAGGCGGCGGCGCAGGCGCCGGGCGCCCGTGGGACGTCGAGCGACGAATAGACGGGAATTCGCCTGCCGATGCCGCGCACAACGAGGTCGAAGCCAAAAATCCTGATCGTGCTGCATCAGGAGAATTCGAGCCCCGGACGCGTCGGCCATATGCTGCTCGAAGAGGGCTTTGACCTCGACATCCGTCGTCCGCCGCTGGGCGATGTTCTGCCGGAAACGTTGGACCACCATGCCGGCACCGTGGTGTTCGGCGGGCCGATGAGCGCCAATGACGAGGACGAGTTCGTCCGCCGCGAAACCAGTTGGCTCGAAGTCCCGCTCAGGGAAAACCGGCCGCTGCTCGGCATCTGCCTTGGCGCGCAGATGCTGGTCAATCATCTCGGCGGCAAGGTCGAGGGTCACGGCGAAGGGCTGGTCGAGATCGGCTGGTATCCGCTCACGGCCACCGAGGCTGGCAAGAGGCTGATGCACTGGCCCGAAATGGTCTACCAGTTCCATCGTGAAGGCTTTTCGCTGCCCAGGGACGCGACCTTGCTGGCGACGGCGGAAACCTATCCCAACCAGGCCTTCCGCTATGGCGACAATGCCTGGGGCATCCAGTTCCACGGCGAACTCACGAGGGTGATGATGCAGCGCTGGGTGGTGCGCGGCGCGCACCGCTTCGAGCTGCCAGGCGCGCAGCCCGGCCGCGACCATCTCGGCGGCCGCCTGATCTGGGACATCCATTTGAAGCGCTGGCTGGACGAGTTTTTGCGGATG
Organism: Mesorhizobium sp. B2-3-5; assembly: GCF_006442395.1. Taxonomy (NCBI): domain Bacteria; kingdom Pseudomonadati; phylum Pseudomonadota; class Alphaproteobacteria; order Hyphomicrobiales; family Phyllobacteriaceae; genus Mesorhizobium; species Mesorhizobium sp. B2-3-5. Next base: position 23,197 of record NZ_VFVX01000003.1, on the reverse strand, counting down.
GTGTTCGGCAAGCCCGAGGTGCCGTAACTTACGAGGTCGCGCTTCAGTTTCGTCCGTTGAGGTGACGAACCTTGCGCAGTTGAGGGAACAGGTACGCCCACAGGCCGGCAACCGCGACGGCGCCGACGCCGCCGATCACGACTGCCGGAACGGTGCCGATCAGCGCCGCCATCGTGCCGGCACGGAATTCCCCGAGCTCGTTGGAAGCGCCGACGAAAACCTGGTTGACGGCGTTGACGCGCCCGCGCACCGCATCCGGCGTCCACAGCTGGATCAGCGTTTCCCTGATGTAGACGCTGAACATGTCGGTGGCGCCGAGGAAGGCAAGCGCCACGATCGACAGCCATGTGAGGGTCGACAGGCCAAACAGCACGGTGAAGGCACCAAACGCCGCCACGAAGCCGAGCATGATGAGGCCGGCATGGTTGCGGATCGGGTGTCCGGCCAGCCACACCGCGACGCAAATGGCCCCAATGCCCGGCGCGGAACGCAGCAAGCCGAGCCCCCAGGGGCCAAGTTCCAGAATGTCGCGGGCATAGACCGGCAGCAGTGCCGAGGCGCCGGACAGAAGCACGGCAAAAAGGTCGAGCGAGATGGCGCCGAGCACGATCTTCTCGCCCCATATATAGCGAAAGCCGGCAAACAATGTCTGCACGGTCGGCTTGTCGGTCGACGTCTGCTGGGCGGGCTTCGGGATGGTGAAGATGAGCAACGCCGCGGCGAGCATCAGGATCGCCGCCGTGGCGTAAGCCACTTCGGCCGATACGCCGTAGAGCAGGCCGCCGGCAACCGGACCGATGATGGTCGCCGTCTGCCAGGCGGACGAATTCCAGGCGATCGCGTTGGCGAAATCCTCCTGCGGCACGAGATTGGCGAACAGCGACGACGATGCCGGTCCATAGAAGGCGCGGGCAATTCCGAACACGACGAGCACGGCGAAGATCGGCATCGGGCTGGTAAGGACGTCCAGCGTCAGGAACAGCAGAGCCAATGCGCAACCAGCTTCGATCAGCGTCGACAGCGTCATGATCAGCCGACGGCCGAAGCGGTCGGCGACGACGCCAGTGACCAGCACCAAAAGCAGTGACGGCAGGAACTGGACAATGCCGACGATGCCGAGGTCGAATGGATCGCGCGTCAGGTCATAAATCTGCCAGCCAACGGCGACGGATACGATCATGGTCGCGAAGGTGGTGAGGAAGCGTGCCGTCCAGTAGCTGAGGAACGGACGGTGGCGGAACGCGGCGTAGCGCTGGTCCGGCGAAGTTTGTGCGGCAGTCATGAATGGAGCCCCGTTGCGATGGCACTGGAGCGACGTGCGTCCAATCGAACGCACAAAGTACACCCCAGCACTGTTGGTTTTCGCATCGTGCCTTTCCGAAAATCGGAACCGATTTTCGCGCCGATGCGATGCCGGCGGGGCACTTCCACGACGGGCGCTGGTCCGACCAATGGAACTTCTAGCAAAGTTCGCGGCGCGATGTGCTTCAAAATTTCTGTGCTATCAAGAAATTTCAACCGATCAGCCCGACTGCACGTGAAGGTTACTGCCGTAGCGCCGCCGAAATGGCATCGAGCCCGCCTCGCAACTCGGCCTCCGTCGGCCAGCCGAAGCCGACACGGAAGAAGCGCTTCGGCGTTTCGAACCAGTGACCGGGCCCGACATAGGTGCCTTGGTTTTCCAGCAGCTTCACATAGAAGCGGTCGACGTCGAAGCCGGCATCGACATCGAGGCGCGGGAAGCCGACGACGCCGCCCTCTGGCCGCACCCAGTCGACCAGTGGCTCGCGGTCGATCCAGGCCTGGACGATGTCGCGCCGCTTCGCCATTTCGGGCAGCAGCGTCGCCAGGAAGGTATCGCGCCGCTCCAACATGCCACGCGCAATGGCTTCGTCGATGACGCTGCCGCAGATGCCTATCTGCTCCTTGGCGGCGAGGAATGTCTCCTGAAGTGCCGCATCCCTGGTGACCAGCCAGCCGATGCGGATGCCGGGAATGCCGAAGGCCTTGGAAAGCGAGGAGACGCTAATGGCGCGCGGGCTGAGCGAGGCCGCCGAAGGCAAGCGCCTGCCATAGGACAGGTCGCGATAGGTCTCGTCGACCAGCAGATGACAATTGCGGCTCTCCGCGAGCCCAATCAGCGCGTCGAGGTCGGGGCGCGACATCATCGTCCCGGTCGGGTTGTGCGGGCAGGTGACGCTGATCAGCCGGGTGTTCGGCCGTATCGCCGCCCGGATGGCCTCGACATCGATGGCAAAGCCGTCCTCGAAGGCCAGGTCGACAAAGCTGATGGCGCAGCCGATCGCCCGTGGGGTTTCAATGTTGGTGGCATAGTTGGGCCTGATGACGACGAGGTGGTCGCTGGCCGACAAAAGCGAAGTCGAGATTATGAAAAGCGCACCGGCGGCCCCGGCGGTGACCAGCACGTCATCGGGCGAGATGCCGGCATCCTGCGCCGCGATCAGGCCACGCAATTGCTTGTCGCCGCGATGCTCGCCGTAGAAAAGCGTCAGGTCGGGCAGCGACAGGCCGATGTCGGAGAGCTTCTGGTCGGCGATCGAGCTTTCGGAGAGATTGTAGCGGATACGGTCATAGCCGTACTCCTCCGGCGCCTCTTTCTCGATCACCATCCTGGTGTAGTTCATGGCTGTCCCCCAGATCATCTTGTCTGATGTATCCAAGCCACAAAAATCGGAAGCCTGCCAAGGCGGTTTCGCCGGCAGGCTTCTGTTCCAACCGTCTTAATATTGGCTCAGGACCAAATGATATTGGCTCAGGACCAAATGCTCAGGCCGAAACCTTGGCCTTCCGGCCCTTCGCCTTGGCGGGTGCCGGCGCGACGGCCTTGCGACCGAGGCCGATCGACTTCGCCAATTGCGAGCGCGAGGCCGCGTAGTTGGGAGCGACCATCGGATAGTCCGCCGGCAGGCCCCATTTGGCGCGGTAGGCATCCGGCGTCAGCCCAAAATGCACGCCCAGATGACGCTTCAACGATTTGAACTTCTTGCCGTCTTCAAGGCAGATGATGAAATCCGGCGTCACCGACTTCCTGGGATTGACCGCGGGGACCAGCGGCGCGGCGACGGGAGCGACCGGCTTGCTCAGTCCACCGATGGAGGCGGCGACGCTGGCGATCAGGTCGGCCAGGCCGGAGGCGGGCAGGCGATTCTTCTCGACGTAAGCGGACACAATATGGGCGGTGAGCTCGAGAAGGTCGATGTCCTTGCGAGCGTCGTTGCTATCGTCGTTCAATCTTTCCTCCGTCTATGGCGCACGGCCTCGAAAATCGGGATCGGTTTCGAAAGGACGAGGCACAAAATCAAAAATGCCGAATCGTCTTTGGTGTATCCGTGGGAGCACGCCGGCAGTGGGGCGGAATTCCTAGTCGGCAAATCTGCCCAACGCAATGATTTAGCGCGGCATCACACGTTATTTTGAACAACTATACTAAACTGTAATAATATCAGATGATCAAGGCCTTGTCTCGCCATAGACGAAAGCCGCCTTCGAAGGCCCGTGTGTTGTCGCCGCGCCTGCTGTTGGCGGGCAGTTGGTCGAGCATGTCGACATTGCCGCCACCGATGACGATATAGTCGGGCTGCATGGCTGCGCGGAGCCGGTCGACGATGTCGAAGACGTAGCCGCGCCACTTCTTCTTGCCGCGCTTTTGCAGGCCGCGCTCGCCGACATAGTCCTCGAAACTGCCACCCTTCTTGTAGGGAAGATGAGCGAGTTCCATCGGCTGGGCGACGTTGTCGAGGATCATCGCCGCACCGAGGCCCGTCCCGAGCCCGAGAAACAGCATCCGGCCGCCCTCATAGCTGCCGATGGCCTGCATCAGCGCGTCGTTGACCACCTTGACCGGCTTGCCGAACTGGGCGGCGAAGTCGAAGCCGGCCCAGCCCTTGCCGAGATTCATGGGATCACGCGTCGGCTTGTCGTGACGCACCGGACCGGGATAGCCCATCGATACCACGTCGTAGGACAAGCCCTCGGCCAGTTTTCTCACCGTTTCGATCATCTGCTGTGGCGTCAGGCCTGGGCCGGAATCGGCTCGGCGCTCCGCACCACCGGCGCTGGTCAGGATCTTGACGTGCGAGCCCCCGATGTCGATCGCCAGCACGACCTTGTCCGTGCCCGATGCTGCTTGCTTCACCGCCTTGGCCATCGTGTCCCCTCACTCACGCCACCGGGTCGATCCAGCCATTGGGCGGCCCGAAGCCGGCCATGGCGTCCGCCGGCCCCCAGGTCTTCGGCTCGTAAAGATGCGGCGGCGTGGTGTCACCCAGCACCGGACCGACGATGCGCCAGGCAAGCTCGGCCGCGTCCTGGCGGGTGAAGAGCTGGCCGTTGCCGTTCATGGCGTCGCCGATCAGCCGTTCGTAGGGAGGCATGTCGCCCTTGCTGTCGTCGAGCGCCGTCAACTCGACCTGCTCGCCGATCATGTCGTCGCCGGAAGCCTTGCGCTGGGCGCCGATGGCGATCATCACCTGCGGGTCGATGCGGAAGCGCACGTAATTCTGGTCGGCGGGCTTGATCGGATCGAAAACGTCGAGCGGCGGCCGCTTCAACCGCACCACCACCTCGGTGACATGCACCGGCATGTTCTTGCCGGCGCGGATGAAGAACGGCACGTCCTGCCAGCGCCAGGTGTCGACGAAGAATCGCACCGCAGCGAAGGTCTCGACCGGCGAGTTCGGCTTGACGCCGGGCTCGGCAATATAACCCTTGAACTGGCCGCGCACGACATCGTCCCTGGTCAAGGTCCGGATCGCCCGCAGCACCTGCACTTTCTCGTCGATGAGGTCGTCGGCGGAGCGGCCGACCGGCGGCTCCATGGCCAGCAGCAGCAGGATGTTGAGCAGATGGTTCTCTATGACGTCGCGGATGGCACCGACATCGTCATAGAAGCGGCCCCGGCCCTCGACGCCGAAATCCTCGGCCATGGTGATCTGCACGCTCTCGACGAAATTTCGGTTCCAGATCGGCTCGAGCAGGGAATTGGCGAAGCGGAAATAGAGCAGGTTCTGGATCGCTTCCTTGCCGAGATAGTGGTCGATGCGGAAGATCGACTGTTCGTCGAACACAAGGTGGAGCACCCGGTTCAGCCAGCGCGCCGACTGCAAATCGTGGCCGAACGGCTTTTCCACCATCAGGCGGGCACCATGCGCGGTGCCGGATTGTTCAAGCCCTTGCACGACAATCTCGAACATCGTCGGCGGAACGGCCATGTAGTGCAGCGGCCGCTGGGCGCTGCCGAGCGCGCTCTTCAGTTTCTCGAACGTGGCCGGATCGCGATAATCGCCGCTGACATAGCGCAGCAGCGAAGCGAACTTGGCGAACACCTTCTCGTCGATCTTGCCCAGCGTGTTGACGATGCCGTCGCGGGCGCGGTCCTGCAACTGCTTCAAGTCCCAAGCGTCGAAGGCAACGCCGATCACCGGCTCGGTGAGCGTGCCCTTGGCGACCATCTGGTAAAGGGCTGGAAATATCTTCTTGTGGGCGAGGTCGCCGGTCGCCCCGAAAAGCACCAGCGTATCGGATCGTTCCTGACTCATGCGTGCGTCTCCCGCTTTGGCGTCACTTGCCGGCCTTCGGCTTCTCGACGTGGCCGCCGAATGCGTAGCGCATGGCTGACAACAGCTTGTCGGCGAATTCGGATTCGCCCTGCGAGGAGAAGCGGTCGAACAGGGCCGAGGACAGAACGGGCGCCGGCACCCCGGTGTCGATCGCCGCTTTCAGCGTCCAGCGGCCTTCGCCGGAATCCGAGACCCGGCCGCCGAACTGCACCAGCGCCGGGTCGCTCTTCAGTGCGCCGGCGGTGAGGTCGAGCAGCCAGGAGCCAATGACGCTGCCATGCCGCCAGACCTCGGCCACCTGGGGAAGGTCGATGTCGAACTGGTAGTATTGCGGGCTTTCCAGCGGGCTGGTCTCGGCGTCCGCGGTGCGTTGCCTTTTGCCGGCGTTGGCCGATTTCAGGATGTTCATGCCTTCGGCATAGGCGGCCATGACGCCATATTCGATGCCGTTGTGCACCATCTTGACGAAGTGGCCGGCCCCGCTCGGCCCGCAATGCAGATAGCCGAAGGGCGCGGTGCCGGCATCCTTGGGCGGATTGGAACCGGCATCGGCGCCCGGCGCCAGCGTGGCAAAGACCGAATCCAGGTGCTGCACCGCCACGTCGGGACCGCCGATCATCAGGCAGTAGCCGCGATCCAGGCCCCAGACGCCGCCGCTGGTGCCGACATCGACGAGATGGATACCCTTGGGGGCGAGTTTCGCGGCCTGGTCGACGGCGTCGTGATAGTAGGAATTGCCGCCGTCGATGACGATGTCGCCGGGCTCCATCAGGGCCGCGACCTGATCGATGATCCTGCCGGTGATCGCTGCCGGCAGCATCAGCCACACACAGCGCGGCTTGGCGAGCTTGCCGACGAATTCCGCCAGGGAGGCCGCTCCCAAGGCGCCGTCGGCCACCAGGGCGGCGACGCTGGCCGCGTTGATGTCGTAGACGACGCATTCATGGCCGTCGCGCATCAGGCGCCGGACCATGTTGGCACCCATCCGGCCCAGTCCCATCATTCCGATCTGCATGGTTTTCGTCCCTGTTTCTTGGAGGATTTGCTGGATTTATCGAGGAAGGGTCTATTGGCTGCCCTGAGCGCCTGACATGACGGAGAAGTCGACATTCTCCCAATCGCCGGTCCCGGGCCAGAAAAAAGTGAAGATCAGCGTGCTGCCGTTGGGGAGGCTTGCCGTGGGCAGATCGACAAGATGGATGCCGAAAGCATTTTCCGCTGTCTGGCTGTCACGGGCGGTTGCCCAATTGTCGGTGCTCCAGCGGACGGTCGCGGCTGCCAGCAACTCGACGCGCAGCGTCTTGCCGGCGGGCAGCGTGCGGATCTTGTTGTTGAAGCGCCAGGTCCGGACCGGCGATACGGTCTTGTCTTCGATGTAGCGCTTTACACCTTGCGGCGGCATGTCGAAGACCGCCCCGTCGCGCAGCGAGCGCAGAAGCTTGATGTGCTCGGAATGCGCCCAGACCAGGGGCATGGCGCTGCCCGAGGGGCCACCACGTACCAGTTCGCGTTCAACCAGGTCGGTGCCATCCCAGACCTGCTCCGGCAACAAGCCGCCTGGCCCGGCCGATCGTTCCATTGCCGCCAGCAAGTCGACCGCTTTGTCCTTACGCCCTGCCGCCAACTCATAATGGGCGCGTTCGCCGGCCAAAAGCGGCCACGGGCGGCCCTGGCCAGTGCCGTCGAAGGGCGCGCCATCTTCGTGCTCGCCATAGCCGTCGCCGGTGTAGCGGTACCAGAGCGGCCCTTGCGGCAGCTCGCAGCGCAATCGCGCGTCGATGACCTTGACCGTATCGACGATGCGGGGATCGTCGGCGGCCCTCAGGCCAAAGCGCACCAACGCCAGCGCGTCCGGGCTGACGATTTCCTGGGCGGGCCTGTCGGTGTCGCCCGGCGGCCGGTTCTTGATCGGCACATAGCCGTCCTTCGGCGAACCGGCATCGGCGCTGTCGGGCGGTGCGATGCGGACGTAGTAGCCTTCGACGCCGACCGCCTTGCAGATGGCCGTGGCGGTGACGTAGGTCCAGCGCTCGACCTGGTCGTTCCAGCCATCGGCGGTCTCGCGCAGATAGGCGGCGGCCGCCTTCTCGCCGCAGGCGTCGAGCAGGTCGGCGCCGGCAAGCAGGGCGGCGATCTCGACGGCCAGCGTGAACGGGCTGTAGCCGGCGTCCTCTTCCCAACGATCCTCGCCGGTGACCGGTCCGTTGCGCACGACGTAAGAGGCGGCGCTTTCGATCATCGGCAGGAAGGTTTTCAGCCTGGCGTCCGGCAGATGGCCGGCGCGATGCAAGGCGTCGGCGAGCAGCAGTGGGAAGGCACACTCGTCCATCTGGATGCCGGGCCAGTAGGCCGACCCGTCGAGCCAGGCATTTTGCGGCCAGTGGCCGTCGGGCTGTTGGATGGAGCGGAGATAGCCGAGGATCTGCAACGCGGAGGCGGCATCGCCGGCGGCAAGGAAGCCGCCCGCCGTTTCGACCAGATCGCGCGGCCAGACCAGATGGTAGCCGCCAAGATCGTCATCGCCCTTGCTGAAGCCCCAGGGGATGGACAGGCTGGCGACCGCCGCACCCGGTATGGCGATCGAGCGGTGCGTTGCCAGGACAGCGGTGGAGACCCGATAGCTGTTGACCTCGCCATGCCGGTCCATTGGCAACAACCCCGATTGCCATTTACGCCACCTCTCGACGTAGGATTTCGCCGCGGGCTCAAAGCCTCGCTTCAGGCTGGCGAAGGCATTTTCGGCGGCCTCTTCGGATGTTGCGCCAAATCCCAGTGCCAGCACGGCCTTTGTCCTGGCAGCGGTGAAACCGATCTCGCCGGTCAGCGCGACATTGCCGTCCTCGGCGCGCTGGCAGGCCGGATCGAGTGCGCCGGTGTTGTGAAGCTGCTGCCAGCCGTCGGAGAAGCCGACATAACCGGCCGAACAGTCTCGCCACGACAGTGACGAGGCCAGCGCCAGGCAGGCGCCACGTCCCGTGGCGAACAGCACGGGCCTTCCCTCATGGTTGCCGACCCAGGCGGTGTTGCCCATGCCGGCATTGACCAGATGCGGCGCCAGAAGCGCATAGACCCGGTAGTCGGCGACAGCGCCCTTGAGCGGGGTGAAGGTGATCTCCTGCAGCAAGGTCGGGCGGGTCGGATCGGCAAGGATGCGCTTCTCGATCCGGCAGGCGCCGTCGTCAGCCGTGTTGACCAGCCTGTAGGCGGGCACGCCGGCCTCGAACGGTTCGATGGCGTGCGTGGCGTCGCGCTTTTCTTCACAGAAATAGCCGCCGGGGCGAGTGACGATCAGGCCAAGGTCGCGCGTGCAGGCGCTGTCGAGGCGCGGATAGTAGATCTCGTTCAGGATGCCGTGGCTGATGGTGAACCAGACCTGGCTGTGCCGGGAAAGCGCCGACCCGACACCGCTCTTGGCGCTGGACGTCCAGCGCGCCGGGATACCCGGTGCGCCCGGGGGGACGGTCGGCGTCATGCTTTCACCCTCATGCACGCAGGACTAGCCATCCGCCGAAGCCTTTTCAACCGCCGCACCGCAAGTTGATCGCCAGTCAGCTACCGATCGCAGTTGACAAGCGCGCCCAACTACATTTGTCTGACAATAGATAAAAAACAGGAACGCAGGCACGACGTCATCGAAATCAGCCACGACCACAAACCTTGGGAGGAGCATGACATGAAGAAACTGTTCGTCTTGGGCACCCTGGCAGCGGTGCTCGCAGCCGGTACGGCTTTGGCCGATACCAGCGGCAAGAAAATCGCATTCTCCAACAACTATGCCGGCAATTCGTGGCGGCAGGCGATGCTCGACAGCTATGGCATCGTCACCAAGAAGGCGGTGGACGACAAGATCGTCGCCGCCGCCGATGTCTTCACCACCGCCGACAAGGAAGTGCCGACGCAGGCAGCGCAGGTGCAGAACCTGATCCTGCAGGGCTATGACGCCATCGTCATCAACGCCGCCTCGCCGGACGCGCTCAACGGCGCCATAAAGCAGGCCTGCGATGCCGGCATCGTGGTCGTCTCCTTCGATGGCATCGTCACCGAACCCTGCGCCTACCGCGTCGTCGTCGACTTCAAGGACATGGGCAAGCAGGAAGTCGAGCACATGGCCAAGTTCCAGCCGAAGGGCGGCAACCTGCTTGAAATCCGTGGCCTTGCCGGCACTTCGATCGACGATGCCATCCACGCCGGCATCCTCGAAGGTGTCGCCGCCCATCCCGAATTCAAGATCGTCGGTTCGGTCACCGGCGACTGGGACCAGACCACCGCCCAGAAGGCGGTGGCGACCGTCCTGCCGTCGCTGCCCGACGTCGTCGGAATCGTCGACCAGGGCGGCGACGGCTATGGCGCCGCACAGGCCTTCGCCGCAGCCGGCAAGCCGCGCCCGACCATCATCATGGGCAATAGGCAGGACGAGCTGAAGTGGTGGAAGGAGCAGAAGGACAAGGACGGCTACAAAACCTGGTCGGCATCAATCGCGCCCGGCGTGTCGTCGCTCGCCTTCTGGGTGGCACAACAGGTGCTCGACGGCCGCAAGGACATTCCGCACGACCTGCTGGTGCCGTATCTGGCCTTCACCCAGGACGACTTCGAGGCAGCCTTGCCGAAAATCAAGGAGGGCGGCGTCGCCACCCACGAATACAGCCAGGAAGACGCCATCGCGGCCATCAAGGCAAACATCAAATAAATCGTGGCAGCGTTGCCGTCCATATCGCCGAGCGGATATCGTTGAGCATGGCCGAAAGCAACGCTGACATCATCAGACTGAACGGCGCCGAAAAACATTTCGGCGCCGCCAATATTGACATCGTAAGACTTGACGGTGCCGAAAAGCATTTCGGCGCCGTCAGGGCGCTCAGCGGGGTGGATTTCCATGTCGGCCCTGGCGAGTGCGTGGGCCTTGTCGGCCACAACGGCGCCGGCAAGTCGACCTTGATGCACATGGTGGCCGGCACCTCGACGCCCGACAGCGGCAGGATCGGGGTGCATGGCGGCATCGAGGAGAACTACTCGGTGTCGAGGGCACAGCAGCTCGGCATACGCTGCGTGTTCCAGGAACTGTCGCTATGCCCCAATCTCGACGTCGCCGAAAACACGCGCATCAACCACGCCTCACTCGCCGGCTTCGGCTGGCGCCGCAGGGCGGCGGAGCTGATCGCCGGCAAGCTCGACGAGATCTTTCCCGGCCACGGCATCTCCGCATCCGACATTGTCGGCGACCTTTCGATCGGCCGGCGCCAGATGGTCGAGGTGGCGCGCGCCTTCACGGTCACGCAGGACCGGCTCGACCTCGTCATCCTCGACGAGCCGACATCGTCTCTCGACGCACATACCGCTGGCCAACTTCTGGCCTTCGTGCGCCGCTTCGTTGCCAGCGGCAAAAGCTGCATTCTCATCTCGCACGTGCTGGGCGAGGTATTGAGAAATGCCGACCGCATCGTGGTGATGCGCGACGGCAAGGTGGTGGCATCGGCAGCCGCGGGTGCCTTCGACCGCGACCGGCTGGTGACGGTGATGGGCGGGGCGGAAGCACGCCAGAAGATGGCAGCCGAAATAGCCGCCAAGCCAGAGGCCGGTCCGCTGCGGGTTCGGGCGCGTCCCGCCGTGCAGAAGGACGGCGTTGACCTCGTCGCCCGCGCCGGCGAGATCATCGGCCTTGCCGGACTGGCTGGCCACGGCCAGACCGACCTGCTGCTGGCGATCTTCAATGCCGCGTCACGCGCCAGGGCCAGCGTCGAGGTAACGGCGCCAGTGGCGCTGGTCGCCGGCGATCGCCAGTCGGACGGCATTTTCCCGCAATGGTCAATCGCGCAGAACATCGGCATCCGCTCGCTGGCCCGCCTGCGCAACGGGCTGCTGATCTCGCCGCGACGCGAGGCCGAGCTCGCCGCCTTGTGGCAGAAGAAGATCGGCATCCGCACGCCCGATATGAACAACAACATATTTTCTCTCTCTGGCGGCAACCAGCAGAAGGCGCTGTTCGCGCGCGCGCTGGGTTCCGATGCCGGGATCGTGCTGATGGACGATCCTATGCGCGGCGTCGATGTCGGCACCAAGCTCGAAGTCTACGATCTGGTGCGCGAGGAGGCCCGGCGCGGCCGCACCTTCCTTTGGTACACAACGGAAACCGAAGAGCTCGACAATTGCGACCACATCTATGTCTTCAAGAACGGCCGCATCGTCGCCGATCTCACGCGCGACGAACTGAGCGAAGAAAAGATCATCCAGTCCTCCTTCGGCGACGCGGCCTGAGATGACGGCGGCAACTGTGGAAACCGGTCTCAAACCATCCGCGGCGCGCGGGAGCGCGGCACGTGCCCGACTGCTGCGCGGGCTTCTGCCAGCGCTGTCGCTGGTGCTTGTGCTGCTCGCCATCGCCTGGCTCAACCCACGTGCGATCAGCTATTTCGGCTTCAGCCTGATGCTGAACCTGGCGATCCCGATCGCACTGGCGACGACAGCGCAGATGTTCGTCATAGCAGGCAACGAGCTCGACCTGTCGATCGGCACCTTCGTCGGGTTCGTCGGCTGCGTCACCGCGACCTGGCTGAAGGACGCGCCGCTGATAGGTATCGCCATCCTGCTCGGATCGATCGGCATCTATGCGCTGCTCGGCGCGCTGATCCATCTGCGCAACCTGCCGTCGATCGTGGTGACGCTGGGCATGAGCTTTGTATGGCAGGGGCTTGCCATCCTTGTCCTGCCCAAACCAGGCGGAAAGGCGCCGGACTGGCTGCTGGCGATCCTGTCCTTCAAACCGCCCTTCGTACCCTTCCCGATCATGGCCGCGCTGCTGATCGGGCTCATCGTTCATTTGAGCCTGATGCGCACGTCATACGGCGTCATCCTGCGTGGCTCCGGCGGCAATGCGGCAGCCCTTCGGCGCGCCGGCTGGTCGCTGCTCAAGACCAAGGTCGTGCTGTTTGCGCTCGCCGGCGTGTTCGGCGTGCTTTCCGGCATGGCGCTGATCGGCATCACCACCTCGGCCGATGCCAATATCGGCAATGGCTACACGCTGCTTTCGATAGCCGGCGTCATCCTCGGCGGCGGCGAATTCGTCGGCGGTCGCGTTTCGCCGATCGGTGCCGTGATCGGTGCGTTGACGCTGGCATTGGCGGCGTCACCGCTGCTCACCTTCATGCACATCCCGCCTGACTGGCAGGTGGCCGCCAACGGCGCCATCCTGATCATCGTGCTGGCGGCGCGGGTGCTGATCAGCCGTAGGGAAAGGTGAGCAATGACATCGGTGAAATCGCTGGCCGCCAAGCCCTGGATATGGTCCTTTCTCGCCGCGCTGCTGGTGTGGCTTGCGACGATCGTCTTCACCGGCGGCCATGGCGCCGGCGGCATGGTCACGGCAGCCCTTTCGCTTGCCGTGTTCACGGTCATCGTCGGCATTGGCCAGATGTTCGTCATCACACTCGGCCCGGGCAATGTCGACCTGTCGCTGCCGGCCAATATCGGCCTTGCCAGTGCTGTCGCCATGAAGGTGATGGGCGGCAGCGATTCCATGATCGCTGCCGGGCTGCTGGCTGCGCTTGCCTGCGGCGCCGCGATCGGCGCCGTCAACTATCTGCTGATCTGGGCGCTGCGCATCCCGCCGATCATCGCCACGCTGTCGGCCAGCTTCATCATACAATCGGTCGACATCAGCTATGGGCGCGGGCTGCAGATCAAGCCGCCGCCAGGCTTCGCCGATTTCACCAATTGGCAAATATCAGGCATTCCGGTGCTGGCGATGCTGACCGTGCTGTTCACCATCGGGGCCGGCATAGCCTTGCAGCGCATGATCTATGGCCGATCGGTGCTGGCGATCGGGCAGAACATCCGCGCCGCCTGGCTGGCCGGCGTCAATGTCGGCCGCATCCGCTTTCTTACCTACACGCTTTCGGGCGCGCTCGGCGGCCTCGATGGCGCATTGCTCGCCGGCTATTTCCGGGGCGCCAATGTCGATATCGGCAATGAGTACCTGCTCGCCTCGATCGCCGTCGTCGTCATCGGCGGCACGTCGGTCGCCGGCGGCAAGGCCAATGTGCCCGGCGTCTGGGGCGCGGCACTTTTCCTGGTGCTGCTGCTCACCATGCTCAACACGTTCGGCGTGAGTGCCGGCGTGCGGCTGCTGCTGACGGGGCTAATCATTGTCGGGGTGATAACGGCGGCGGGTGGCGAGAAGGCGGTGCGGTAGTTCTGACGATTGCAGAGCGGTGACGCTGGCGGGACAGCACCCCCCTCTGTCCTGACGGACATCTCCCCCGCAAGGGGGGAGATCAGACGTTGCTTCCGTTTTCGCTAATCCCAATGTCGCAAGAAAGTGCGAAGCGTTGACACTGCCAATCTCCCCCCTTGCGGGGGAGATGTCCGGCAGGACAGAGGGGGGTGGGAAGGATCGCGACGACTTCGTTTTGACCTCCTGAAGCTACGTCAGCCGTCGTTAGCCGCCTGTAAATGCCGCGCCAGCATCAGCCGCAATTCCTCCAGCACGCCGTCGCGCAACCGTTTCTCGCCAACCAGTGCCAGCGGGATGCGCATCAGCTGCGGCACGATTACGGCCAGCCGCTCGGCCTGGCCTAAGGGGAGCGGCGGTTCGGCCTGCGCGAACAGGGCGGCGATCTGCTCACGTCGGCGGGCCCGCATCTTGCGCCGCCAGCCTTCGTCGCCGGGCAGGTCGAGCAGGGCGGAATAGGCCGGATGCGTGGCGAGAAAATCGCCGAGCAATTCGAACAGCGCATCGGCGATGGCAGCCGGCGGCTGGCCCCTGGCGCGTTCCTGCAAGGTGTCAAGCTGCGTGGACAGACCTTCCGCGTTCTCGGCCAGAATGGCTTGCGCCAGGGCCTCCTTGGTCGGGAAGAACAGATAGAGCGTGCCGATGGCAGCACCCGCCCGCGCGGCAATCTCGGTCATCGTCGTGGCGTCGAAACCCTTCTCGACGAACAGCGCTGCCGCGCTCGCCATCAGTGCCGTGACCCGTTCGCGCCCTCTTTTTTGCTGCGGTGCACGCGGATTCGCCGCCGAAAGCGCGTCGCGTCTAACCGAATTCATGCGACGCGCCTTCGGTCTTTGTTTTCATGCATGTCGATATCCCAAAACCGAGCTCACTTTTGGGCGACATGCAGAAGGCTCTTGCTTTTCCGAGGCCATCCTCATATTTCCAAACCTGAGACTATCCTCATATATAGCGCTGACGGCAACCGCGCCAGCGCCCGTCGAGAGTTACCACCATGAATACCTCCGTTGACAGCCGCCCGCAGAGCCACAAATGGATGGTTCTGAGCAACACCACGCTCGGCATGCTGGCCGCCGCCATCAACGGGTCGATTCTGCTGATCAGCCTGCCGGCGGTGTTTCGCGGCATCGGCCTCAAGGCGCTCGACCCGGGCAACATCAATTACCTCCTGTGGGCGATCATCGGCTACATGATCGCCACGGCTGTGCTCGTCGTTGCCTTCGGCCGGCTTGGCGACCAGTTCGGCCGGGCGAGGATGTACAATCTCGGCTTCGCCATCTTCACCGCCGCCTCGATCGCGCTCAGCCTGCTGCCCGGCCAGGGCGACTTCGCCGCGATGTACCTGATATCCGTGCGCATCATCCAGGGCGTTGGCGGCGCGCTGATCATGGCCAATTCGACGGCGCTGCTCACCGATGCCTTTCCGGAAAACGAACGCGGTTTCGCGCTCGGCATCAATGTGGTGGCGGCCATTGGCGGCCAGTTCGTCGGCCTGCTGATCGGCGGGTTGCTCGCCGACACGGACTGGCGGCTGGTGTTCTGGATCAACGTGCCGTTCGGCCTCGTCGGCACGGTCTGGGCGTACATGAAGCTGCACGACGCGCCGAACCGCTCGACGCATACGATCGACTGGCTTGGCAATATCAGCTTCGGCCTCGGCCTGGTGCTCATCCTCACCGCGATAACCTACGGCCTGCAGCCCTATGGCGACCAGGTGATGGCGTGGACCAGCCCGAAGGTGCTTGTTCTGTTTGCCATCGGCTTCATTTCGCTGATCGCCTTCATCTTCATTGAACAGCGCGTCGCCAAGCCGATGCTCGACCTGAAGCTGTTCCGCATCCCGGGCTTCGCCTATGGCAACATCGCCAATCTCGCCTCGGGCATCGCGCGGGGCGGGCTGCAATTCATGCTGATCGTCTGGCTGCAAGGCATCTGGCTGCCGCTGCACGGCTATTCCTTCGAGGAGACGCCGCTGTGGTCGGCGATCTTCATGCTGCCGCTGACGGTTGGCTTTCTCATTGCCGGGCCGGTGTCCGGCTATTTCTCCGACCGGGTCGGCGGCGTGCCTTTCGCGGTCGGCGGCATGGTCGTGGGCGCTGGCAGTTTTATCGCGTTGATGGCCTTGCCTGCCGACTTCTCCTATACGGCCTTTGCCGCGCTCCTGTTCCTCAACGGCCTCGGCTCCGGCCTGTTCGTGGCGCCGAACTCGACGCAGATCATGAATTCGGTGCCGGCGCGCGAACGCGGCCAGGCGTCAGGCATGCGCGCCACCACCACCAATGCCGGGCAAGTGCTGTCGATCGGTCTGTTCTTCAGCCTGATGATCCTGGGCCTTGCCGCCAGCCTGCCGCAGAGCATGGAAGCCGACCTTTTGGCGCAGCACGTGCCGGAGGCGGTCGCCCACCAGATCGCCAACATGCCGCCGGTCGCCAGCCTATTCGCCGCTTTCCTCGGCTATAATCCGATGGGCGAGCTGATCCCGGCCGATGTGCTGCATGCGCTGCCGCAGCAGAGCATCGACACGCTGACCGGCCATGCCTTTTTCCCCGAGCTGATGTCGGGGCCGTTCAAGCATGGACTGGTCTTCGCCTTCACCTTCTCGGCGATCCTCTATCTGGTCGCGGCTTTTGCCTCCTGGCGCGGCGGGCGCACCGCCAGCGACGCAATGCCGGAGATGATGGCAACGGAGGCCGCCGGCCGGCACTAATCGTTGTGCCAGACTGGAGGCCGGTTCCCATCCGCGTCATGGCGCTATAAATCCCGTTCAAGCGGCGGCCAGCCGCTCACCGTTGCTGGGAGGTTTTTGCGTGTCCGATTCCCTGAAGGTCAGCCGCGACGGCGATGTCGCCATCATCATCATCGACAACCCGCCGGTCAACGCGCTTAGTTTTCATGTCCGAGAGCCGCTGATGCAGGCGTTGGTTGCCTTGCGCGACGACGCTTCGGTTGCCGCGATCGTGCTCGCCTGCGCCGGGCGGACCTTTGTAGCCGGGGCCGACATTACCGAATTCGGCAAGCCGGTGCAGCAGCCTGACCTGCGCGCCATCGTGGCCCTGCTGGAAACTATTACCAAGCCGACGGTCGCCGCCATTCACGGCACCGCGCTCGGCGGTGGGCTGGAACTCGCGCTCGGCTGCCATTTCCGTGTCGCCGATGCCGGGTCCAAGCTTGGCCTTCCCGAAGTGAAGCTCGGCCTGCTGCCGGGCGGCGGCGGCACGGTGCGGCTGCCACGGCTGGTCGGGGCATTGAAGGCTCTGAAGATGGTCGTTTCAGGCACGCCGATCGGAGCTGATGAAGCGCACGCTGCAGGGCTGGTTGATGCCGTCTTCGAAGGCGATCTGACCACGCACGCGGTGAATTTCGCCCGGGAGATCGCACGCAAGGGTGGTCCCTTCACGTCGGTGCGCGATCGCGACGACCTGCTGAGGGAGACCGACCTGGCGACGTTCGATACCGAGGCGGCGAACCTCGCCGGGAAGGCGCGGGGACTGGAAGCGCCGATCGCCTGCGCGGAGGCGGTGCGCAACGCCGTCACGCTGCCCTTCGACGAAGCGCTTGCGGCGGAGCGGGCACTGTTCGTGAAGCTGGTCGCCAGCGACCAGTCGCGGGCGCAGCGCCATCTGTTCTTCGCCGAACGCGAGGCGGCAAAGCTTCCGGGCAAGGATATCGTCAAGCGCAGGATTGCCCGCGTCGGTGTCATCGGCGCCGGCACGATGGGCGGCGGCATCGCCATGGCCTTCGCCAATGGCGGCTTTCCCGTCACCTTGCTGGAAGCCAGTCATGAAGCCTTGCAGCGCGGGCTAGCCACGATCGAGAAAAATTACACCGTCTCCGTCTCCCGTGGTTCGCTGAGTGAAGAGGCCAAGCGGCAGCGCCTCACCCAGTTCAAGGGCTCCACCGACTACGCCGATCTTGCCGATTGCGACCTGATCATCGAGGCGGCGTTCGAAGACATGGCGGTCAAGAAAGAAATCTTCGGCAAGCTCGACGCGGTGGCCAAGGCGGGCGCGATTCTCGCCACCAACACCTCGTATCTCGACATCAACGAAATCGCCGCGTCGACCTCTCGCCCGCAAGATGTGCTCGGCCTGCATTTCTTTTCGCCAGCCAATGTCATGAAGCTGCTGGAAATCGTGCGGGCGGAAAAGACCGCGCCAGATGCGCTAACGACGGTCGTCGATCTGGCACGGCGGATCGGCAAGGTGGCTGTCGTCGTCGGCGTCTGCCATGGTTTCGTCGGCAACCGCATGCTGGCCGCGCGTGGCTCGGAATCCGAAGCGCTTCTGCTGGAAGGCGCGACGCCCAGCCAGATCGACAAGGCCTTCACCGATTTCGGCTGGCCTATGGGGCCGTTCCAGATGGGCGATCTCGCTGGCCTCGACATTGGCTGGCGCAACCGCAAGGCGCGCGGCCAGACGGCCGTGATCGCCGACGCCCTGTGCGAACAGGGCCGGTTCGGCCAGAAGACCGGCCGTGGCTTTTACCTCTACGAGGCCGGCGCGCGCACGCCGGTTCCTGACCCCGAGGTGGAGGCGCTGATCCGCGGCAAGGCGGCCGAGCGAGGCATCGCGCCGCGCGCGATCGGCGCCGAGGAAATCATCGAGCGCACGCTCTATCCCCTGGTCAACGAGGGGGCGAAGATTCTGGAGGAAGGGATCGCGGCACGCGCCTCCGATATCGATGTCGTCTGGGTCAACGGCTACGGCTTTCCGGCCGGCAAGGGCGGCCCGATGTTCTGGGCCGGGCTTGAAGGGCCGGCGCGGATCGTCGAAAGGCTTGAGTACTGGCACCAGCGGACCGGCAGGCCAGTTTTCAAGCCTGCGCCGCTGCTGAAGCGAATGGCCGAAACCGGCTCCTGGGACCGCGGCGCGGCGGGCTGAGTTCGTCGCCAGCTATTTTGCATCGCCGCCTCGCTCTCCGCGACGGCCTATTGTTTCCGTCTCGCGCGCTTTGATCGAGGCGATCCAGGCGTAAAAGGAGACTTATTTACGGTCGGCAGGATTTCCGAACGCGGGATCGCGTGGCCGCGAATAGGTATCGATACGCGGCAGGTCGTCCGAGAATTCCACCCAAGGCAGTCTCAGGCGCCAATAGGCGTGCGCTTGCGGACTGAACCGCTCCGGATGGTCGAAAAAGCCTATCGTGACGTAGACTTCGTCGCTCAGCCCTTCGTCGCGATAGGCGATCGAGGAGCCGCAATCTCCGCAGAATGTTCGCACAATGCCCTTGGTCTTGGAGAATTCCTTCGGCCGGCCACGGGTCAGCCGCACCTGATGCGGGCGGTAGCCGACCCAGACGGTCAATGGGCCGCCGATTGCCCGGCGGCAGTCGTCGTCATGGTCGGAGCAGACCCAGAACGGCTCGCCTTGCATCTCGGCGGCAATTGCCCCGCAAAAACAGGCGCCCGATTCAATCCTGCCGTCCATCTCGTCGCTCCGATTGTAAGACCGCCAGCCCCATGTCGACCTCATGAGAACAACCATCCGCGTGGCCCGAGGTTCCTGTTGCTTGCCTTCGCAAGGAAAGCCGGTGTGGCCTGGACGTGCATGCGGCCGCCGGTCGCGCGGAGCCAGCTGTCGGGATAAGGGTACCACCATTCCTGGATCGCCGGCTTGTGGTCGATCACCATCTTCAAGCGGCGGGAGGCATCCAGCCCCTGGCGGCCGAGTTCATGGCCGAGTCCGGATGCTTTCCAGCCGCCGAGGGGTGGCGCGTCATTGTCGATCAGGGGATTAACAGACTGACGGAGGAGAATCTGCTCGACCGTGCGGGCTTCCAGCTGGGCGGGACGCGGGCCGTGGCGTTGCGCCAGGGCGTGGAGGCGCTGGCCGCGTTGCCGGACGCCGCCTTCGACGCGCGCCAATTCCAGCGACTGGACATCGATTTTAACGGCATGATCGCCGAGGGCTGTGCCAATCGTTTCCTCACCGATGCGCTGTCGGATCCTCTAAGGTTGCGCCGGTTGCCGGGCATTTACGCCGGGGTCAATGTGTTCCGCCTGAAGCAATCTTTGCGCGAACACCTGAACATACTCGACCATCTCGAAAACCGGCAGTATGAGGTGGCTGCCGATCTGCTTCGTATCCACCTGCGGCTCTCCCGCAGCCAGCGACCGCAAGCGGCCAGCCGCGGCGCCCCCGCGCTGTTTGGCATGATCAGCCGGCCCGATTGAAGAGGAAATAATTGACGCGTAAAGCCAGCCCGACCATCGCGCTGTTTCCCGAATCCAGTTTCGGCGCGGCGTTGAATTGCGTCGGCATTGCGCAGTCGTTAGGCGCGCGGGGCGCGCGCTTTTGCGAGGCGCTGCGCTTCGGCGTGCCGTCGCTGATCATGCCCTATTGCTGGAACGGCCACGACAATGCGCAGCGCGCCGGAGAGACCGGCGTCGGCGACCATATCGGCCGTGACGGCTGGACAGAAGGAGTATTGGAGAGAGCCATTCTCGGCCTGCTGGCCGACGATGCCATGCGCGCCCGCCTGAGGGACAATGCAGCCCGGATGGCGCTGGAACCCGGAACGGACGTGGCCGCGCAAGCCATACTCTCTCTGATACGGAATTAAACGAAATGCTTGATAAGAACACCGACACCTCGCTCTCCAGCGGCAACGACCCCAGGGCCTGGCTGGCGCAGCACGGCATCAATGAAGTCGAATGCCTGGTGCCCGACATGAACGGTGTGCTGCGCGGCAAGGCGCTGCCGACGGCGAAATTCCTGAAGGCGCTGGAAGACCGCGCGCTCTATCTGCCGAGCAGCGCCTTCCTGGTCAGCATCGACGGCCGCTATTCCGGCTCGATCGACGAGGGTTTTGCCTATTCGGACCCGGACATGCGCATGGTGCCCGATCTCTCGACGCTGTGCCTGGCGCCCGGCGCCGGGCCTGGCAAGGCCTATGTCTTCGCCGACGCCTTCCACATGGATGGCAGGCCATGGATGGCCTCGCCGCGC
Organism: Mesorhizobium sp. B2-3-5; assembly: GCF_006442395.1. Classification (NCBI taxonomy): domain Bacteria; kingdom Pseudomonadati; phylum Pseudomonadota; class Alphaproteobacteria; order Hyphomicrobiales; family Phyllobacteriaceae; genus Mesorhizobium; species Mesorhizobium sp. B2-3-5. The sequence continues at coordinate 2,447 of NZ_VFVX01000003.1, read as the reverse complement.
CATGTGCTCAGGGCCGTGCTGGATCTCTACCGGCAGCGCGGCTGGCGGGCCGTCGTGGCGCCGGAGCTTGAATTCTACCTCACCGCGCCCAATCCCGATCCGGACAAACCGCTGACCGCCCCGGTCGGCGCCAATGGCCGTGCCGAGGGCGTGCAGCACCCCTATGACATGGCGGCGCTCGAGGAGTTCGAGCCGGTGATCCGGCGCGTCTATAACTATGCCGCGGCCGCCGAACTGCCGCTCGACACGCTGATCCATGAATCGGGCACGGCGCAGCTGGAGATCAACCTGCTGCATGGCGACGCGCTGCCGCTGGCCGACCAGGTGCTGCTGTTCAAGCGGCTGACGCGCCAGGCGGCTCAGCAATGCGGCATGCACGCCACCTTCATGGCCAAGCCGATCGCGGCGCAGGCGGGAAGCTCGATGCACCTGCACATGTCCATCATCGACGAGGCGGGCAACGCGCTGTTCGCCGGCGCCGACGATGCCGACACCGAGATGTTCGGACACTTCATCGGCGGCCTGCAAAAATACGTTCCGGAGATCATGCCGCTGTTTGCGCCGAACATAAACTCGTACCGCCGCATCCGGCCGAACCACAGCGCGCCGGCCAACATCGAATGGTCGCATGACAACCGCTCCTGCGGCCTGCGCGTGCCCGCCGGTGGCCGTGCCGCGCGGCGAGTCGAGAACCGCCTGCCGGGCGCGGATTCCAATCCCTATCTGGCGATCGCCGGTTCGCTGCTCGCCGGCTATCTCGGCGTCGAACAGAAACTGGCGCGCTCGGCCGAGGCGTCGGGCAATGCGTACAAGATCAAAAGCACGCTGCCGAAGACCATGGAGGAGGCGCTCGACCGCTTCACGGATTGCGAGCCGGTGCGGGCGCTGCTCGGCGAGGATTTCTTCCAGACCTATCTGCGCGTCAAGAGCGTCGAGCTCGACCTGTTCCAGAGCGTGGTGACGAGCTGGGAACGCGACCACCTGCTGTTGAAGGTGTGACCATGGCATCTTCAACGGGTTTCAATTCGGGCCTCGATATCGGCAAATCCTACTATGTCGCCACCGCCAATCTGGCGCCGGACCATTCGCCGCTCGTGGGCGATGTCGACGCCGACCTGGTGGTCGTCGGCGGTGGCTGCACTGGACTGTCCGCCGCCCTTCACGCCGCCGAGCGCGGCCTGAAAGTGGTGCTGCTCGAAGGCGGCAAGATCGGCTGGGGGGCGTCGGGGCGCAATGGCGGCCAGATGATCCCCGGCCTGCGCAAGGGCGCCAAGGGCCTGGTCAAGCTCTACGGGCCCGAGCGGGCGAAGGTGCTGTTCGACCTCGCTTTCGAGGCGCGCGGGCTGGTGCTCGACATCATCGAGCGCCACGCCATCGATTGCGACCTGAGGCTGACCGGTCATCTGGTCGGCGCGATCAACGGCTCCGACCTAAGGGACCTGGAGGAGGAGGCCAGCTGCCTCGAAAGCGTGATGAAATTCCGCGACGTCGAGATATTGTCGGCGGCGGAAGCCCGGGCCAAGGTCGACACGCCCTATCATGGCGCGATGTACGAGCCGCTTGGCGGCCACATGCATCCCTTGAATTACACGTTGGGCCTCGCCCGCGCGGCGGTCGCAGCCGGTGTCACCATCCACGAGAATTCGGTGGCCACGCGGCTGGAGCGCGAGCCTTCCATACGGGTCTCGACAGCAAAGGGATCGGTGCGCGCAAGACATGTCGTGCTGGCGGGCGACGCCTTGCTCCACGGGCTCGAGCCGCGCGTCAACAGCCGCATCATGCCGGTCGGAAACTACATTGTCGCCACCGAGCCGCTGGAGGGCAAGCGCAACGTCATCCCGACCAATGTCGCGGTGTCCGACACGCGCTTCGTCGTCAACTATTACCGCATGTCGGCGGACGGCCGCCTGCTGTTCGGCGGCGGCGAGCGTTATACGCCGTCACCGCCGGCCGACATTGCCGGCTTCGTGCGGCCGCACATGGAAGGCACCTTCCCGCAGCTCAAGGGCTGCCGCATCGATCATGCCTGGGGTGGGCTGGTATCGGTGACGACATCGCGCCTGCCGCATGTCGGTCACTATGGCGAGGTCTATTTCGCACATGGCTATTCCGGCAAGGGCGTCATCCTGTCGACGCTGTCGGGCAAGCTGCTTGCCGAAGCGATCACCGGCGACGCCTCGCGGCTCGACCTGTTTTCGGCGCTCACGCCGATGCCGTTCCCGGGTGGCACGGCGCTGCGCGGCCCGCTCTATGTGCTGGGGATGTTGTGGTACGCGATGCGGGATAGGATCAAGCATTGAGGTCGCGTGGGTTCGTCCCCGCCATTGATTGTTGGCGTTAGCGCCGCCCCTCACCTGCCTACCGGCATCCTTGTAACTTGTCATTTGCCGAATCCGTTATGATGGCGGGAGCGGTGGCGGACGAGAGGCCGACGCATCTTTGGGCCA